>DASSFL010000038.1:0-11274 GCA_035694525.1 Candidatus Udaeobacter sp. | reverse complement strand
TAACGGCGGTTACGAGGTTGATAACCATGGAACCGAAAGCACGGGGCGACCCCGTGGGTGTCGGGCAATGGAAATTTACAACAACACTTTTAACGGTGACAGCAGCAATAGATTCTTGGGCGGCTCACGTTCGGGCGGAGTTTTGATACATGATAACTCCATAAAAGGTTACTGGGGAGCGCTGGCCGTTTACGGACTCAATAACTTCAGGAGCGTTCACGCATATACGCCATGGGGCGGGGCGGACGGAGCAAACCCTTGGGACAAGAATGTTGCTCCCGCAGCTTTTACAGGAACCGCTGCGCGTAATAGCTCTGGACAGACCGTAACTGCTTCCGGCGCTAACTGGACAACGAATCAATGGGCAGGATACTCGCTTCGCAGAACGACCGCCGGTAGCAGTCTTCCATTTACCGTAATTATCACCAACACATCGAACACGCTGACTTATGTTAACAACGTGATATATGGCGGCGAGACAGCTACCTCATTTGCCGCTGGCGATTCCCTAGAGATTCGCAAGGTTGATATTGCTCTGGATCAACCAGGAGCCGGAGCAGTCAATTCCGTGATAAGTGGCGGATATAATCCGGTTGTTCCGCCGGGATGGAACCAAGTCGTTGAGCCGTGTTATTCATGGAACAACATTGATGAGTCCGGGAACCACATCAATTTTGAGCCGAACTTCCCCTCGATTCGGCAGAACATTCACTTTTTCAATGATACCCCGATGCCGGGATATACTCCTTACACTTATCCGCATCCATTAGTTCAAGGAGGCCAGCCATCACCAACACCAACATCGACACCAGCACCTACACCGACAGCCACGGCAACATCAACAGCGACGCCAAACCCGACCCCGAGTCCTTCTCCAAGTGCAACGCTGCCGCCAAGCCCAACGCCAACGGCCACGACGACGGCTACTGCGACGCCGACCGCGACTGCCCCGCCAAGGCATACGCCTAAGCCGCGCCCAAGTCGGCCGCCCCGGTGAGCCGTAGCAGGTACTCGAATCAGAGCACCACGACCGGCTTGCATAACACGCGCCAGGGCGGGGCTTCTGTGCCGCTGTCGCAGCGGGCGACGATTCCATTGCGATCAGGTGTAGCTGTCATAAATTTTTGGTTTTGCGCTGCTCAAACGACGGACTCAACGCCGGCGCTCCGCATTGGCAGCATCACACCTGTGCGAAGCCGCCGTCGACGAATAACTCGGCGCCCGTGATGTAGCTGGCGGCATTCGAAGCGAGGAACGACACCGCTTTGGCGATCTCTTCGGGGCGCCCAATCCGGCCGAGTGGCACCGTGTTGGCGAACAACGCTTCCAGTTTGTCGCCCGACGCACCAGCAAGATTCTCCAGACCGGGCGTCTTAATCGGCCCTGGGCTGACGACGTTGACGCGAATCTTCCGCTCCTTGAGATCGGTAGTGAAGGTGCGCGCGAACGATCTCAACGCGGCCTTCGTGGCGCTGTAGACGCTATTGTTTCCCAGCCCCTTCGAGCCAACCACCGAAGAACACAAGATGATTGACGCGCCGTCGCGAAGGAGAGGCAACGCTTTTTGCACGCTGAACAGCGCCCCCTTGACGTTTATATTGAAGTGGCGATCGAATTCCTCCTCAGTGATCTTGCCCAGGCGCTGATAGGTGGCGACCCCGGCGTTGGCAAACAGGATGTCAAGGTGCTTCTTCTGCTTCTGGATGGTCGCCATGATGCGGTCGAGATCGGCAGGCTTGGACACGTCGCCCACGATGCCGGTGATGTTCTTGCCAATCGTGCTCACGGCTTGATCGAGCTCCTTTTGCCGTCGCGCAGTGATGAATACGTACGCGCCGTCGGCGACGAACTGCTGCGCCGTGGCAAAGCCGATGCCAGTGCTACCGCCGGTGATGAGTGCCACTTTATCGGTCAACGCGCCCATGGTGAGATTCTCCTGGGTTGGACGATTACTCGCACTTTCCCCGGCAGAATCAATCGTCGATCGGTAGCCGCCGACTGCTTTTAGAATCGCCCCTATTGCTCGTGTATCTCGGTGACTTTGCCCGCTTCATTGAACACCCGGATGATCGCCCAGCGTGAATGCGAGAGAGAACGGTACTTCGCGAATGCGACCGCTTTACGGACTGCATCGGGTCCTGCATACCAGATAGGGCCGCGCCGGAGGCCATCGCTAATTAGATCAAAGCCGTTCCGGTCCTTACGGGGCCGGATCTCATAAACGTCCTGAGCAGGGGTGGAGGACATTTCCATCCGGCTGTTTGCATCCCCCAAAAGTTTGTCTGATGGCGCTTCGACCAACCCAAGGCTGTTCTTTTCGGTACGCATGGTTTCCATATGGCTGATAATCCAATCCTCTGAAGGCTAACAAAAGAAACGTTTCCGTTACTTTTCCGGACGCGATGAACCCGCAGCGCGTCCGTCGCCCTGGAGCTAATGCAAACCTAGGAACGTGTTTTTATAGCCGGTGTGCGGACAAAGCGCGACTTCGCCATGCGTGAAGAGGCTCACGTTGATAATCCTTCCCTTTGCGTAGGGAGAATAAGCAAAAATGTTGTTTACTCGGAGACCTTCTGCTTCTCACGAGGGCACCGGTGAGGGAGGGATTCGAACCCTCGGTAGCCTTTTGGGCTACGGCGCTTTAGCAAAGCGCTGCTTTCGACCACTCAGCCACCTCACCAAAAGCAAAGCGAGAATATCGCGAAGAATTGCTGATTGCCAATCGCTGATTGCTGATTGAAGTGATTGGCGATGATCAGCGAGGAAGAAGCGCGCAATCGAATTCTGGAAGCGGTCAGTCCCAGGCCGGAACGAACGGTCCCGCTTTCGGGCGCGCTGGGCTGTTTCAGCGCACGTAGTGTTGTCGCAGGGTTGTCGTTGCCGGCTTTCGATAATTCAGCCATGGACGGCTATGCCATCGTGGCCAACTCATCCAGGAAAGGAGCGCGATTGCAAGTGATCGGTGAGCAGCCGGCTGGCGTGGATCGGCGGCTTCGGATTTCTCCTGGCGAGGCGGTTCGGATTTTCACAGGGGCGCCGATACCTGCCGACGCGGACGCGGTTGTCATGCAGGAAGACGCGACGCGCGAAGGGGACGAGATCGTTGTGAATGTGGATGTCCATCCCGGTGAATTCATTCGGCGGCGCGGTTGCGATTTAACGGAAGGCCAGAAAATTCTCGGCCGCGGCGAAAGGATTCGCACAACGACGATTGCTCTTGTGGCGTCTCAGGGTTTTGCTGATGTAACAGTCGGCGGCCAGGTAAACGCAGCAATCGTTTCTACTGGCGACGAGGTCGTCACGCCAGGAAGTAAGCTCGATCAGGGGCAAATCTACGACAGCAATTTGGCATTGCTTCAGGCTCTGGTGCAACACTGCGGTGCATCCGTGAAATCAGCCGAACATTGCCCCGACCACCGCGAACGATTGATCCAAGCGATCCAGCGCGGAATCAAAAATCATATCCTTGTTATTACCGGTGGCGTCTCAGTCGGCGAGCATGACCTGGTCCAAGCAGCATTACGCACAGTCGGAGCCAAGATCGACATCTGGCGTGTGGCCATTAAACCGGGGAAACCATTTCTTTTCGGTGAAGCCGGTGGATGTGCTGTATTCGGTTTGCCAGGAAATCCTGTGTCAGCGTTTGTAACTTTTCTGCAGTTTGTGCATCCGGCGATCTTGAAAATGATGGGCGCGAACAGCCTCAATCTGCCGAAAACATCGGCAAGATTGACCGCCGATCTCGCGAACGAAGGCGATCGCCCTCACTACGTTCGCGGCAGAATCGAGAACGGAACATTCGTGCCCGTCGGGCGCCAGGAATCGCATGCGCTTTTTGGGTTGAGCCAGTCAAACGCGCTGTTGCGCATTGCTGTGGGTGGGTCGTTAAGAGCAGGTGAAATTGTCGATGTTCAAACCTGGGATTAACCAATTCTCGTGCCCGGAGTGGGTTGACAGGCCATGCCCGCATTTCTAGCTTACTCGGCTTGAATACGGGAATGCTCACCGCGTTTGCACGAAGTCCGACCGATCAAATTCGTGCGGATGCGGAAAGGCTTTCGCATATTGTCCTGGAGATGCAGCGCTGTTTCTTGCTGCGTCTTTGTAAGGAACTCGCGCCCGGGAACGTCTCCTTTGTGCAGTTTTTTCTTCTCGCGTTCCTCGATCAAAAAGAAGTCCTCACTATGTCTGCGATTGCGAAGAAGATGGGGCACACCACTGCGGCGGCCAGCGGTTTGGTGGCGCGCCTTGAGAATCTTGGTTACGTGGTGCGCTCTGTTGCGCCAGATGACCGCCGCAAGGTAATGGTTTGCATTACGCCGAAGGGTTCGGCGCTCGTCCGGCGGATTCGCGAAGAAATGGTTGGCAATCTGATGAAAGTTTTGGAACACCTCACTCGCGATGAGCAAAAAGCGTGGTTACAGATCTACACTAAAATTTACGATTACTGCCAATCGAAATGATTTTCACTTACCTGGCGGCAGTGCTATCAGACTGCGGTAAAATGCTGAGCGTTAAATCCGCACGCTTCTCTTCGCGCATCTAATCGCAGAACCTGTATGAAAAGATTTTTTATTTTCCTGGGGATTTTTGCAGTCTCCGGCGTCCTTGGTCTCCGGAGTTTTGGCGGTACCGAAACAACAAGGTCCAGCAGCGAAACAAGATCCGGCAGGGGAACAAATTCGGCTAGTAAGGTTCCCACTTTTACTCTTGATCAGGCGATCCTGACAGCGCTCCAACAGAATCCCACCCTCCTTGAAGCGGAACAAGAGATCAAGCGCACCAAAGGCGTTATCATCCAGATCCGCGCGCAGGCCCTGCCACAGGTCAACGCGACCGCGGAATTTGAATGGATTGATCCAAATCTGAGTGGCGCCCGCATATTAGGATCAAGCACCACGACCGGTACAACGACTGGTGGTACCTCGCCGGGGACCAGCACCGGGACCGCGGAACTTGTTACCTCGCAGCGATCGCAGGCGGCAGCTGCGTCGCCAACCCCAGGGATTACGGCTACTGAGGTAAGCGATGTGTCCTACAACATCTCTGTTCTCGGGAGGCAGCTCATTTTTAACGGCACAACTTTCAATCAGATCCGGGGCACGTTTTTTCAGCGTGACAGCGCCTACTTCGCGTTTCGCAATACTCTGGACCAACTCATCGCCACAGTGAAAACGCAGTTTTATCAGATCATCGTCAATCGCGAGCTGGTCAAGGTGAACCAGCAATCGGTGGAGCTTCTGGACGCTCAGCTAAAGGACCAGCAGAACCGCTTCGAAGCGGGAACGGTTCCGCGCTTCAACGTGCTACAAGCGGAGGTGGCGTATTACAACCAACTTCCGCTGCTGATTACCGCGCAGAACAATTTGCGAATATCGAAGTTGCAACTGGCCAAGACACTCGGCCTGTACTTCCAGCCGCGACGCGGGGAAAATCCGCCCTTGGAGGTGATAGGCGAAATGCCATACATCCCGCGACCAATTAATCTGGCCGACGCGATCGAGATGGGAAAGGAGCGGCGACCGTTTCTCAAACAAGCGCGGGCAAACGTATTGAACCAGCTCCAACAAGTACGCGCGACAGCAGGCCAGTGGCTCCCCAATATCAGTACGACCGGAGGCGCCGAATGGGTCAGTTCACCCGTCAACTCCAGCTGGCATGATATTTCAAAAGGGTGGCTCGCATTGGTCCAGGGGAGCCTGCCGATCTGGGACAGTGGCGCAATCGCTGGCCAGGTCATACAACAGCGCGCTCTGCTTTCCGAAACCAAGATCACGTACGACGATGACGTTCGCCAGGTGGAACTGGAAATTCAACAAGCCTATTCAAATCTGCAGCAAAACGAGGAGCTGGTTAAGAGCCAGGAGAAAAACGTCGAACTCGCCGACGAAGCGTTGCGTCTGGCCAAGGCGCGTCTGGATGCGGGCGCGGGAGTTCAATTGGATGTGCTCAATGCCCAGGTGCAGCTGCTCACCGCGCAGTCGACGCGCCTGCAAGCACTATTCGGATATAACTCGTCGTTAGCAGAGTTCGACCGGGCCACGGGCAAGCAAAGTACCTACGACGAGATGTTCGCCGACCTCGCGCCGCGTGCCACGAAAACGAAGACCTATTACACTGGCAGTGGCGTGGACGCGGAAGGAAAGCCAAAGCAAAGTGACGATGACGAGCCGCGAATTCGGACTGGAAGATCCCGAACTTCAAATTCTAAATAGGCCTCAAATTCCAAATTCCAGGCGATGGAGAAGGCTTAGATTTCCAACGACGGTAAATGCCTTTCGCTACTATGTTGAGCGGAGCGAAATATCTCGGGTCAACGCCTTAAACAAAAAGAGATCCTTAGCTCCGCTCAGGATGACCATCGCGGCTCGCGGTTTGGTTTTTGGGATTTGAACTTCGCGCAATGATGCAGTCTCCGTTCGAGCAGTTTAGCGCGCTTAGCGCCGTGGGAATCTGTCGTCACGCTTTTGCGCAGAGAATTCCAGGCGTCGACGTGTCGCATGACAAAGTCGAAGTACTGAAGAGGCTCGATGCGGCGCACCGGGAAATTCGGAATGCAATCGGCGTCGGCGATTGGCCCGTATTCACCGCCCAACAAATTCACGGGAACAGGATCGCAGTGATCGATAGTTGTAGCCACGGCACTGTGGGCCCTGAATTCCCCGGCTGCGATGGCATCATCACTGATCAACAAGGAATCGTGCTGGGCGTTTACGTCGCTGACTGCTGCGCGGCTTACCTTGTCGATCCAAAAACGCCCGCTATCGGTCTGGTTCATTCCGGTCGCAAAGGCACCGAGCTCGGCGTCGTTTCCAACGCAATCAAACAAATGATTGATCGCTTCGGCTCAGATCCTGCAAACATGATCGTGCAACTCAGTCCCTGCATTCGCCCGCCGCATTACGAAGTCGATTTCGCATCCGAAATTGTCCGGCAATGTCGCGGGCTCGGCGTGAACGAAATTCGTGATTCCGGCATATGTACTGCTTGTAATCTTGATCGTTACTACTCGTACCGCGCCGAAAAAGGAAAAACCGGCCGCATGCTTGCGTTGCTTGGACTCAATCCGACGATTGCGAATTAGGCGAGCAATTGTTCGTGACCTTTTACGAACGTTCGTCTACTTCTCGTTAGATTGACATCTGCTCGCTGATGCCGCGTTTGAGAGGACAAATGCTGCGTTTTTTGGCGTTCCCCACGAAGTCGACAAACTCGCGACCCATCTTGCCGAGCTTCATCGTCGTCGCCTTTTCCAGCGCCTGCGAAATGTTTAGTCCGCTCAAGTAAACAAGTTTGAACGCTGCTTTGACGTCTTCCCGATCTTTTGCGCTGAATCCGGCCCGACGAAGCCCAACCACGTTTAAGCCGAAAACCCAATTGCGTTCAGCTGCGATTACGAACGGCGGAAGATCCTTTCCGAATGAGGAACTGCCCTGCACCATCACCAGTCGCCCGATGTGCATGAACTGATGAAAGGCCGAGCCACCGCCGAGAAATGCGCCGTCATCCACGCGCACGTAGCCAGCGAGCAAACAATTGTTCGCAATGATGACGTTGTTTCCGATCAGGCAATTGTGACCTATGTGCGCTCCGGTCATCAGAAAATTCTTGTCGCCGATTTTCGTCGAGCTTTCGTCGGCCGTGCCGCGGTGAATGGTGCAGTATTCGCGGATGATGTTGTTGTTCCCAATCTCGACCTTCGTTCTTCGTTGGGGCGAAAACGATACATCCTGTGGCGGCGTACCGATGATCGCGCCATGGCCGATAAGATTGCCAGAGCCGATCGTGACTTCCCCTTCAATGACGACGTGCGATTGTACGATCGTTTTGTCGCCGATCGTCACCTGCGATCCAACTATCGAAAACGGCCCGATCTCGGCACTGGCGCCGATTTTCGCGCTCGGGTCGACAATCGCTGTGGGATGAACCTTTGTCTCGATCATTTACTGCCTCACAGCACGCCTGCTTCTTTGAAACTGAAGTAACCTGGATTCCCTTCCGATGGCGCGCCGACGATGATGTGATCGAGCAATTTGATTTGCAACAATTCGGCCGCCTCTGCCAAACGCCTCGTGAGGCTGTGGTCTGTCTGGCTGGGCGATGCGTCGCCGGACGGATGATTGTGCACGACGATGACCGCATAAGCTGAATAAGTAATCGCTGGTCGAAAGATCTCGCGCGGATGAGCAATGCTCTCATTCATGCTTCCCACCGACACCGACTCGACGCGCATCAAACGGTAACGCGTGTCGAGCAAAACAACGCGGAGCGACTCAGTTCGCAGCATGCGCATTTCACGGCCCAGCAATTCATGAATCAATTCCGGCGAATCGAGTTTTTGCTGGAACAATGGTTCCTGCGCGAAACGTTTCCCCAGATTAAACGCCGCGACCAATTCCAATGCCTTGGCCGGACCAATTCCCTTGATTGCTCTAAGCTCGTTAACAGAACAGCGACTCAATTCCGCGAAGGACTTGTATTTGTTCAGAAGTTCGCGAGCGACCTCTATCACATTCATTCCACGCCGCCCAGTGCGCAGTAGGATTGCGATTAATTCCGGATTGGTCAGCGCATCGGGACCTCGTGCGAGCAATTTTTCGCGCGGCCGCTCATCCTGCGGCATTTCGCGGATTTTCAGCTGCGACATATCAGAATCTGGAGCGCGGAGCTCCCGCGACGCCGAGCCCGAGTCTCGCAGCAGCTCGACCCTCCATCAAGACATCAGACGCGAAGTTGATCAAACATCTCACACAGCGCGTCACCGAGGAAGAAAAGTGCCTCGGCGTAAGGATTGGACCCGATTTCATCCAGGCCGCCTTGCGCCTCCCGAATCAAATCGCTGCCGGCCGTAATTGATTCATTTAGCGCGCCGTTAGTCGCGCCGTTCTTCAACAGCTCAATCATTTCATCGACCCGCTCTTCAAGAACAAGCTGGCAACATCGCTCCCGTTCAAACTCCGATGCTGAGCGCAGGAAGATCAAAACCGGCAGTGTAAACTTGCCTTTGCGAAGATCGGTCCCGAGGGTCTTTCCGGTTGCTCCTTCATTCCCAGCAAGATCAACACAATCGTCATAGATCTGGTAAGCGGTGCCAATTTGAAATCCAAAATTCTTGAATCTTTGGATCACGCCTTGGTTCGCCTCGCTGATTACGGCAGCAAGCTCCGCCGCCACTGAGAACAACGAGCCCGTCTTCATTTCTACGATCCGCAAATAATCCTGAACGCCCAGGTTGAGATCGAATTTGCGTTGCGTCTGAATCATTTCGCCGGAGCAAACCGTTGCGGCCGTACGCGCGATCGCCCGTCCAATGTCTGCGTTTTCAAAACTTGTCGATAACGTGAGCGCATGTGCAAACAGGCAATCGCCCAGCAAAACGCTGAGCGAATTTCCCCACCGCGCATTCGCAGTAGGCTGCGCGCGGCGACGCTCCGCTTCGTCCATCACGTCGTCGTGCATCAAGGTCGCGATGTGGATGAGCTCGACAATCACGGCAAGATCAATATGTCCCGAGTTAATCTCGCCAGTTGCGCCACCAGCCAGAAGCGTCAGCAGTGGCCGCAAACGTTTCCCCCGGCTGCCGACGGCGTACACAACGTAGCCTTCGATTGCCGGATCGAAGGCCGCCGCTTGCTGCGCAATGCGTGCCTCGACTTTTTCAAGATGCGGCTGAACCAACTTCGCCACTTTGGCTAGCGAGCCGGCGGCAGAAGCGGCCGCTGCAGTGCCAGTCAGGCTCGGCCGTGAGCGCGCGAAAAGTTCCACGAGGCGAGAATAGCGGCGCGGGTTGTGTGTTGTCAAAGCAACACGAGCGTAAATTTTCAGGCAACACGCGCCAACGTGTCCAGCGGCACTCAGCGTTTTCGCAGCCAACTTTCGGTGCCGTACTTTTGTTCAGCGAGCTCTCGCGCTCGGTTCAAAATTTTTTCGTCGACCTTTCGCTCGCTACGATCTGTGGACAGCTCTCGTGCAAATCGTTGCGCGAGATCGCTCTCAAGATCGATTCCCTGAATGCTGCCCTGTTGTAGGAGACCGCGGCGGGTCCGGCGTTGGGCTGCGCCAGCGATTTTGCGGCCATCGATCATCACGTCCGCACGCACAGGGTTTGCAAAACAGCTGTAGCCGGCGTCGCTGATGCCGGTCCGAGTGGCCACCGTTGCGCTGCCTGGGTCGGAGTCAACGGCCGCGGCTACAACGGCGCGCCATCCTGTTTCACTCAACGCATCGCACAAGGCCTGGTGAATCTTTTCATAAATCGATATCGATGATTCAGCAAAGGCCGTGTCGCTGGTGGGAATCACGAGGGAATACGTCAGATCTTCTCCATGAAACACAATTCCACCGCCAGTCCAACGGCGAACCAAATCGCGTTCGCACTGATACCGAGCGATATCGGTAAATCGGCCAAAGTATCCAAATGAGAGAGCAGAGGACCGCCAGCGATAAAAACGAATTAGCGGAATGGTGGCGGATTCGAGCAGCGCTTGGTCGATTGCCATGTTCATCGCGGCCGAGTGCGGCGTGTGGTCGTGATAGACATCCAGTGAGGAGAACAGGCATTGTGTTGTATTCTCACGCCTGTCATGTCGAGCGAAGTCGAGAAATCTCTGATCTCTTCTGGAAATATCGAGAGATGTCTCGACTTCGCTCGACATGACAATCAGTTTGGAAGCTCGTCCAGAATTTTAGCGAGGGCTTCTCGCGGGTTTTGGTGCCCGGTAACGGGTCGACCAATTACCAGGTAGTCTGCACCGGCATCGAGCGCCTCGCGCGGAGTCATTATTCGCCTTTGATCGCCAGGCTCGGACCAACTCGGTCGAATTCCCGGCACAACGATCTTCATCTTGTGAGCGAATTCGCGACGAAGAGATTTGATTTCGTGCGGACTGGCTACAGCTCCATCGATTCCTGTATCAACACCGAGTTTTGCCAGGCGCAAAACTTGATCGGCTATTCCGCTCGCGATTCCAATTTCGCGCAGCGTCTCTTCCGTCGAACTCGTTAGAACAGTTACACCCAGGAGCAACATATTGTTTGCTCGTGCCGTGGTTGCGGCGCGGATCATTTCGCTGCCGCCGCTCAAGTGGACGGTGAGCATTTGCGCACCAAGGCGGCCCGCGGATTCGACGGCTCGGGCGACCGTGTTTGGAATGTCGTGCAACTTGAGATCGAGAAAAACCTTGGAGCCTGTGGACGAAACAGCGCGCACAATTTCCGGACCTTCCGCGGTGTAAAGTTGCAGCCCGATTTTGAAAAACGAGATTTGGCCGTCCA
>DASSFL010000037.1:0-10889 GCA_035694525.1 Candidatus Udaeobacter sp. | reverse complement strand
CACCGTGTAATGTTTCGCATCCACCTTTGCCGCGTCCTGCGCCTGCAGATTCACAGCAGCGCCCGCCAACGCGACGACTGCTACAACTGACAATATGACTCGCTTCATCACGATTCCTCCGTTTGTTTTGCCACGTTTTACGTGGCTGGTTTATTTGTTATTACTGGGTGCGCCCCACCCGAGACAGCCAGAGAATATCGCCCAGCAAGGCGCAAGGCAAGCCGCGCCTGTTCCACGACTTACCAAGGTAACTTAAGTACCCTTTTCGGAATCCGATTCTAAAGGGTTCTAGGCAGCGCAAATTCAAAAAGTGAGCGCTCAGCTTGAGGCAAGCAAACCCGCGCGGCACCGCGGCCGTCTCAGGCCGGCCGGATGTTCTGATTCATTCGGAAGAAATTCGTCGGGTCGTATTTCTTCTTCAGAGCCGCCAGCCGGTTGTAAACCGGCCCGTAAGCCGATTCGATGCGGTCGGCCTCTTCTTCGGTCATGAAGTTAATATAGGCGCCGCTACTCGCGAACGGTTTCGACTTGGCGAAGAACTCACGTGCCCACGAGATGACGGAGGCGTCCTCGGCCGCTGTCTCCCAGCGCCCATGCACATTCATGACGTAATTGGCGTCACGGCTCGAGTAGGCCATCGCCTCCGCCGGGACGCGGGCTGTCTCGCCGCCGATCGAGCCGACAAATATTTCGCAATGCGGCGACGGCAGCTTGCTCGCGTACTCGACGATGGCGTCAACCGCGCCTTCGCTCAGGCTGATGAAATTGTGCGACTTCCAATAATTGCGCGCCCCCCGCGCCAGAAGCGGATCGAAAGCCTGCTGCCAGGCGACGTACGGCTGCACACCCACGTATTCACCAAGGACCGTGCCGAACTTTCGCAGGGGCGCGATCAGTTTCTCGCCTTCCGCCGGATCGCCCGCATAACACAGGGCCAGCACGACAATCTCTTTGCCGTGCACGTCTGCCGGCAAAAAGGGAAGCGGGGGCGCTTTGCGCGTCACCATCCAGACATTGAGTTCATCCGGCATCGCCTCTGTGAACCGGGCGAACTGCGTGATAACGGGTTTCGCCTCGGCGAAGGGGAAAGTTATCAGCCCACTCAGCACGTTTGGCCCGACGGGATGGAGCTGGAATTCGAAACTGGTGACGATGCCAAAGTTTCCGCCACCGCCTCGCAATCCCCAGAAAAGGTCGGCGTTCTCCGCCTCGCTCGCGTGGAGTTGTTTGCCATCCGCGGTCACAACATTCGCGGAAAGCAGGTTGTCGATCGTCATCCCGAACTTGCGACTCAACCAGCCAAACCCGCCACCGAGCGTGAGGCCGGCTATGCCAGTCGTGGAGTTGATCCCTGTGGGCGTAGCGAGGGCGTGAGTTTGCGTCGCCGCGTCGTAGTCGCCCAGCGTGCACCCCGGCTCGACTGTGGCGCGCCGGGCCTCCGTATCAACGCCGACCTTTTTCATGAGCGAGAGATCGATCATGAGACCGTCATCGCAAACCGCGTTGCCCGCGATGTTGTGGCCGCCGCCGCGGATCGCGACGAGCAGATCCTGGTTGCGTCCGAAATGGACCGCTTGCACAACATCTTCGGCCGATTTGCAGCGGGCGATGAGCGCCGGCTTGCGATCGATCATGGCGTTCCAGATCTGTCGTACCTCGTCGTAATTCACGTCCCCTGGAAAAACCACCTCTCCGTGGAAAATCCTTTTGAACCCGTCCGTTGTCGCTTTTGGTAATTCCTTCATGGCTGAATCCTTTCTTTTGCGTCTATGTTTGAGGCTTCGATAGATGATACGAATGCACCCAAAAGGGGTAAGGAATATCAGTGAAGTCAATTTTTGCTCATAAAATTTCTCAATAACTGGATGGAATTTTTCCGTAATATTTTCCGGAATTATTCCGTCTAATCCGGTCGCTTCCCTCGCAATCGCCCGATAAAAGCGGAGTCATGGGAAAAATTGTGCCGAAGTGTTCGGCATTTAGAAGGCGGATTGTTTGGTTTGTTAATGGGTTTTGGATACTTCCGTGCTGACGCGGGCGCATAACGCGCCACTCTTGGAACGGTTCGATCTAGACCGCCGGATCGAGGCAAAAAGCGACAGTTTATTCTGCGTTGCCGAGCGGCGTTTTCGCCTTCCCTTTTTTCGCCCGGCGGGTTTTCTGGGAATCTGATAATCCGGGAAGTGCTCCTGATCATGGACAATCTGCTTGATCACTTCGCCGATGTCCGATCGCAGTAACCAATCGACCGCTATTCGCACAAACTTCGATGTATCCAGGATCGCGCCAATTGGGTAAGCCAGCAACGTCAGCTTTATAATCGGGGATCGTTGCAGGCAACGCGTGTGAAGCTCCTAGAAGAAGCAGGGTTTTCATGGCGCGGCGGTACGCAGAAATGGCAGGAGCGATATTTGGCGCTCGTGCAGTTTAGATCCAGGACTGGCAACTGTGATGTTCCGACAAGCTATAAAGACGACCCAAGTCTTGGCGTGTTGGTGGCGAACCAGCGGCGGCTTAGAAACGCTGGTATCCTGCACGGTGCACGATTTTCGCTTAATCCAGGTACCTCTGCGCAATCGGCATTTTGCGGCCCATCCCAAAGGCGCGGCTTGTTACTTTCAAACCGGGCGCCGCTTGCTCCCGCTTGTACTCATTTAGATCAACGCGGCGTTGCACCCAGCGCACCGTTTTCTCGTCGAACCCGCGCGCAATGATGTCGCGTGCGCTCAAGTTTTCTTCTACGTAAAGCTGCAGGATTTGGTCGAGAATTTCATACGGCGGCAACGTGTCCTGGTCCTTTTGATTTGGTTTTAACTCGGCACTGGGCGCCTTTTCGATGGTGGATGTCGGAATGATCTCGCCCCTCCTGTTGATCCAGCGTGCGAACTCATAAATCGTCGTCTTCGGCACGTCGCTGATTACGCCAAGGCCACCTGCCATGTCACCGTAGATCGTGC
Source organism: Candidatus Udaeobacter sp. (assembly GCA_035694525.1). GTDB lineage: Bacteria > Verrucomicrobiota > Verrucomicrobiia > Chthoniobacterales > UBA10450 > Udaeobacter. The sequence goes on along the minus strand of DASSFL010000037.1, from coordinate 7,932 downwards.
AGTAACCCACGGACAGCTCGCTCTTGTTGCCAGTGCTGAGCACGAGGTGACCGAACTTGTTCGACAGCGCCATCAACGTCATGGCGCGTAAGCGTGGCTGCATGTTCTCTTCCGTCTCGTTTTCCGGCAGGCCTTTGAAAATGTCTTTGAACTGCGCTTTGAAAACTTTGAACGCCTCGGCGATCGGGATTTCTACAAATTTGATTCCGAGGTTGCGAGCGAGGCCGCGCGCGTCCTCGATGCTGCCGCGGGACGAGTAGGGGCTGGGCATGGAAACGCCGGTCACGTTCTCTGCGCCCAGTGCATCGACCGCGACGGCCGCAGTGACTGCGGAATCGACACCACCACTCAGACCCACCACCGCGGAACGGAAGTTGCATTTGCGACAGTAATCGCGAAGCCCGAGTGAAAGAGCGGCCAAAAGTTGCTCCTCTGTCTTGGCTTCGCGAAATTCTATCGCGTCGATCGAATTCGTATCGACGATCTTCTCGTCTTCACGAAATGCCGCCAACTGCGCGATAGAATCGCCCGAAGAATTCACAGCGATCGAGTTTCCATCGAAGATCAGTTGATCGTTCCCGCCAACAACGTTGCAATAATAGATTGGCCGTTGATAAGTCCGGGCTTGCGCCGCGATCATTTCGAGCCGGCACGCCGGCGCTCCCAGACGAAACGGCGATGCGCTCAGATTGAGAATGATTTCTGCCCCTTGCTCTACGAGGGAGCGCACGGGTTCGACGTCGTAAAGCGGTCGCGGCAGATATTCGTCTGTCCAGATGTCCTCGCAAATGGTCACACCGATTTTCTTCCCTTGCACCTCAAATGGCTGGACGCGCGGCGCCGGCTCGAAATAACGGTCTTCATCAAAAACGTCGTACGTAGGCAAAAGCGACTTGTACGTCTTTCGGATAGGTTTGCCGCGCTCGAGTAAAGCGGCAGCATTATGAAACGGTTTGCCCCGCCCCTCATTGCGATCCACGAATCCGACCAGCAATGCCGATTCCCCTACCTGAGCATGCAGTTTTTCCAGCAGAGCAAGATTTTCCGGGACGAAGCGCGACTTGAAAACTAGATCCTGGGGGGGGTAGCCGGTAAGGGAGAGTTCCGGTGTCAGTATTAATTCTGCACCTGCGGCGGCGAGCCGCTCATAAGCGCCGATGATCAGTTCGCAGTTCCCTCTCAAATCTCCGACGGTCGGGTTAATTTGAGCAAAACCAATCTTCATGCCGATTTAGGCAAACTATGCGCAAGACGGCGAGCGGCAATTCTCTTTTGTGTCCGTCAGAGTCAAATCAACTGAAGATGAGACGACGCAAAGGCGCTGCCGCCGGTCATTCGGAGGCAAGAAGACCGGCTGTCATTGTTTTCCAAAAAGAGATAGCGTTATTGACCTTAAGGGGATTTTCAAGCTCGCTCGCCGCTTTTTCGGGCTTCCAAAACTTTGTATCAGCGTTCTCGTATTTCACAACTGTGAACATCCCCGTCGCGAGATGGTAGAGAATGTGACAGTGATATGCCCACACACCCGGGTTGTTGGCGTCGAAGACGACTTTGATCGTAGACCTTGGGGGAACCAGGATAGTGTCCCGTTTTGCGCCGGCGATTTTCTGTCCGTCGATTTCAGTAACTTCAAAGACATGCCCATGTAAATGCATAGGATGTGACATTGCGGTTTTGTTGGAGATTACAAGTTCAACCCGCTCGCCCTCTTTGACGTTAAGGCTGTCACGGTTTGGATACGGTTTCCCATTAATCGTCCAGGTGTATGTCATCATGTTCCCGCCAAGGACGGATGGCAGTGTGCGCTGCGCCGACTTATTGGGCAGTGGTTCCTGCGCGATGAGACGAACCTCCTGAGTATTGTCCAATCCGCCCATTGTCTTCTGCGACCGAGTCGACAACGGTTGTTTTGGGGTCTCCGCTCCGAGCGTGGAGAGCAACACACCGGTCTGCAGAGAAGTTCCTTCGCCTAGTGCGAGGATCGGAAAAACGCCGCCTGCCTCAGGAATAGTAACGAGCAGGTCGAGCCGTTGCGCAATGGACAGCTGGAAGAAATTGCCTTTGAGAGGTTGGACGACTTCTCCGTCCGCGGCAACGATGGTTGCATCCAGCTTGCCGGTATCGATGAAGAAATTGGTTGCCGACGCAGCTCCCATGGTACGCAATAACACAATTTGCCCAGGCTTGACGTTGAATACCTGCGGATCGTCAATCGTCCGCCCATTGGCCAGGAGGGCGTCGTATTGCACATCGATGTCTGGTAGCTCGGTTTGAACGTCGCGCGAGATCAGCCTCTTCGAAACTTCATCCCATTGCTGCACGACGAGAGATTGCTTCTGTTGCGACATGGTCATCGCCTTCTGTCCAGGCATGTTTTTCTTCTGTGTCTTTCCATTGGTCGCCTGGTTTTTTTTCAACAAACCTTTGAGGATATCCGACGGACTCGTGAACGAGAAGTCACTGAGCATTACCGTAAACTCAGCATTAGCCAACCTGGACTGCGTCGGCGAGCGAATCACCATCGGCGCGGCTAGAAGCTGCTGCTCCTGCAGTCCATAGTGGGAATGCATCCAGTAACTCCCGCTCTGCACGAGGGGAAAATCGTATCGGTGGGAACCTCCTGGCGGAATAGGATCCTGACTAACAAATGGCACCCCATCCATCAAGCTGGGTAGGATCAAGCCATGCCAATGGATGGATGTTGACACAGGAAGTTGATTAACAACTTCAACATGAAATCCTTTGGCTTGTTCCGGGGTGTAACCTTCCTCTCCATTGGCTTGAGTGAGAGTCATAACCGTCGTGGTTTTGCCAAGTACCGTGATCCATGTCTCCCGCGCGAATAGTTTAACGGTTTTTGGCTCGGTTGTGGATTCAGGCGGGGCAGCGCGCAATACGCCAACCACTAGGACTGTCACAAGGAGACTGACTTTCCAGGTATTATTAGATCTCATTATGAACTATGGAGGTTATAGAATGCTGATAGAGGGTTTAGTTAGTTAATTGGAAGCCCACGTCTTGAGGCGATTTTAGAAATCGACTGGGCCGTGTTCAATACAGAATCGACAACTTCCTGAGCAATCGGTTTACTCGCGGCAGCGTGTTGAATTCTTTGTTTAGAAGCGCGGCCAGCGAAGAACCATTCACTTCCGTGAGGATCATCCTAGTGATGATTGCTATACTTGTAAGTACCCCGTCGGCATTTGCTACGACACAAGGATTGAATCAAATCGCAACGCCTGATGTTCAGCCGGAAGGCACGCTCGCACTCAGCTTCAACCTGGAAGACCATAGAATTGGCAGCCAATATCAATTGCAAGCGGAGATAGGACTAGCCAAATGGTTGGAAATGGACATCTTCCAGGGTTTTGAACCTAACGACACAATTATCGAGACGGAAGTTGGGTTGCTCTCGAAACAACCGTACCTGTTCTCGATTGGCTTTCTAAATTGGTCGCCGCGCAACCGTGTTGCTCCTCAACCCTTTGCAATAGGCGGCTACTATTACGGTCGGCACCAATTCGTCGCCGGCGCGACTCATTCCGATTTTCGCAATGAAGCGCTGCTCGGATATGCCTATGATTTCAATCAAACCTGGCGGCTCCAAGTCGATTGGCAAAGCGGTTCCGGCAATTCTTCAACTGTTGGAATTGTATGGAACGTCACTCCTGATTTTCAAGCCAGCTCGGCGGTCTTTGTGACGAACGATAGCCCGCACAAAGTGCTCGGTTATGTGTCTTTCACGTACACGTTTCACGTCTGGGGCGGCAAAAAGTAAACTACGCGGCTTGTTCCTGAGATTTGTGTGTTATTGAAGAGGACAGGCTTATCTACCGTGACTGACTCGCCAGATAGTGCCGTTCCCATCCTCGCTAAAGAGAAGGCTGCCATCTTTCGCAACGGTGATTCCCACTGGGCGACCCCAGACTTTGCCTTCGGCCGTTACAAAACCAGTCACGAAATCCTCATATTCCCCCCGCGCTTTGCCTGTTGAGTGATCGAATGGCACGCGTACCACCTTGTAACCGGTTCGCTTCATCCGGTTCCATGAACCGTGGAACGCAGCGAAGATGTCACCTTTGTATTCAGATGGAAATTGGTCGCCGGTGTAGAAACACAAATTAAGGCTGGCCGAGTGGGCCTCAACGAGCACATCCGGAACGACGACCTTATTGGCAAGCTCGGGATGTTTTCCTTTGTGCCGCGGGTCAGAATGATTGCCGATGTAAAACCATGGCCAACCATAAAAACCGCCAGGGCGCACGCTGCTGATGTAATCGGGGGGCAGATCTTCACCGATCTCGTCCCGCTCGTTTGTGCTCATCCACAGCTCATTCGTCCCGGGACGAAATGCGATCCCGACGGCGTTACGAATTCCCCAGGCAAACACCTTTTGCCCCGTGCCATCGGGATTGAACTCGAAGATGCAGGCGCGGTCGGCTTCTGCTTTGTTATCTGACACATTCGAACGCGAACCGATCGACACGTACATCTTTTTGCCGTCTGGCGAGAAAACGATGTCGCGTGTCCAGTGTCCGCCGCCGCGCAATAAGCCGCCGGGCGAAAGATGAGCGGCTAGTTGTTGCGCCGGTCCGCGCGCTTTGAGATCGCCATTGCGATAGGGAAACCGAATTATGCCGTCGGTATTGGCGACGTACAGGAATTGGGGCTCATCACCGGGCGGATAAAAGGCGATTCCAAATGGCTTGTTCAAACCCTGTTCGACGAATGTTTCGACGACGTCTGGTTTCCCACTGCCTTTGGCATCGCGCAGCGCTTTGATTCGATTCGCACGACTTTCCACGATGAAGATGTCGCCATTAGGCGCAGTGAGTAGAAAACGCGGATCGCGAAAACCATCAGCATAAGGGTCGATCTTGAAACCGGGCGGTACTTGCAGTCGTGCATCTGCTGGACGTCGGACAACGCGCGCCCGGTTAATTGCCATGGCATTTGAACTCGGAGGAGGCAAATCTTGAACAGTGATCTGGCGTCGCACGCCGGGCGCATCGTTAGTCAAATCGCCCATAGCGGCTCTACCTCTGAGAAGCGTGCCAGTGTTCGCCGCTGCGCCTGTCGGCGAGGTGATGCTAAAGACTACTACGACGCAGATCGCAAACGAAGAAAAGCGATTCAATCGGCGATTCCGCATTACTCTTGTGGAATCGGTTAACAGTTGGCGATCGCGTGGATTTGGCCAGGCCACGCGTCTGGCGTCTTTCCGGCGAAGCGCAGGGCGCTAGCCAGCCGGTCCTGGCACCTTGCGAGATTGGGAAACGGTATCAGATGCGTCCACGCTTAACGCGCGATCGTACCAATCTTTTCCGCAACCGCTTTGCTTTTTTTGCCCTGGTTAATTACGAAAGTGTTATTATCGCCATGAGTGGACCATGGTCCGCGCGGCACTTCGCTGAAGTCTACAAACTTCCAGTCGGTCACGTCTGTTTCCTGCAACCCAAGGTAATCGCGCACAGCGGGCGAAACATCGAGGCCAGCGCCTTTGTTCAAATTCGGCTTTGGGCGTTCGTTGCCAAACACGTATTGCCAGTGATCAGTGCGGAATGGCCCAGCATCTTCCCATTGCGCATAAACAGTCCGATTGCCTTTGCGAATGGCGACCCATCGATCTTTGCAAGTGGAAACAGCGGGGCCCTGGTACGCATCCTTAAACCAGGGAACAACGCGCGACGCTTCCGGCCGATGGCCGGTGTGCGCCTTATCATTGTAGGGAAGGGCGCAGTAGAATGGATTCTGTCGCGGCGTGAATTTCACGGGAAGGTAATTGCTCCGATGGGCCCGATTCGGATCGTCAAAGCCACCATAGTTTTTTGTCCATTGTTTGTCCCAAGAGCTCGTACGATTCGGCACCAGATTGTTTCCACTCGGTTGCTCGCCGATCCAAAAGATGGTTGTGACGATGTTGGTTTTCCACGGATAACGCTGTGCAGCTTGTGATTGGGTTTTGAACAGTTGGCCGGGGATAAATGAGATTGAAGTCGCGCCGCTAGAACGATCATCGGCCGATTTGTCGGATTTTTTGCTGAATTTGGTTTTCGCAGGCTCCGCTTTTTCGCCCGTGCCGTGCGCAAAAAGAGATGAGATCGACGAAAGGATGACCGCAATCGTGTGAGTAAGTTTTCCGGGTTTCATGTTGTGTTGTTAAGCAGCGTGAAGAATGAAGAAATGCATCTTTCTTTATCTTTCGTTCACGAGCACGCGGATGCGCGTCAGTCGCGGCGAATTAGGATGCGCCGTAAAATGATCGCCGAATCTCCATGCGGATTCGGATTAGTCAACAAATTTTCCCGGATTCAAAATTTCGTTTGGATCGAGAGCTTGTTTGAGCCGGCGATGCAGCTCGCGGGCCACGTGGCTTGTAGCCTCCGGCCACCAGCGTTTTTTGGCCAGGCCGATCCCATGTTCGCCTGTAATGACGCCGCCCCACGCGAGCACCTGCGCGAAGAGATCGTCAAGGGCGTGCTCCACCTTTTCACGCACAGCAGCGTCGCGATTGTAGCGGTCGGCCATGATGTTAACGTGGATATTGCCGTCTCCGGCGTGCCCAAAGCAAGCGATCGGAAATTCATATTTAGTCTGCAGTGTTTCCGCGAATTCCATCAGATCGACCAGATGACTGCGTGGCACGACCACATCCTCATTTAACTTTGTCAGCCCGGTCGCGCGAAGTGAATTGCTGAATTGCCGGCGCAAAGCCCAGAGCTTTTCACAATCCGCCTCACCGATCGCCGTTTCCAGCGAATTTGGTTTTCTTTTCTCCAGCAATTTACGAATCGCGGCAGATTCGGCGCGGACACTTTCCTCTTGTCCGTCGAGATCGACGAGCAAATGTGCGTTCCCCTCGGGCACAAGCATTTTGCCCAGATCGCGTCGCGCTGCTTCCAGCGTGAAGTGATCAGCGATTTCCAGTGAACAAGGCAAGAACCCCGCCGCAAAAATTGCTTGCACCGCTTCGGCAGCTTTCGTTGCAGTCGCAAACGCAGCCGACAACGTCGAGCGCGCCGGTGGAAGCGGAAGCAAACGCAGGGTGATCTCAGTAACCACGCCCAGCATTCCTTCCGATCCAACGAACAGGCCAATCAGATCGAATCCGGTCTTGTTCTTGTGCACGCGACCGCCAGTTCGCAACACTTCGCCATTGGCCAGCACCGCTTCAACGCCGATTACGTAATTTCGCGTGACGCCGTATTTTAAACAACGCGGTCCGCCTGCATTCGTGGCGACATTTCCGCCGATGGTGCAATCCTTCATACTCGCCGGGTCCGGCGGATAAAATAATTTCTGTGAACGCACCGCAGCTTTGAGGTCAGCGGTAAACACTCCCGGGTCGACAATCGCAACGGCATCGGAGAAGCTAATTTCCTTGATCCGGTTCATTCGTGCCAGCGATAGGGCGATGCCGCCGCGTGCCGGTACGCATCCGCCCACGTAACCAAAGCCGCCGCCTCGGGCTGTGACCGGAATTTTTTCGCGTGATGCGAACTCAAGTAGTTTGCTGACGTCGCCTGTCGATCTCGCAAAAACGACGGCATCCGGTTCATGCGCTGCAAACCATTTATCCCCGCTGTGGACTGCGACGGTTTCAGGATCGTCTGCGACAATTTCGTTACCCAAAAGTTCCCGAAGCTTCGAAGCGAGTTCCATAGGGACTAACGTGGCGCACCTGAGTTATGGGGCAACCCCGAACGCTTTCGGGGCTGCTACAGGTGGATCGGCTTCTCCGAAGACGATGGCGAATGAATGCGGCTTTGCCACCTGGAAATCTATCAACGCGTTGAAGAGAGCGCGTTCCGTCTCAGATCGTCACGCGATAATGCCGCGCCGGCTCCATCCGTGTGAGGAGTTTTTCGACTCCCGGAAAAATCACTGGCTTCGTCTCATCGGAGCCGGCGAATTCTTTCACAGCAGCCATTG
>DASSFL010000036.1:0-4042 GCA_035694525.1 Candidatus Udaeobacter sp. | reverse complement strand
GATGAACGTGCGCAAATTCCCGACTTTCGCGTGGCCTGACACCGCGCCGATGCGGGTATCGGCGAATGGCTCAACCAGACGCGGGAGCGTATCGCGCTGACATTGTGTGTCGGCGTCGATGAAAACAATGATGCTGTGACGCGCGGCAGCCAGACCGCGTTGGAGAGCGCGCGCCTTCCCGCGATTTTCCTGTTGTAACAAGCGAACACGCGGTTCGTTATTCGCAACGCGCTCAACTTCCGCGGCGGTTTGGTCGCGCGAACCGTCATCCACAACAACGACTTCAATTTCACCCTTATAGTCTGTGGCCAGAAGAGTGCGCAAAGTTTCCGCAATCACTTTGCCTTCGTTGTAGGCGGCGATCACCACACTGATCGGTACCGAAAAATCTCTTCGCGGTTCGCGTCGAAAGCGATAAGCGAGCCAGATGACAATCAGCGTGCGCACGACCACAAGCGCCGTCGCCACGATCATGAACGCCCAGAGGAATTCCTCGATAGTGTGGTAAACGCGAAATCCGGTGCGGCTTACCAGGCGCGTGAGCGATTGCCCATTGTTTTGCACCACTGGCATCACTGCGTCGCGCGTCGTGCCGAGTAACGTGCTCAAGGGCACCACAGTGTCGCCTCGCGTATGCAACCAATCCAAAATGCGCGGCAGCGCTTCGACTGTCTGCGAACGGTCTCCGCCCGCGTCGTGCAACAAAATGACGCTGCCATCACGCCGTTGTTGTTTCACGCGCTGCAGGATGATGTCCGCTCCGGGCTTCGCCCAATCCTGCGGGTCAATACTTTCCAGAACGACGAGATAATTGAGGTCTTCTGCGATTTTTAGCGGAGTCAGATCAGTCAGTTGGGTCGGACTCGAATCAGCAGCGTAAGGCGGGCGAAACAATGTAGTGGCGCGGCCTGTTATCGTTTCGAGCAAAAGCTGTGTTGCATTTAACTCCAGCCGGATGTGCTCGGGCCAGCAGAGCGCCAGGTTCGGATGATAATAAGTGTGGTTTCCCATCTCGTGTCCTTCGTTGACGATCCGGCGAACAAGCCCCGGGTAGCGTTCCGCGTTCACGCCCACGAGAAAAAATGCGGCTTTCACGTTTGCCGCCTTAAGAATATCCAAAACCTGCGGTGTCCATCGTGGATCAGGGCCGTCGTCAAAAGTGATTGCGACCTGATGCTCGCCGGCAGCGCCCTGGTGATAAAGCGTTGGGAATTCCGCAAACTTCACGTATTTCGCTGTGAGATAACCATCGGCATCCACGGCAAGCGTTCGCAGTCCGTCCGTGCGCTCCTCGTCAACAGTTACAATCTCGCCATCGCCCACGTCGGTTATTGTATCCGTCGATTTTATCACTTCGAGTGACTGCCGCGTCTGATTGTCGAATTTGAAATCCCGGGGAACATTCAACGCATCCCAAATTGCTGGGTCTTCGCTGCCCAGCCGATAAAGAGCGAATCCGCCGGCCTTTTTGTCGCGCACTTCGCGCAATTGGTTAAGGAACGTCACCGCATCCAGGAACCACACGGCGTGCTCCTTCTCCTCATCCTGAAAATAAAAATACGGGCTGTATCCCGGTCCCTGCACTTCGGCGCTCTTGGTTTCCGCATCGTTAGCGCGGCTCATCGCTTCCGAAAAGCTGATCATCTCGGCTTTTTTTGCGCCGATCGTCCAATCGTATCCGTAGCTGCCGATCGCAATGATCCACTGCTTGGTGTCGGAATCTTCCAGTAAGACGTGGACCCATCCTTCAAACCACGAACGCGACGCCACCGGCCCCGGCGGATCGGTGTCGGACGTTTCGTCAAACAACATCGCTACAAAACGATCGACGTTGTCGGAAAGCGCCTCGAAATCGATGTAATCCAGCTCCTGACCAGGCTGAACGCACAGCCAAAGCTCCTTGTTATCGTCGTGCAAGGCGTCGGCGAACTTGTCGATAAAGCCAGTGATGTCTTTCTTGTAGGCCGGATCGATCTGCTGCCAGTCGACTACAACGCCCGCTGCTTTCGCGTTGCGCAAAACGGCAAGCACACGCTGGATAAAGCTCTCCTGTCGTTGCGCCGGCCCGTGCGCCAAATTTTCAATCGCTTCCGGCTGCCAGGTGTCGCCGACGAGATTCGTCAGTAGCGGCATCAAGGCGATCCCCTTGCCTGCGCTCAGTTTCAAGAGCCGGGTGTCTCCGTCGATTTGTAAATCGCCCAAGCCATTGATCACCGTCATCCATTCCGGACAAAGATGTGTAATTTGCCCCGCGTGTTGCTCGAGTGATGCGTAGCTGTACGGATCGCCATTGCTGTAGAATGCCAGTCGGACTTCGTTATTTGGCGATTTCTTCCGCGGCCGCGCGGTAGGCACAGGCGCTGCCCCGGCGAGTTTTTTTGCGGCTTGTCGCGCTGCGGAAAATTTCTGCCACAGCCGCGAACTTGGAGACAATTGGTCCGCCGGATTCTGTTTTTGCAACGCTTTCAACTGACCTTTCAACTGCCGCAAGGAAAACGGCACATTCATTTTCGGTGCAACGAAAAGCGTCTGGACGAAGATCACCGTCCCCAGAAAGAATAGTACACCCCCGATGAGCAGGATCAGGCGCAGGCGCGGCCAGCGCTTTCCCGTCGGATCGGAGAAAACGAACGGCGTGACTTCTTCTGGAGGGGGCCCCTGCATGCGGTGCTACAATCGCTCAGACGCAAAAATAATAAAACGCGATTCGTTTACCTGTAGCGGCGCTGTATGAGCGCCGTCACCTCGGAAACGCCATTCATCAGCGGTCGCAGACCACCGCTACAGCTCCTGCGAAACCGGGCTAAAAGAAGATTTCGAAACCACCGTAGTAGTTCCGTGGCAGCGCAGGCATGATGCCTTCCTCGCGGACCTCGCCCCAATAACTTTCGTCGAAGACGTTCCTGATGCCCGCGAAGACTCCAGCTCGCCCTTTCCAGAATCTAAATTCAGCCGTGAGATCCCAAACATTATATGCGGGAATGAAGCCTTCGAAGGAATCGCCATCGTCGCCAAATTCATCGTCAACGAGCGTACCAAGAAGCGCCATTTTGAAAGTATTCTTGTAGCTATAGATCGCGCCGGTTTTTACCTGATAATTCGGAGCGTAGGCCGGCGTTTTGCCGTCGTTAGGTCCGGCGGTAAACTCGGCGTCCAGCAGCGTGACATTGCCGTAGAGGGTGAGGTTGCCGTAGGGGTTTGGTGCGCCGCCGTTGATGAGCGAGAGAATGTCCAGCTCGGTGGCGGCTTCAAACCCAATATAACGGGCGTCGCCGACGTTTTCGGTCGATGTAAAACCGTTCGGCAGAATGACCTCGCCGATTTGGTCATCAAACGTGAAGTAGAAACCGCCTACGTCGAAATTGAGGTACGGGAACGGTTTACCGCGAACTCCGTATTCGAATTGAAGCGCCTTCCCTTCCTTCAGGTCGCCGTTCACGACAGTGCTCGCGCCGGTCGGCACCAACTCACCGTAAGTGATCGGGCGATAAGCTTGCGACACTGTCCCGTAAAGTTCAACCCGCGGCGGACCAAACCCTGTGACTGTCTGGGAAACGACTTCCTTTGATTCGGCGCCCTTAGCGCCCGCCACAGGCGCTGACGCAACCGAAACGGGTGCGCCTTCAACCAGAGTGTAACCCACTCCCAACCCAAACAGCGGCACAAAATTAAAATCGGACTGATTCGCAAGCGGCTCGCCATCGTTGGTTTTTGCCACGTTCAATTGCTCGTCGAGACTTTGATTGAGAAATTCCAGCCGCATCCCGGGAACGATGGACAGACGCCCAAAATGGAAGCGATTCTCGGCAAAGATCGCGCCGTCCCATGTTTCGCCGGTGTTCAGATTACGAAGCATGCCGCTTTCCGCGTCAGGCGTAAATCCACGCTCGTCGGTCCGGTCCTGCAAGGCGTGATAGAAGTAGATACCGCCGGCAATCGTCGAAACGTTGTTGAACAAATCGTAGTCATGACGAACGCGGGCATCGACGCCCTCTGTCCAGGCTTCGCGTTCCTGAATAGAATTTGTAGTCGCATCTGGCCC
>DASSFL010000035.1:0-14340 GCA_035694525.1 Candidatus Udaeobacter sp. | reverse complement strand
GCAGTGATACCGATGACAGCCGGTCCGTTCGGCAACCAAAAATGGGAAACGACCTCGCGTTTTTCGTGCAAGTTGTAATGCTTGATCTCACTGGCGGAAACCAGCCGCGAAGCATTGAGCACGAAATAGGTGGGCAATTTTTCTTCGCCCATCTCGGCCAGGTGCGATGTATTTGAGCTGTTGTAACCACCCACAACCAGCAGCAAATCCATTGGCACATCCAGTAATTCGCGCAACGCGTCCTGCCGCTCCTGGGTTGCGCCGCAGATCGTATCGAAAAATCGGAAATTTTTCTCTGCCAGTTCAGGTCCATCTCGATCGAGAATCGCTTGCCGCACGCGCCGCTGCACTTCTTCGGTTTCCCCGCGGAGCATGGTGGTTTGATTTGCTACACCGACAGTTTGCAAATGCACGTCCGGATCGAACCCGGGCGAATGCGCGCCTTGGAACTTGTCGAGGAACGCGTGTTTGTCGCCGCCATGCCTGATATAGTCGCAAACGTAATCGGTATCTTCGAGCGTTAGAACGACGACATAATGTCCGCTTCCATCTCCAAGCGCTCGAGAACTGGTTGCCTTGGTTTCTTCGTGCTCGGCTTTGCCATGTATAATGGAAGTAGCCGATTCGCTCGCGTATTTACGCACCCGTTTCCAGACACTCATCACGTCTCCGCATGTGGTATCGACAATCTGGCAGCCGCGATCCTTGATCTGTTGCTGGATGGATAATTCGGTTCCGAACGCCGGGACGATTACGACGTCTTCGGGGCCGAGATCGGAAATGTCGGCCTCCTTGTTTTTGCCGGTAAGGTTGCGTATGCCCAGTGACGCAATCTGATGATTGACCTCGGGGTTATGAATGATTTCGCCGACAATAAAAAGCTGGCGATCTTTAAACACTTTGCGCGCCGCATACGCGAGATCGATCGCGCGCTCCACGCCATAGCAAAAACCAAATTGTTTCGCCAAGCGCACGGTCGTGTCGCCCACGGAGATGGTTCCACCTGCCCGGCGCACCTTTTCCACAATATCGCTCCGGTAGTGAGACTCGACCTGTTGCTGCACGGCAGCCATTACGTCGGGCGTGCGAAGATTCACTTTCTCCCGCGCTGTTGTGCCGCTGGAAATCAGATTCGTACTCATGGCTTTGGTCAACGTAACCCTAACCGGCCGTTTTCCAATGGCCGGCCATCGGCCTAAATCTCTTTATCTGCAGACGATCACTGGTCGACCAGCAGCGGACCGGGAGGATCCTTAAACCAGCTGGCGGACATCATTTGCGCGCGCGGCGGGTCCGGGTCGCGGCTCTGATCGAGCCGGCGAACCAAATTGCCATATTTCTTGTCCTCGGGAAGCGAGCTCTCGATTTCCACGGGCGTGCCGATCCGGGTCAGGGCGAAGAGTCGAGCAGCCGCTTCACGATGGAGACGAACGCAGCCATGGGTATGCGGCACGGGCCAGACAAACCCTTCGTGAAATCCATAGGCCGGCGCGAATTCGCACCAGTAAGCCATCGGATAACCACGGTCCGGCTCGCTCTGCCGGCGGCGCTCCTTTTGTTTGCTGTAAATCGTGAAGTGACCATGCGGGGTCGGGGCACCAGGCTTGCCCACGTTAGCCTGAACAGCCATTAACAGCCGGTCGTCTCCTTCCATTACAAAGAGGTTTTGCGTCGAGGTCGAGAGTTTCACTTTCACCTTGGACGGATCGTGCGGGCGATATGCCGTTACGTGATAGGAGCCGCCTGCCACGCGCCCCGTTTCACAACCAGTCAGCAGCAGGAGCGAACCGCCGGTACATAGCAAGAGCAATCGAAAGATATGTCGCATACGAGCATACTGGATAAGATTGCGCGGCTTTTTGTCAACTTTGCGAGTTGGATTGGTTTCACCGCCACCCAGCGAGAGGACAATTCCCAATCCGTAGGTGTGCCGGGGTCAGCGACCCAGGCTAGAGTGTCATGCGGTGAAGATTGTGAGGAACGCCACTTCGATTGCGAGGGCTTCGTGAATATTCCGATTCAGGTGATCGCGCAGCTCTTCAAGACACCGGATGCGTTTCAAGATTTCGGCCGTGCTGAACCGGGTTGCCAGTGCAGCAGTTTCTTCTGCCGCACGAGGCAGACTACGTTGCGCTACACCATTCCTCGACCGCAGAATATCAGACCACCAGACGAATAATGTCTCGATCAATTCCGCACGCCGTTGCAGATAAAGACTTTCAGCACGGGCTTTGTAGTATTGTTCGCGGTCTTCCAGCCACGCACCATCAGTTGCATCCCGGTAACGTATTTGTTCCTGCTTCAGCGCTTCATCTGTTTCGCGCTTAACGTCTTCACGAACCGAGCGGAGCAAACGCTGAAATTCCTGAGACAGTCGATAGGCAAACTGAATTGTCCAGCTTTGTTCATGGAAGATTTGTTGCAATAATTTCACGAGCTTCTTTTCTTCGTCGCTCGCTTGTAGCTGGCCGTCTCGTGCAAGGGGAATCGCAATGCATCGCGAAAGAATTGTCTCCGGTAGTGCTTCCGGCAAAGCACTCAGCAGCAGTAGCAAAGAATCCTTGGGCGGTTCCTCCAATGTTTTGAGAAACGCGTTTGCAGCCTGTGGCTGTAGCCGATCGGCATCGGAAATGATTGCCACTTTGCGTCGGCCATTACGTGCGCGCATTTGCAAGGCATGCTCGAGATCGCGAATTTGCGCAATAACAATACGCCGCGATTTCGATTCCGGCCGGGCAACGAAAATTTCACGGGCCTTGGCTGAAAATACGTCACCGGCCGGTGTGTCATTTGCAAGACTGGCCAGGTCCGCGGCGAGTTGCAGCTTCCCGCTGCCTGGCGGCCCCGAAATTAAGTAGGCATGCGCCAATCGGTTCTGTTCATGAGCGCGACGCAAATATTCGAGAGCTGTTGTGCGGGAAAAAGGCATGTCACTCAGAAAGAATTGGAGAAATGGCGAATCGGCGAAGTCGCCCTGTCTCCGTCTCGCCGCTCCGCCGTTTCGCCGTTTCGTCCACCATTGTCAGGTGCGAGTGTTCAGATTTGAGAAGCGACTGCAAAGCATTTCCCAGATCTCATTCTCGATCTCATCCGCATTGCGCGCGGCATTGATTAAGACAACGCGATTTGAGCCACGAATGGCAAGGTCGCGATATGCCTGGCGAACGCGCTCGTAGAACTCGTCGGGCTCCTGCTCCATCCGATCTTGTCGACGCGGTTCCTGCATTCGCGACTTCGCGCTGGTTGCATCGATATCGAGAACAAAAGTAACGTCCGGAATGCAATCGCCGGCCGCGAACGCATTCAAACGCTCGACCATCTCACGATCTAATGCCCGTGCCGCCCCTTGATAAGCAGTGGTGGAATCAAAGAAACGATCGGCGATCACGCACATGCCTTGTTCAAGCGCCGGCTTGATGATCTCGCGCACGAGCTGGCTGCGACTGGCCTCAAAGAGAAGCAGCTCGGTTTCCGGGGTCATACCGGAATTGTGCGAAGCAAATTGCAGTAGCTCACGAATGGTTTCGCCGATCGGCGTGCCACCGGGTTCGCGGGTGACCAGATACGGCACACCGGAACGCTCCAGTCGCGCGGCCAATCGTTGCACCTGCGTCGACTTCCCGCTACCCTCCGATCCTTCAAACGTGATGAATGGCAGCCGCCGCATGATTTCAGATGCGCGCTCCAATCGTGTTTTTCAAGCCCCAAATCTCACCTCCGCTTTCGCGGCACTCGTCATTCCGAGCGTAGCGCAACGACGCGAAGGCCAGAGATCCCGTAGAATGACCCAAAGTACTGCTGCGGGACTCCTCGACTTCGCTCGGAATGACGACGATGATGCACGCAGTACTTATATACGCATGAAGAATTTTTGGCTCGTGAAACAGGAACCGTCGTCGTACTCATGGTCGGACTTTGTCGCGGAGGGCCAAACCAGTTGGACTGGTGTGCGCAATTACGCAGCGCGCAACAATCTGCGCAGAATGGAGAAGAACGATGAAGTCCTTTTCTATCATAGCGGCGAGGACAAAGCTGTTGTCGGGATCGCGAAAGTAATTCGGACGGTATATCGAGATGCGACTGCAAAGGAAGGCGATTGGTCCACTGTCGATCTGGCGCCCGTCAAACCACTGCGCAAACCGGTCACGCTTCGCGAAATCAAAAGCCATTCCCGTCTGAAAGGAATACCGCTGGTACGCCAGTCGCGTTTGTCAGTTATGCCGTTGGCGGAGCCGGCATTTCGCGAAATTGTGAACATGGCTTCGTCACGTTAAAGCGTTCAAAACATCAAAAGGCTCTGCTTTAACGATCTAGAACTTTCGCTTAAACGGCGCTGTCATGTTGAGTGAAGCGAAACATCTCTGATTTCATTTCCCTGGGGTGTGGACCAGAAAAGAATCGGAGATTCTTCGCTTCGCTCAGAATGACATTATAAGAGCCTCGTAACGATTTAACGAATCACGACATCGATTTTGCCTTGTTCAAAGCTGTGTCGAGGCCGAAAATTGTCGAATGAGTACAATTGCGGCAACGGAGTTCCTTCCCCTCGTCGCAACTGGCGCTGCCACAAGAGATTTTATGGTCGTCTCCCTGCACGACGTCGCTCCTCCCAATCAGCAAATCGCGAACACAATCGTTTCAGAACTGGCTCGGCGCGGGGTGAGGGTTTGTTCTCTTCTGGTCGTCCCGGATTATCATCATCAGGGGCTGTTCACCAGAAACCAACAATTTGTGTCCTGGCTACGCGGCCTGGAAGCGGACGGTCACGAAATCGTTATTCACGGGTATTTTCACGAACGCCCCCGGCGCGCGAAGGAAAGTTTGCACGACAAGTTCCTAACAAGATTCTACACCGAACAGGAAGGCGAGTTCTACGACTTAGGCTACGACGAAGCCTTGTCTCGCATTACGAGGGCGCGAGACGAATTTCGTGCGTGCGGTCTTAAATCGCGAGGGTTTGTGGCTCCGGCATGGCTGCTCAGCAAGGAAGCTGAGCGCGCAGCGCGCGATGCAGGGATGGAATACACCACACGGTTGCACAAAGTGTGCGATCTCCGGGCCGGCGATGAGTTCGCCGCCCGATCGATTGTTTACAGCGTTCGACGGAACTGGCGCCGCGGAATTAGCCGAATCTGCAATGCCACGCTCTTTCGATATCTAGAGGGAAAGCCACTGTTGCGCATTAGCATTCATCCGCCCGATTATTCGCACCCGACGATTTGGCGGCAGGTCACGGGTATGATCGAGAGGGCGATTGGGTCGCGGACAGCCACGACCTACCAGGAGTGGATCGCGCAACAAAGATTGAGACGGGGAATGTAGACGTGAGCAGGTGCGATCTTCATATTCATTCGCGCTACAGCGCGCGCTCTGAAGAATGGCTCTTTCGTCGTTTCGATTTCCCGGACAGCTATTCCAACCCGAAACAACTGTATGAAAAATTGCTCGAACGGGGAATGGACTATGTCACCATTACCGACCACGATACGATCGAAGGCTGCCTGCAAATCAGTGATCGGCCGCGCACCTTTATCAGCGAACAAGTCACCACCTATTTCCCCAACGATCCGTGCAAGCTGCATATTCTCGTTTGGGGAATTTCAGAGAAGCAGCATCGCGAGATCGATGGAATACGCGGTAATATTTTTGAGCTGCAACGCTACCTGCAGGCTGGGCAGATCGCGCACGCGGTAGCGCATCCCCTGTACAGTATTAACGGCAAACTCGATTCCCGGCATCTGGAGTTGCTCATTCTTCTCTTCAAGCATTTCGAGGGCATCAACGGTTTGCGCGATGCGCTTCTAAGCGATCTGGCCCAGGCACTGTTCAAACAACTGACGCCCGAAAAAATCGAGGCGTTCGCAAATCGCCATAACCTGGCGCCTACACACGCGGAGCCGTGGAAGAAGATTTTTGTTGGCGGGTCGGACGATCACGGCGGGCAATTCGCCGCGTCGGTTTTTACGGAAACTCCTCCGGCGAAATCCGCGGAAACATTTCTCGAATGCGTCCGCAAGGGCGACTGCAGCGCGCATGGTCACGGTGGCACGCCGCTGCTCCTTTCCCACGGTTTTTATAACACGGTCGCCTGTTTCGTTCAGGACCGTTTCAATGAAAAGCTCGGGCCGGGCGCAGCTCTGTTGGAGAAAATGTTTTCGCGGTTCATGGAAGGCCGCGCCCCGACTGAATTCACTCTCAAAGAAAAAATGGAATTCATCGTGCAGGGCGTCTTGTCGGGAAAAATTTTCGATTTCGTCAAGCCTGCAAACGTGTCGCTGTGGAACGAACTGTCAGGTTATTTCGCGCGGCCGGAAGTAAAAGCGAAACTGGCCACGCAATTAAACGGGGTCCACGAACCGGAGCGCCGCACATTTCTCATGGCGAACATGGTGGCCGAACAGTTGACCTTTCGGTTTTTCCAGAAATTCGTTCAGCAAATTCGTGGCGGCAACATGGTCGAGAGCATGCAGGCTCTAAGCGCGATTGCGCCGATCCTGGTGATTCTTACGCCGTACATCTATGGGTTTCATAGCCAGGCGCCTTCCCGAAAGTGGCTGCGGTCTATCTTCCTGGACTTGACCGGCCAAATTCCGGTCGCATTGCAAAACCGCAAACGCGCCTGGTTCACTGACACTCTGGATGATGTCAACGGCGTCGCCACCACAATCCGCAAAATGACGGCAGCCGGCGCCGAAGCCGGAAGGGAACTGATGGTGGTTGTCTCCAGCAGCGAATTGCACATCGATAATATTCCGATCAAAAACTTCCCGCCCATCGGCGAATTCGAATTGCCCGAGTATGAGCTCCAAAAATTGAGCTTCCCGCCGGTCCTTCAGATGCTCGACTATATCCAGCGCGAAAAATTTACCGAGATCATCATCAGCACACCCGGCCCAGTCGGGCTTACCGCGCTGCTTGCAGCCAAAATGCTCAATTTGCAAACGAGCGGCATTTACCATACCGATTTCCCGCAATACGTCCGGATTCTTACCGAGGACAGCTTCCTGGAAAGCGTCGCCTGGGGCTACATGCACTGGTTTTATGGCCAGCTCGACACCGTTTTCGTTAACTCCGAAGAATATCGGCAAAGCTGGATCAAGCGTGGCTTCGATTCCGCGAAACTGAAAATCCTTCCACGCGGCCTCGATATCGAGCTTTTCACACCAGCGCGACGCGAGCCGGCGTTCTGGGAAAGGTTTGCTGCTGCCAACGGCCAGATCCGTTTGCTCTATGTCGGCCGTATATCCCGGGAGAAAGATCTCGATGTTTTGGCAGAGGCCTATCGCCGATTACGCAATGACGGTCTTCCAGTGCAGCTTTTTGTCGTCGGTCATGGTCCGTACTCCGAGAAGTTTGCACAGTCAGTGCCAGAGGCAGTTTTTACCGGCTACCTCACGGGAAAAGAATTGGCGACCGCCTATGCTTCGGCGGATATTTTTGTGTTCCCGAGCACCACCGACACATTCGGCAATGTCATTCTGGAAGCGCAGGCTTGCGGCGTGCCGGTAATTGTTTCCGATTCTGGCGGGCCCAAGGAATTGGTAGAGGACAGAACCAACGGTATGATCACTCGATCCCGCGATGTCGATGATTTCACGCGAGCTATCCGTTCGCTGGCTACAGACGCTGCGTTGCGAGAACGCATGGGCACCGCCGCCAGAAAAAGCGTCGTCGATCGGAACTGGCCAACCGCGTTCCGCAAATTCTGGGCCACGACCGATATCTAAACGACATTTGAACTATGGCAGATAAGAAGAGGGCTCTCCAATCCATGCCAGTTAGCCACGCCCTGCAGTCGCAATTAGACACCAGAGTTTCACTTTCATAACGGGCAGGCACCGCATACGACCGTCCGCGGAAGTGAAACATCTTCGGCAAATTCTTCTCGCCCCTTTAGCAAGTCCGAACCAATGTGCCCGCATGACGACCCTCAAGATTCACGCAATCGCCATCACATCGCTGACTGTTGCTTTCGCCTGCTCCGCAGAGACAAACTCTACGAATACGAACGGTAGCAGCGCGCCTTATAACGAAGGCCCAGTGTGGACTCTAACGATGATAAAAACCAAGACCGGTCTAGCCGATGAATACCTCAAGCAAATCACCGAAACCGTGAAGCCTGTCTACGAAGAGGAGAAAAAGCAAAAAATCATCCTGGACTACAAAATCCTGAATGGCGAGGCCTCTAGCCCTCAGGACTTCAATATCCTGATCCTGGTTGAATATCCGAACTGGGCTGCATTCGATAAACTGCGCGACAAGATGGACCCCATCGTCGCGAAGGTGATGGGTACCGAGGAGCAACGTCGCACTACCGCCGTAAAACGCCTCGACATCCGCGAAATTCTGGGCACAAAAACAATGCGCGAGATTACTCTTAAGTAACCCCGGCGGTTTTTCGGTTTAGCGATTCTTACCGGACACGACCACGGTCGGGATCGCCAATCGGGGCTACAGATTCCATGGCAACGCGTCGAGATCGACGTTTCCTCCGGTCAGAATAACGCCGACGCGCTTGCCACCGACATCCATCTTGCGTTCCTGAATCGCGGCAAAAGGAACTGCTGCCGATGGCTCGACGATGATTTTCATCGTCTCCCAAATCGTGCGCATGGCTGAGACAATTGCTTTCTCACTTACGGTCACAATGTCGTCCACGTATCGCTTGATGATCGCAAAGTTTGGCTCGCCAACATTCGTCCGCAGTCCGTCGGCAATGGTGAATTTCTTTTCCGTACAGATCACTCGTCCCGCGCGAAATGATTGCGCTGCATCGTCTGCATTTTCTGGTTCAGCCGCAATTACTCTGATATTTGGTCGCATCGATTTCGCAGCGACTGCTGTGCCGGCGAGTAATCCTCCTCCGCCAATTGGACACATCACAAGATCGAGATCGGGAACGTCTTCCAGCAACTCCACGGCCGCCGTCCCCTGCCCTGCTATGACGGACGGATTTTCGAAAGAGTGAATCAGTGTTGCTCCCGTCTTCGCGATCACATCCGCGCATACGCTTTCGCGCGCCGCTTCCGTTGGTTCGCAAAACACAACGCTCGCTCCGTAGCTTTCTACTGCGCGAATCTTCACCTTCGCAGAGTTCGAGGGCATGACGATGTGCGCGGGAATACCGCGAAGCTTCGCCGCTCGCGCCACCGCAGCTCCATGGTTTCCCGACGAATGCGTGGCCACACCGCGCCGGGCCGTTGCATCGTCGAGCGAAAAAACGGCATTTGTGGCGCCACGCGCTTTGAACGCGCCAATCTTCTGAAAATTTTCGCACTTAAAGAAGAGGGAGGCTCCGCTGGCCTCATCCAGTCGCAAGCTCGTCAGCACAAGCGTTCGATGAATATGTGGTCGGATCCGCTCGTGGGCTGAACGGATAGTCGGAAGATCGAGAGTCATATCTACTTTGACCATCCAAAAAAAGCGTCGATGACCGCAAATGTGTCAATAAATCCGTGAGTGAGAATGCAGGCCCAAAGATTTCGACCCGCCAGCATGTAAGCCGCTCCTAAAATTAAGCCGGCCATCCCGGAATCAATGATTCCTGATGGCCCTTTATAATAATGGCCGTAGCCAAACAAAATCGAGACAAACACAATCCCAAGCCAGTAAGCTAATTTCGATCTTCCTCCGATGTCGGCTGCGCGCGTAAGGAGGTATCCTCGATACGCGATCTCTTCACCGAACGCGGCAAACGTCCAGACAAGCAGCAGAGCAAGAAGCGCGACCTTCGCATTTCCGCCAATCTCATTCGCCAAGGCTGGCGCGGACGGCGGTGGCCAGAAAAACCCAGTAACCGGCTCGATGACGAATTGTCCGAGGAGGATCCGCGCGCCAGCCGCGATCAAAGCGATAAGGAAGATGCGCCGCCATGATACGGGCCGCTTGAATCCCATTGCAGACCAGCGGCCATCTCGCAGCCAGATCGACGCCAAGCCGAGCATAAACAAAACAATGACTTCATTGGGCACAATGTGAAAAACGTTGTGACCAATCACGATGAATGCGCCGAACAGCAACTCGAACGCGCTCAGCGCTCGCGAGGCAACTGGATTAGTAGAAGGAAATGGAGTTTTTGTTTCGAGTGCCATCGCACGGTTCTGATTCATTCGTTCTTCACATCGGACGCGCCATGCGCTTGAAATGGATTCGGGAATTTTGAAAAACCACCGGCCTTTTAGGCTGCAGTTGAACTATGGACATGCTCCGGGCGCGGGCCCATGCCGATGAAGCGGGCGGGAATTTGTCGCAGAATTGGAAACCATTTCAGCAAACGAAGCACCAACGGAATTGAAGTCTTCTCCTCGCCAGATGCTCGACCAGTGACAATTCGACGGTGGATAAAGATCTGCATTCCCTGGATCAGCCGGGTTGGCCATTCGCGGCGCGCTTGTACTGTTCGCAAATCGCCAACGTGGACCGGACCACGCTGAAGCTTTTCCGCGAGTAAGTTTGCGGTCGCGACTGCGTCCTGAATAGCGAGGTTGATTCCGACGCCGCCCGCCGGTGACATGGCGTGCGCAGAATCACCGATGCAAAGCAATCCTTCGCAACACCATTCACGCAGGCGATTCACTTGCACAGTTAGCAATTTGATCTTCGACCAGTCGTCCAGCTCGGCCACGCGGTCGCGCAAAAAACCGGCGAAGCTGACAATGTCGTCTTGAAATTGCTTCAGCCCACGGGCTTTGATCTCGTCGAAAGCGCCTTTGGGAATTACAAACCCACATTGCCAGTAATCATCGCGGTCGAGTAACACAACTAGCTTGCCGTGTTGAAAAAAACCAAGCGTTTGTTTCGGGTCTCCCTGTTTCTTGGAAATCCGCATCCAAAGAACATCAATCGGCACGCCGAACTCGCGCTGCTCAAGACCGGCACGAGTGTGAACAGTGGAATTCCGCCCATCAGCGCCGATAACAAGGTCCGCACGAACTTCCAGCTCGCCTCTGGCTGTTTTTGCGCGCACGCCGACCACACGTGAATCCTCCATTAATACATCGACGACGTCCGCTTCCATGTATAATTGGAACGTCGGAAACCGTTTGGCGTGACTTGAAAGGAAATTTAGAAAATCCCACTGCGGCATAAACGCGATGAATTTGCAACGAGTGGGAAGCCTTGTGAAATCAGCAGCCGGCACGACCTGGCCGTTAACCACGGCACGCAATTCACGCAGTTCCTGGTGCGGCAATTTGAGGAATTCATCGAGCAACCCAAGCTCATACATCAGTTCCAAGGTTGACGGATGAATTGTGTCGCCGCGAAAGTCGCGGTTAAAATCGGCGTGTTTTTCAAGCACAACCACGGGCACGCCCGCTCGCGCGAGCAAATAACCAGCCATCATCCCCGCCGGTCCGCCACCCACAATCACGCAGCGTGTTTGCAGTCTTTCAACCACTGATCACACGGATACCACGAATAAGGATTCGTAACCACTAATGCACATCAATAGACACAAATTTGGTTCCCCTTATTAGTGTGCATTAGTGTTCATTTGTGGTTAACAAGCCCCTTTTCCTCAACGAAGAACAGGTGCGCCAGCATTTGCACATGGCGGATCTGATTCCCGCCATGGAGAAAGCATTGATCGATTTTTCCAATGGCAAGGTGACTCAGCCGGTGCGCTCGGTCATCAAAGTGGATCCTCCAGGTGGATTCCTCGGCCTGATGCCGGCGCTCACTTCAGATGGGCTCGGCTTAAAGGCGGTGACATTCTATCCGTCCAACGCGGAGCGTGGAATCCCGACGCATATGGCAACGATTTTTCTAGTCGATCCACAGACAGGCACACCCCTCGCTATCATGGATGGACGGTTGATTACGGAGATGCGTACTGCTGCGGTATCCGCGGCCGCAACGAAACTCCTTGCGCCGGCCGACTCAAAAATTCTCGCGATTCTGGGAAGCGGTGTGCAGGCACGCAGTCACGTTGAAGCGTTGCGACTCGTTAGGCCATTCGAAAAAATTCGTGTCTGGAGCCCGACCAGAGAACATTCGGAACATTTCGCGAGAGAAATTGGAGCGAAAGCCATGTCTGCTGAAGAAGCGGTTCGTAACGCAGATGTGATTGTGACTGCAACGAATTCCAAATCAGCAATTTTGAAAGGGGCCTGGCTAAAACCCGGTTGCCACGTGAACGCAGTCGGCGCGTGCCGCCCCGACTGGCGCGAGCTGGACGACAATGCGATGACGAACGTCGTGTTCGTCGATTCGCGCGAAGGCGCGTCCAAAGAATCCGGCGACGTGATTCTTTCGGGCGCGAAGATTTACGCGGAACTCGGCGAAGCGCTCGCTGGCAAGGTTCCGACGCGTGCAAACGAAACAACGATCTTCAAGTCGTTAGGCATGGCGGTCCAAGACATTGCTGCGGCACTGCTCGTTTATCGATCCACAAAAAATAATTGGGAACGCAAAGAATCTGAAAGCAACTCCGACACGAACAGTTAGCGAATATTTTTGGCGCGAAATGCGAGTCTTTGGAAGCGAGGATCACTCCGCAGCATGTCCGCCAGAAGGAGGCAAGCCCCTTGTTGAGCTATCGGGAAAGGCCGACACGCTGCACTAGCTGCTGAAATCTCAGATCCGATCTGACTGATTTGAACTGTGGCGAAACGTTCAGATAAACCAGATGGAACGAGTGCTCCGCGTATGCCTTTGCCAGCAATTGAAATGCCTGTTCATTGTCACCAAGCGCGACGTAGATCGTCGCTACTTCGTAGGCCGACACGTACTGTTGCTTCGCAAGCTCATTCAACTCATCGAGCATTTTATTCGCCTCATGCTTCTCCCGCGCCTCTGCATATGCACGACCGAGCGCAGCTCTCATTAGCGGACTGCCTCCTGACAGAGAGATCGCCTTTTTAAACTCTTCAGTGGCTGCATCAAGAACCTGCTTTTGCTCATAAGCCAGACCAAGATGCCAGTGCCCGACAGCGAAGTTCGGATCCATCTCTATGGTCCTGCGGCAATGATCTATCGCTTCATCGTACCGGCCCGCGTAGTAGAGTGTCGCTCCCATAAACGTGTTCATTACGAGCGACGCCGGCTCGAGTTCGAGCGCTTTTTTCATTTCATGGACAGCTTCTTCCAATCGACTAGTAGCCGTTAGATAATGAATCGCATACCACTCATGCGCCGTCGCATAATCTGGCTTGAGTTCTATGCTGCGCTTGAACTCTGTCTCCGCCGCCGACCAGTTCCAATCGTAATTCATCAGGATATGCGCCAATGACACGTGCGCTTCGGCTAGTGTGTTATCCAGTGCCAGCGCCTTTATAGCCGATTCTTTTGCCTTTGGCATTGTTTCATGTGGAGCGGCAAAATTGTAAAACGTCAGTGCAATGTAGGAATCCGCCAAGCCGACGTAGCCAAGAGCAAAATTAGGATCGCGCTCGATGCTCTGCTGAAAGTGCTCGATCGCCTGTTTGATCCCGTCCGAAGTGCGCTTATTCCAAAAATAGCGACCGCGCAGGTAGAACTGATACGCCTCTGCATTCGTGCTGTCGCGATTGACCAGCCGCCGCTGCTCCTCGCTGGACAATTTCAACTTCAACTTCGCTGTGACCTCTTGCACAATTGCCTGTTTGATCGCAACCAAGTCCGCGATCTTGCGATCGTATCCTGCGCCCCAAATCTGCGCGCCACTCACGGCGTCCACCAAATCTACCTGAACCTTCAAAGCGTCCTGCATCTGCCGAACTTTTCCTGTCAGCACCGCCGCCACCCCCAACTCGCGCCCCACCTGGCGCGGGTCGACATCTTTTGGCTTGTAACGAAAAGCGGTCGGGCGTGCGATTACTCGCAGTTGTTGCAGCTCGCTGAGGCTATTGATCAGCGCCTCGGAAATTCCTTCCGACAAATACTCGGTGTTCGGTTCGTTGCTCGCGTTTTCGAAAGGCAATACGGCGATCGATTGCTCCGGCGTCTTAGCGCTTTGTTTCGAACTCGTGTAACGTCCGAGGAAAAAGACGCCCACCGAGATCGCGCCGGCTACAATGACTACATAAATCCATGCGTGACTACGCGCCGATCTTTTTGGCAACTCGTCCGCAGACTCCGTTCGCTGCAATCCTTCCGGCGTCAGCTCAAACGCCCACGCGATAACAAGGGCAATAGGAAAACCAATAGCAATCAGCATTATCACCAGTCGGATTGCCCAGTTTGGAATCTCGAGGAACGGGAAGACCTGCGTCGCTACCTGCATCAGCAGCCACGCCACGACTGCGTAGGCGATAGCAACCTTGTAAACGTTGCGCCGCTTTAGCTCGCCGAAGAAAGTCTTCGGATTCACCTTTCGACTTTGTGCCACACCACACTGAGTCCTTCAAGTTGTTCCGCAAA
>DASSFL010000034.1:0-1385 GCA_035694525.1 Candidatus Udaeobacter sp. | reverse complement strand
GCCCAAAGGTCGAGACTGTAGTGCAGGTAGATGTTGGCAAGCAGCGGCGAGATCACCGACCCTTGCCCCGTCCCCCTGTCACTGACCGTCAGGACCTCCTCTTCCAGGATGCCCGCTTTCAGCCATTTCTGAATCAGGCGGATAATGCGCCGGTCGCCGATCCGATGCTCCAGGAACCGGATCAGCCAATCCTGACTGATCTCGTCGAAGAACGATCGGATATCGGCGTCCAGTATGTAGCTCACCTTCTTGCTGTCGATCCCAACGCAAAGCGCATCCAACGCATCATGCGTGCTGCGTCTTGGCCGGAATCCATACGAGATGCCAAGGAAGTCTTCCTCGTAGATCGCGTTCAGCAGCGCGACCACCGCCCGTTGGACGATCTTGTCCTCCAGCGCGGCGACTGCGAGCGGGCGCTGTCGTCCGTCCGGCTTGGGTATGTACACTCGTCGGTTCGGCAATGCCCGATACGCTCCCCGTTGGACCCGGTCGTGCAAGTCCTCGAGCTTGCGCTCGAGGTCTGCCTCGTAGTCCTTCCACGTCAGCCGATCCACACCAGGTGCAGCGTCCTCCTTGAGTTCGAAGAACGACTGTTCGAGCAGGTCGATGCTGATATGGTGAAAGAGCGCGGTGAACCTCTCCTTCTTCCTTTCCCTTGCTACTTTCCGTATGCGTTCCAGCGCCTGTGACACGCTTTCCCGACTCTGCGTCCGGCGCGTGCTTTGCTGGCCTGCATTCCCCTCGGTCCCCGCCCTTCGCTCCACCGGCTCCGCTGCAGTCAGCTTCGCTGCAGATCGCTCTGGAGCGGGCTGTTCCGCTTTGTTCGCCGGCTTCGCAGCTACTATGACGGAGTCCGACTTCTCGTGGCCGTGCATCATCGGCTACGGCTCCTCGCCTTCCCGATGCGGACCGCCGCACCCAGCACCAACGACACGCCGGCGGCCAGCCACGAGATATCCCAGGTTCCGACACGATCCTTTTGCACGTGATGTGGCCTTTGACCCCGGCAGGGCGTCAGCACCTCGCATAGCGGTGCCGCACATGTTGCCTTCGAGCGAATGAAAACCCTCGGCCCCTGCGATGTCTGATCTTTCGTGGCTCAATCCCACACCCCATGCAATCGCTGTG
This sequence comes from Candidatus Udaeobacter sp., assembly GCA_035694525.1. Lineage (GTDB taxonomy): Bacteria > Verrucomicrobiota > Verrucomicrobiia > Chthoniobacterales > UBA10450 > Udaeobacter. The sequence goes on along the minus strand of DASSFL010000034.1, from coordinate 257 downwards.
TACGCTTCGTAACCACCGTCGCCGGTGGCCACGCAACACTCGCTACCAAGCGGACGCTACTCCTTACTTGGGCCGGACTTCCGCCGGCTGGATCGCACCAGCTTTGCCTGGCGCACTCATTCTATGACCTCGTCGGCGAGTTGTTGAAGCTGCACGGGCACGTCGAGGCCGAGTGACTTTGCCGTTCTGAGATTGATCACCAGCTCGAACTTGGTCGGCTGCTGAACCGGCAAGTCAGCGGGCTTGGTGCCCTTGAG
>DASSFL010000033.1:0-13004 GCA_035694525.1 Candidatus Udaeobacter sp. | reverse complement strand
GTTGATTGGGTCGCCTAAAGCTGGTCACGCAAAGTTCCTGCGTTTCGATTCGAAGATCATCTGCTCGCTCTTGCTTTTTCGAGTCCAAAAAGAAAATAATGAGAAGTGAGATGGGCTTGGCCATTCACTGGTCGCGCCGGTAGCGACCGGCGGAAGCAAGGGAGTAAGTCCGTTACTGGCATTGCAGGCCCGGATTTTTTGTGCATCGGAGCCCACAAAGCCGGAACCACCTGGCTCTATCAGCAACTCGATTCCCATCCGGATTTCTGGATGCCTCCTGTAAAGGAACTGCATTACTTTGATCAATTGAGCAGGGTTCAACGGGCAGCTCATCCGCGTTGCAGAGACGAGCGCGATCGTCGATTTCTGGAGCGGCTCAAGAGCCTTAGCGCTGAACCGGGCATCGACCTCGAGAATTATGGACGACTGTTTGAATCCAAGGCATCGCTCTTTTCCGGTGATATTTCGCCGAATTACTCGACTCTGAGTAATGAAGTCATTCGAGAAACCGTCGGATACTTCTCAAACTTAAAGGTGATCTTTCTGGCACGCGATCCGGTTGAACGAGTGTGGTCGCATTTGTCCATGGAAGTGCACTATCGTCAGATTGAGGCGTTTGACGCGACCGACATCAACGAAGTCAATCGGAATTTGCTCCGCCGAGGGATCGTCTTGCGTTCATATCCGAGTGCCGTCGTCGCGCGATGGAAGCGCTACGTGGATCCAGAGCGGTTTCGCGTTTATTTCTTTGATGACCTGCAAAACAATCCCGCTGAATTGCGGCGCTCCGCCCTTCGTTTCCTGGGCGCTGATCCAGACAAGCCAGGCAGCCGACTGAGCGCGGATTACAACAGTTGGACCAAGATGGAAAAGCTTCCTCTCACAAACAAGGTACGATCGCATCTGGCTCGGCACTTCAAAAAGGAATTGAAGACCTGCGCAGCGCGACTGGGCGGCCCAGCCAGGGATTGGCCGGCTCGATACGGTTTTTAGTGCGGGAAGTCTTAAGTGTTAAGTCCGGAGTTTAACTGCCAGCCGCGATTGTGACCGTCTGTGTTTGCCTTACGAAAACTTACCAGTTTTAACTTTCTGTCAGGCGCGTTTCGGCCAGGTCGAGGTCACGCTGAATACGTCGCAACGCGTCGTCGTTAATCACGCGTTCGTTTCGCAAACGGATGATGGTCTGCCTTTCAACGCGGAGCGCCTTGCGTTGCAAACGCTGATATTGCGGCGTCGCGATTTCGCCGCGGCAATCGTCAGGGTTCTCGGCGCAAAGTTGCAGTTGCTCCACGCGTTCGTCGTATTCCGCGCGCAATCGAGCCACTGCGTCGGGCGAAAACTTCCCGTTGGCACGCAGCTCCTCGAGCAATTCAATTGCGGCGTTGTTTGCTTCCAGGCGGGCCCGGCGTTCCTCTTCATCTGCCTCCTCGTCATGTGTGATTCCAAGTTTCCGAATCAAAAGCGGTAACGTCAAACCCTGAAGTATCAGAGTGGTGAAGATCACTGAGAAGGCGAAGAACAAGATGTAATCGCGGCCTGGAAATGAACTGCCATCAGTTAACGCCAGTGGCAACGCGAACGCCGCCGCCAGCGAGACAACGCCCCGCATGCCTGCCCAACTGACGATGATAATATTTTGCCACGAGGGAATCGGATCGCGCATCCGAAGTTTGCTGCTGAGCAGACGGGGCAGATAGGCCGCCGGTATCACCCACGCAAAACGGACTAAAATGACGGCGGCGCAGATAATGATCGCACTGACGACCGCGCCGGTAAGCGATTCCCGATTCAGGGTGTGCAGGATTCCTGGAAGTTGCAGGCCGATAACAATAAAAACGAAACCATTGAGAAGAAACATGACCGTTTCCCAAAATGCATAAACCTGGAGCCGGGTTCGGGCGCTGACCATCAGCGGCGAATGCCAGCCAAGAAAGATCCCGGCGGCCACCGTAGCCAGGACGCCCGAGGCATGCAGACGTTCGGCTGGCAGATACGCGATGAATGGAGTGACCAAAGAAATTGTGATCTGGATTGGGGGATCGTCGAGATGGCTTTGTACCCAGCGTATTACCACGCCGACAAGCAACCCGAATCCGATGCCAGCAAGCGCTGCCCAGACAAAGCGGGCGGCCGCATAACCGGGCGAGAAACTACCCGTAACAAGCGCCCCAATCGCGAACTGTAGGGCGACCAGCGCAGTGGCGTCATTCACCAAGCTCTCGCCCTCGAGAATTGCATCAATACGATGCGGCACGCCAAGCCGGCGAATGATTGCTGTGGCTGCAATCGCGTCCGGCGGCGAGACAATCGCTCCAAGCGCAAAAGCAGCCGCCCAGGGAAGTCCCGGCACAACCGCGTGTGCAATCCAGGCAACCGCAACCATCGTCGTCAGCACCAGGCCGATAGCAAGCAGGAGTATCGTCCGCAGATTACGCCGAAAATCACGCCACGATGTGAACAACGCCGCCGGATAAATAAGTGCCGGGAGAATGAAGTAGAAGACGGTGTCGGGATTGAGTTTCACCTCCGGCAATCGCGGCACGAAACTCAGGGCAAGTCCGCTGATCACCAGCACAATGGGGTACGGCAGCCTGAGTTTACACGCGACCACGGCCAGGACCGCTACAGCGCCGAACAGCAGCACAATGATTTCCGCTTGGTGCATATCAGCTCTGAGAGGGATGGAATTTCACTACCGCAGCAGCCCAATACTCCACTACTCCAGAACGGCCTGCGTTGCCCGCGCGCGATTCGCCTGAAGCTCAGCGAGATGTTTTTCCGACCAGCGACAAAGCGCGTGCAACGGTTCAATCAGCGTTCGGCCCAGTCTCGTGAGAGAGTACTCCACCTTGGGAGGCACAACGGGATGAACCGTGCGCTGCACCAGGCCGTCGCGCTCGAGGCTGCGTAACGTCTGCGTCAGCATTTTTTGCGAAATGCCCCCGATCTCACGCTGTAACGCAGCATAACGCATCGTTCCGCGCGCCAGAATCTGGATGATGAGAGCTGCCCATTTGTCAGCAATTCGGTCGAGCACCAGCCGGGACGGACACTGCGCATCCAGAACGGAAGGGGCGGACGACACTTTTGCCACGCTCGTGTGTAAAACAATTCCCGTCGACGCGCAAGGAGAGAGTAACACCCGAGAAGGTATATTTAGATCGAAACGATGTGTAGTTGACTGTTGGTTTGCCTGTCCGAAATTTAACTATGACCATTGATTCTCTCACCAAGGAAAACGTTGCCCCGATCGATTTCCTCTTAAACGAGGGGCAGGCTGGGGCTCCATCGCAGACGAGTAAGGACGTCGAGGTGGCAGCAGATCAGGACGATTCCGTCTTGTTCGATGCGTATTCGCGCACCGTAGTCAGTGCAGTCGCGCGTGTCGCCCCTGCCGTTGTGAACATCGATGTAAAACAACGCATGAGCCTCCCGCGTGGAACACGCGAACTCAGCGGCAACGGCTCGGGTTTCATCATCACGCCTGACGGATTCATCCTCACTAATAGCCACGTCGTGCACTCGGCGAATTCTATTACTGTGAATTTGCCCGATGGACGCGAATATCCGGCGCAATTAACAGGCGATGATCCAGACACCGATCTCGCAGTCATTCGAATTGATGCGCCGCAGCTTGTCCATGTGCGTCTGGCCGACTCCGAAAATTTGCGCGTTGGCCAACTAGTGATCGCGATCGGAAATCCTCTCGGCTTTCAGGCGAGCGTCACTGCGGGCGTAATCAGCGCACTCGGTCGCTCGATGCACGCGCAGTCAGGCCGATTAATTGACAACATTATTCAGACCGATGCCGCGTTGAATCCGGGAAACTCCGGTGGACCACTGGTTAATTCGGCTGGCGAGGTGGTGGGCGTAAACACGGCAATGATTCGACCGGCGCAAGGCATCTGTTTCGCGATCGGCAGTAACACGGCCAAACTAGTCGCAGGATGGCTGATCCGCGATGGACGTATCCGCCGTGGTTATATCGGCGTGGCTGGGCAAAACGTGCCAATTCACCGGCGGATCGTCCGATTTTATGGTTTGCCTCTCGAGACGGCTGTCCTCGTTGTTTCAGTCGAGAAGAATAGTCCCGCCGAGGGCGCCGGATTGCGCGAGGGCGATCTGCTTATTGCATTCAACGATCAGCCCATTGGGAGCGTGCACCATTTGCACAAGATTTTAGTCGGCGAACAAATTGGCGTGAACGCCAAGCTGACAGTCATTCGCCACACCGAGAAATTGGAGTTGTCGATCTTACCAGTCGAATCGCGATCAGAGTGACAGTGTGGGTAGGGACGCCGCATTGCGGCATCCCTACCACTGGTTTTGCTCCTCCAGTAAGAGAGTTTGTGCCTTAGCGTGCTATGGCCGTGGTGGTGGCGTCGGGCGATGCCGCGGCGTCGGTCGTGGTCGCGGGGTCTGTCCAGGTGTTACGCTAGGTGTTGCGGTAGGGGTAGGAGTAGGTGTCGCGCTAGGTGTAACCGTGGGCGTTGCTATAGGTGTAGGAGTGGGTGTGGGCGTCGGCGGTGGAGGACCTTGGCCGTCGAGGTAGCGGGCAAGTGCAAAGTCAGCGAACTGCTCGAGGCCGGTCGCTTGGAAACCGACAGCTACAATCTTCCCATCGGGCTGAAAAACGGCGCCGTTGGCTCCGCCATTGAGATCACCAAACGAAGTCCGCACTTTGCCTCCGGCGCCAAAGGTCGGATCAAGCGACCCCTCTGAGGTCAAACGCGCCAGCAAGAAGTCGGAATCGGGTCCTTCCGTGTTCGCATAGCCGATAGTGATAATTTCGCCATTTGGCTGCAGAAGAACTTTGTTGGCGCTCTGGCAACAGCTGCCGAAATCGATCTGCGTTATTCCGTCGGTACCGAAGCTAGTATCGAGAACTCCGTTGGAAGTATATCGCGCGACAGCGAAATTCTGGACTCCTCCGTTTTGAGAGATAGCGAATCCAGCAGCGACAATCCGGCCATCGGGCTGAAGCGCGGCCGAGCGCGGGCGATCAAAGTTTTGATCGCCGAAGTCGGTGTGCAGTTTTCCAGCCACGCCGAATGTCGTATCAAGGGTGCCATTACTGAGATAACGCACCGCGGCGAAGTCGTAGAAAGTCGCGGGATCATTGGCGGAGCCGACCGCGACAATCTTTCCGTCGGGTTGGATCAAGACCGAAAAGGCATCGTCTTCCAAACCGAGAAAATCGGTTGAAACCTGGCCGCCATTGCCAAATGCGGCGTCAGGGCTTCCATCTGGGTTGTAACGCGCCAGCGCAAAATCGGTATTGGAAGATTCACCAGGATTGAAATCTACGAAGACGGTCCCGGCGGCAATGATCTTGCTGTCAGCCTGCAAGGCCACGTCGAACGCGTAACTACCTTCGGGAAAAGTCGTTGTCACGATGCCGCCGTTCCCAAAGGAGGTATCGAGCGACCCATCCGGGTTATAGCGTGCGACTTTGAAGTCGCCGGCAAATGTAAAGAGCAGAAAGGCTCCTCCGGCGACCACGATCTTGCCGTCAGGTTGAACGACCACCGATGACGCCACCGCAGCCAAACCGGGAAAATCGGTTTGCACCTTGCCGCCAGCACCGAAAGTTTTGTCCAGCGTGCCATCCGGATTGTATCGAGCAACAGCGAAGTCCTCATCCGAAAAATCATTGTCTTGATAGGTTGTGCCTACCACGACTAACTTGCCATCGGCCTGGATCGCCACGGCGTAAGCGATGTCGGTGCTACGATCGAAATCGGTCAGCACTTTGCCGTCGGTCCCGAATGTTGGATCAAGGTCTCCATCGACTGCTAGCACCGTCCGTCCACTGACGACAAAGACCAATATTATTGCCGTCGCACAGATCGCATGGAAGTAAGCGTTGAATCGGCAACGTTTACAGCTGCTCATTTCCATAGATGCCTCTCTTCGTTTATTTCCAAGGTCTCATAACGCGAGAGTTCGTTGCATCAAGCAGAGAGTCGTAACAACCTTGTTACCAATCCGAAATGGCCGTGGCGCCGAGAGTGCGACGGTCGGTGATTGTATCGAGACGGCTTTGCGTTGACTGATTTACATCGAGATCTAGCCGAGTCACTCGTCGGGCAACACGCGTTGACGTGAGGTGCTGCGACACGATCAGGACTCATTATGGTAACAGAGTTGTTACCCGTAATTTTCGACAGCGTTGCAGCCGACTCAGCTACCTCTACAGTCAAAGCAGTTCGCCATGAAGATTCTGGTTATTGGTAGCGGTGGCCGTGAACATGCTCTTGCGTGGAAATTAGGACGATCTCCAGATGCCGAGCGTATTTTTTGTGCTCCTGGGAACGCGGGCACTGCGGAGATTGCTGAAAATGTTGCAATTTCCTCTGGTGATCTGAAGGCGCTGGTTCGGTTCGCCAGGGAAAATCGCATGGACCTGACGGTGGTCGGTCCGGACGATCCTCTTGCCGCTGGGATCGTGGATCTTTTTGCTGCTGAAAAATTGCGCGCGTTTGGCCCGACGAAATCGGCGGCGCGCATTGAGGCCTCAAAAATTTTCGCAAAAGAGCTGATGCGCGCTCAGAAAATACCTACCGCCGAAGCAAGGACGTTTACCGACAGCAGCGAAGCGTTGGATTACTGCGAGCGACTGAAATTTCCCGTTGTGATCAAAGCAGACGGCCTTGCTCTGGGAAAAGGAGTAATCATTGCCTCTGACGCCGCCGCGGCGAGATCCGCGATCGATGAGATGATGACCCAGGGCCGCTTTGGCGACGCAGGTCGACGAATCGTGATCGAGGATTTCTTACGCGGAACAGAATGTTCTCTTCACGCCCTTGTAGAGGGAAGCAGTTATCGCCTGCTGGCATCGGCGCGCGATCACAAGCGCGCGCTGGACGGCGACCAGGGCCCGAATACTGGCGGGATGGGTGCGTTCAGCCCTGCCAATAATTGGAACGACAAGCTGCAATTGCAATTCGAGACGGAAATTATGCAGCCGCTGCTACGCGGTCTCCTGCAAGAGGGAATCATCTTTCGCGGACTTCTTTATCCGGGCTTGATAATTACCAGAGATGGCTCCCGCGTGCTGGAATTCAATTGCCGTTTCGGCGACCCGGAAACTCAGGCGCTTTTGCCCCGGATGAAATCCGATTTGCTGCCGCTGTTGGAAGCGACGATTGACGGAAATCTTGGCAAGTGTGCGATTGAATGGGATAGACGCGCTACCGTCACGGTGGTGCTCGCCTCTGGTGGTTACCCTGGGAAATACGAAACTGGAAAAACAGTTTCGGGTCTCGATGACGCGAGAAAGCTCGAAGATGTCCAGGTTTTCCACGCCGGAACCAAACGCGCCGACGGAGAAGTTAAGACTGCTGGCGGTCGCGTTCTCGCGGTGACCGCGGTTGGATCAACGCTCGAAGCCGCACGCGCACGCGCATACGAGGCTGTCTCCCGCATTCATTTCGAAAACTGCCACTACCGGCACGACATTGCTCTGGGTGTAATCAACTGAGAGAACTCTAAATTCGATATTCGAATTCGAATTTTCGCGCAATCAGAAAATGCGTTATAGGTCGGCATCTGTTTTCAATGTCTCAATTCACGTCGTTGTCCTTCATTAGCTTCTGTCTGGCGATAAATGCGCTGGCGCAAACTCCGCCGCCGGCTGTGGTCCCCCCAAGCAGGCCCGCCGCTTCGGCAAGGCCATCTGCGCTCGCATCGCCTTCGCCCTCGGGAAGCCCGACCACTGAAGACCTGGTCAATTCGTTAGGCCCGCCCGACCTCCAGGCAGTCATCACGCTATTAAAAAGTAATTTCACAAATCCGGAAGCGATCACCGATACCGAGTTGAATCGGGCGACTGTTGAGGGGCTGATAATCAGGCTGCCGCGTGGCGTAATGCTCTTGCCCGGGAAGGAGAATGCGCCGGCGGAAACGCCCACCGTCTTTTACAGCGAGATTATCGGGGGGCACATCGGATATGTGCGGGTCGGCCCATTAAACGCAGCGAACCTTCAGGCGTTGGACAAAAGCGTCGCCAATTTCGCCGCAAAAAACGTCAACGCGCTCATTGTGGACCTTCGCGCCAGTCCGGCAACGACCGATTTGCCGCTGGCCGCCGAATTCGCAAAGCGGTTTTGTCCCAAAGGCAAAACGCTTTTTGCTCTGCGCAAACCGGTGGGACATCAGGACCGCGCGTTTAGTTCTGATCGTGATCCGGCATTTCGCGGTCTGGTCATGGTACTCACCGATGGCGATACGGTTGGTGCGGCCGAGGCGATCGCTGCGGCCCTGCGATTTTACAACAAGGCCCTGCTGATCGGGCAGGTGACCGCGGGTCGCGCAGCTGAATACTCCGATTTACCGCTACCGAGCGGCAAAATTTTGCGCGTTGCGGTCGCGGAAATGATTTCCCCAGACGGTCGCCCGCTGTTTCCAGAGGGAATAAAACCAGATTTGCCCGTCGATATGTCGATGGGAGACAAGCGGCAAATTTTCCAACTGAGCAGCGAAAAAGGAATGGGCCCGTTTGTTTACGAAGGCGCCCGTCCGCACATGAACGAGGCGGCGCTTTTAGCGGGGACAAATCCCGAAGTTGAAGCCGCTGAGGCGGCGCAGCAACGCCGCGGCCGCTCGCCGGAAAAGCCCTCAACCCACGATCCGGTGTTGCAGCGCGCGTTGGATGTAGTCACCTCGCTTGAGGTTTATCAGAAACGATAGCGGACTGCGTCTTTGACGATCTGGTTGCCCCCTTAGTTTTGCAATTGCTGCCGGGGCTTATTCTGGCCGGGCAATCCGTAGCCGTTATACTGAGTTGAGAGATTTTTCGGTTTCGCTCAGAATGACAAAGCAGTGACACCACTCGAAGAACGCATCGGCTACAAATTCCGGAACTCACTTTTGCTCGCGGAGGCGCTCACCCACCCGAGCCTTGGTCACGAGGCGCAACGCTATCATTTTGATTATCAGCGTCTGGAATTTTTGGGCGACGCCGTTCTCCAGCTTGTCATCACTGAGTATCTGTTTGGCCATTTTCGAGCCGAAGCCGAAGGTCAACTAACGAAACTACGTTCGCGGCTGGTTTCTCGTGAAGCGTTGCGGGCGCATGCTGCTGCGCTGGACTTGGGACGTTACATTTTGATGGGGCGCGGCGAAGAAAGCAGTGGCGGCCGGGGACGCACGTCCACATTGGCAGACGCGTTTGAGGCGCTCATCGGTGCCATTTACCTCGACGGCGGTCTCGAAGCAGCGAAAGAGTTCATCTTGACGCAAACTCGCAGCGATCTCGAACAACTGGCGGAAACACCAGTGGACATCAACCCCAAGGGCCAGCTTCAGGAGTTGTTGCAAAGCATCTCGCCGCGTAGTCCGGTCTATGAATTGGTTTCGCAAAGCGGGCCTGAGCACGAGAAAATGTTCGTTTCACAAGTTGTCTGGGAAGGAATCGTTCTCGGCCAGGGGAGCGGCCGCAGCAAGAAACAGGCGGAAACTACGGCTGCACTCGAAGCGATGGAGTTAAAGCGCTGGGAGAGGAAAGACGACGTCGATAGGACCTAAAGTCGGCACGTATGGGTAGGGACGGATCGCCTAGCCGTCCGTTCCGCGTCTCCGGCGAGCCCGCTAATGCCAGTCCGGCTCCGACTCGCCGTACCAAGTCATATCGAATGACGAAGCGCGTGAAGCTTGCCCCATTGGAAATGATTGCGGATCGCTCCGGTCACGAATTTCTTGGCCTCACTGATCGCCTCTTTGAGGGAGAGCCCTTTGGCAAGACCGGCCGTGATCGCCGCCGAATATGTGCAGCCGGTACCATGGGTCGCGACCCCATGTGCGAACAGCGCTGAGAATTCGACAACTTTCCCGTTGGTAAATAGAAGATCGACAGCGCGTTCACCCGCCAGATGACCGCCTTTCAGAAGGATTCCGGTTCCGAATCTGTTCTCCAACTCTTTTCCGGAATCTTGCATCGATTGCCGATCTTTAATTTTCGTTCCAAGCAAACGCCCCGCTTCATCGAGATTTGGCGTAATTAAGCTCGCGAGGGGGAACAATTCTTTCTCATAAGTCTCGATAGCCGCTGGATCAAGAAGAGGATCGCCACTCGTTGCTACAAAGACCGGATCGACCACCAGCGGAATCCGTGGAGCAGACATCTTCTCCAGGTCCAGTATCCTCTTCGCTACGGCGGACACGATTTCCGCGGAGCAAAGCAGACCAGTCTTGATCGCAGCGATCGGAAAACTTTTTGCGAGCACTTCGATTTGCTCGCTAACAATCTTTGCGCTGACCGGCTCGATCCGTGAAACTTTTCCAGGAATTTCCGCGACGACGCAGGTCACGGCGGTCAATCCATAGACACCGCGCGCGGAAAATGTCTTAATGTCGGCCTGAATGCCAGCGCCGGCGCTGCTGTCGGAACCCGCGACGCTTAGCGCTACGGGAACTGAAACGGCGCTGTGTGAGCGCCGACGATCATATTTGCCCATGGAATTCGACGGTCATAGACCGCCGCGACAGGATCACGCGCCGTCGTTGCCGATCGCTTCGACCGGGCAACCTTCCATTGCCTCTTTGCAAAGTCCTTCTTCTTCCGGCGTCTCCGGTTGTTTATAGACATACGAGTGGCCGCCGTCGTCGTTCCTCTTGAAATTGGCAGGCGCGGTTTCGCGGCACAAATCGCAATCGATGCATTGATCATCGACATAGAATTTGCCCGGTACGTTTTCGGCGTATTTGTTCGCGACATCGGCCATATTTTTCCCCGTAAAGTGAGTGGAACGCTAGAAAGAAACGCTCGCAGCGCAAACAATTTGCGCCTTACAGCGATTCCACGCAACCACCAGATGCCGCTGACACGTTAAGAGATAGCGCATCAACCGCTTCTGATGAAAAAGGAAACCGTCAAGACTGTGCGAGCTTTTGCGATTGAGCTCGTAATCTACGCGTTTCTTATCGTCGCCTACTTTTTCCTGGTGCTCCATTTCCTGGGACAATGGTTGTATCTGCTCGAAATTCATCATCGATATCTCTACGCCGGACTGGCGATTTTGTTGATCGTCGGTCAGGCCGTTCTCCTTGAAAGTCTGACCACTTTTCTGATCCGCCTGATTCGAGGCCGCTCCGAGTAAACCTATGTTTTTTCCAATTTCCGGGGCGCACATCAGCCCTATCTACCTGGTGACGGTCGGATTTCTTATCGGTATTCTTGGCGGCTTCTTCGGAGTCGGCGGGAGTTTCATCGCAGGGCCCGCTCTGCGCCTCGCCGGGTTGGACTGGAATTTCGCAGTCGGCACGGATTTGGCGCACATCGTTGGAAAATCAGTCGTAGCCGTAAGAAGGCACCGCGCCATGGGAAACGTCGATCTACGTCTCGGACTGATCATGGCCCTGGGAACGATCGGTGGCGCAGAGGTCGGCGCGCAGGCGATTCAGATGCTGAAACGCGCTGGGAATGTCAATTTTGTGGTAAGCATTGTCTCCATCGTCGTCTATGTAAGCATTTCGACTTTCATGATCTGGGAAAGCCGAAAGACCTTGTCGTCGTCAGAGGGACGATCGTCGCGCGGCGCTGCAAAAGGCGGCAAATCAAAAAAGGATCATTCGGCATTCGGCCCTGTCACGCGTGCGATTCAACGGCTCAAAATTTGGCCCATGATTTCCCTCCCGGCATCTGGGATAAAGGAAATTTCACTTTGGATAATTCTTTTGGTGGCTTTCGTCGGCGGAGTATTCAGCGGCTTTCTCGGCGGCGGCGCCGGTTACATTCGCATGCCGTCCATGGTCTACGTGCTGGGAGTTCCCACGCATCTCGCAGTGGGCACTGATCTTTTCGAAATCATCATCTCGGCCAGTTACGGCACATTCAGTCACGCAGTGAAAGGCAATGTGGACATTTTGATCGCGCTGGTTATGCACACCGGCGCGGCCATTGGCGCGCAGATCGGCGCTATCTCCACGCAATACTTTGCCGGTCCTAAGATTCGGCTCGCTTTCGTCCCATTGCCGCTGATCGGCGCGGCCATTGTCATCTACACCATGTTCAGCGGCCATAAATTGTAAGTGCAATGAAGATTTTGATTTGCAGCGACGGGATGCCGGCGTCCGAAAATGCGATCGAACTGGCAGCGTTACTAGCCGGTCCGTTAAAAGCTGAAATCACTCTTCTTGGGATCGTCGAGAAGTCGAGCGATGAACAACCGCTGCGTGAAGCGCTCGAAAGACAAGCGCGATCCCTCCGGACACAAAATGCGCAACCGGATATTGTCGTACGCGCAGGCGAACCGGTACGCCAGATTCTCGATCAAACATCAAGCATCAGCTACGATCTCGTTCTTGTTGGCGCGCGGTGGACTGGAACAAGCGGACATTATTGGCGCTCCGAAAGAACATACGAAGTCATCAAAGCGATACAGCCACCAGTGCTGGTGGCGATCGGTGAGCGCAAAGAGTTGAAACGGTTTCTCGTCTGTACAGGCGGAAAGGAATTCATCGAACAAGCTGTGCGATTCACCTGCGAGATCGCGGCCGCAGTGGGAGCCTCTGTAACTCTTCTGCATGTCATGGCCGAACCACCGGCTATCTTTGTCAATCTGGTACAGTTAGAGGAGAACGTTAATCAATTGCTGGAATCCAAATCGGAGCTCGGGATAAATTTGCTTCGACAAAAAAGAGAGCTCGAACGCCTTGCTGTTCCAGCTGAAGTGCGCCTTCGGCATGGCATTGTAATCGATCAAGTTTTCGAAGAAGTGCGCGCAGGCGATTACGATTTAATCGTCACCGGCACCTCGCAGGCACGTGGTCTGCTCGGGCATTACATCATGGGCGATCTGACCCGCAGCATTTTGAATCGTGCGAATGTTCCCGTCCTCGTCGCGCGCGCAGGGCCGCCGAAAGCGGGCCGAACTCTTTGGAAAGCGTTCAAAGGTTTATTCGGCGCACGCTAAGGGCGACCAAACGACGTCGCCTTGTATTCACTTACTCGTATGCCCACGCCCGAACAACCAACTCTGCGGAGCAGGCGGGTGAGGCGTTGG
>DASSFL010000032.1:0-1913 GCA_035694525.1 Candidatus Udaeobacter sp. | reverse complement strand
TGGCCGACCTCGACGAGAATATAATTCGCCGAAGTCTGCCATTCGGAGTCGACACTTCCATCGGAGCCGTTGAGACGCATGCAAGCGAGAATCTCATTCTCCACGATTCCGAAATTTGCGACTACTCGGACAGGCTCCTAGTCTTACTGCGTCACAAAAGAAGACGCTTCGTCTGTTTGATCGGGCGAATGCAACAGGGACAGCGTGAGAGGTTCCGGACGATGGCAACGATCAGTCTTCGCCGCATCGTCGCAATCGAGTTCGGGATGTGACGTTCGGGTCGCAGCAGCGGAGCCTCTGGGTCGGTAACCGTTGGAAACCGCAAGTCTCTTGAACGGCCTGGTGGAACGAGATCCCGAGGGGGGAATCGTCTCCCTCTCGGAGACCAGGAATCCGTAGGCTGCGATGCACAGCGTAGCGTGGTGGTGGAAGCCACGCCAACCTCGCCCTTCGAAATGCCCGAGCCCGACCTCTTGTTTGAGATCCTGATAATCGCGCTCGATGCGCCAGCGCAGCTTGGTTAGATCGACTAGCCTTCCAAAAGTGATCGTTTCCGGCAACGTTGAAAGCCAGTATTTGGTCGGCTCGTCCTCACCTTCTGGCCATTCGATCAAAAGCCATTCTTCCGGTCGGCTTTCGGTGAGTTGGTAATCTCGATGCGCGACGCAAACGCGCGCGCGAGCGAAGCGCGACGATAGCCGCTCGGCCGCACCCTCTCGCCACTTGAACGTGCGCCAGACCCGCTTAGGAAGGCAAAGAGCAAGCTCCTTGACCGAAATCGGTTGATGCTTGTGGTCGCGGCGCAGCAGCGTTGGTGGTCGCCCTTTGCCCGACCATTTTTTCGGCGGTAGCGGCGCCGTGTCGGATGTCCACACCGTGGTGTTTGGCAAGATACCAGCCACATAGGTCAACGCCAACGTGCTGATGCTGGTCCGCAGGTCCGTGTTGCAGCCATATCCGGCATCCATCAGCACCACGCCGCGAGGAAACCCGGCTCTGCAGGCTGCTTCGATCTGCTCAAGCGCGATCTCTGGCTTAGTCTTAAAGCTGATCTCCTTGGGCACGCCCGCTTTGCGCCGACGTTTCTTATCTGCCGCCCATTCCTGCGGCAGATAGAGACGATACATTGCCGGCAGACTGGCGTGGTGATTGGCAAGCGACAGGGATACCGCGACTTGGCAGTTATCCTGCTTGCCGAGCTGCCCGCAATATTGACGCGCCACACCGACCGAGTGCGCTCCCTTCTTGGGAAAACCGGTGTCATCGATGATCCACGCTTCGATCGGTCCATGGCGCTCTATCGCCGGCAGTACCATCTCACCCACTTTGGCCAAAACACCCTCGTCAGACCAAGGCGATTGGCCGACGAAGTGCAGCAGCGACTGATGCTGCGCCGCCGTCCGATCAGGTGCCGTTACCGCTGCCATAGGCTCAACGCTTTTACGCTCCCCCGGCATGATTAGGCCGATGCAATAATCAAACAACGGCCGGGCCCGGTCCGCATGTCCGATCACACTCACAAGTTTCTCGACAAAAGCCGAAAATCGCGATTCACTGCCGCCGGATGTCCGAAGATCCATATCAGCCCCCGTTGCCGATGCCTGAATCTCAACCGGTAACTGATTCTCACAGGACCTCGCCCGCGATCTTTTGAATCAGACACTTTTCTGACTCAGTAGTACTAGGGCCAGATGCAGACTCATGCGCTGCAACAAACACAACGCTCCTATGACTTCGGGAAACGAGAGATGATGGAGCGATGACCCAACCAGGACAGTGCCTGGAATAGTCCAGAAGAAGCATAAAGGCTGACTATAGATCCAACTCATCACAAGCGTGATTGCGCCATTGACAAAGAACACGCCAAAAACCCAGGACGCGAGTTGTTCCTGAGTGAGGCCCGCACCTGTTCC
>DASSFL010000031.1:0-9012 GCA_035694525.1 Candidatus Udaeobacter sp. | reverse complement strand
GAATAAAAGATGCAATTCGTTACGCCCAAAAATGAAAGGCTTGTTCCGGATTTTTGAACTCTCGAAAAATGAGCAGCGCGTCGTCCTGATCGTGATGTTTGCTCTAATTGTGTTTGCATTCGTAGGATACGAACGCCGCGTCCGTGGGTTTCAGGTTCACGCTTCAGCCGTCCCAGAAGTGAAAACGTCCCCGAGTCCCACGCAAACCGAGAATGAACAATAGAGTCACCTTTCCTCTAAGTCCGGAGTCCAGTCTCCCGAGCGAAAACTGAAGTTTGTCCCAGATTTCCCAGCGACGATACCGTGGATTCACGCTGTGTCGTTAAAATCACATTTGTCGTGCGTTACAATTATCTGTTCAATTTGATCCTCCGAAAATGGGATGCCTTCAACACCTCTGACCCGCGTAAGATTTCCATCGACAACAACAACCCGATCGAATCTCTTGCCGTCTTTCAAAACAATAGAAGCAATTTGATAGCCCATTCCTGTCTCAGGTTCTGCGGCTAGTTTGCTGGCCCACTTTCCGGATAACGGCAGCATATTAAAAGAGCCTCAATCCTCGCTTAAACCCGGGATCCGCCCATAGCCGACAAAGGCCGGGCTGATTTTGGCGTCGCCACTGTTGGGTGGCGGCGGCATTTTGAAATCGAAAACGCTAACGCCAAAGCGCTGTTTCCCATCGTACGTGCGACCATCACTCGACCCGACCATGACACGCTTTTTGGTTCGTTTTTCGCGGCCCAGATAAACCATCGTGTGCGTGATGGGCGGATCGCGATCGATGTTGTAAGTGCCGCTCCAAAAGAGTAAGTCGCCTGGTTTAAGAGCATCGAGCTCGAACGTATCCTCCTTGCGGCTCAAGACCGCATTGAAATTTCCAGCCTTGCGCACCCAGATATATTGCTGGCTCGAATCGCGCGGCACGTCTTTGAACCCATTTTGGTTGAGAAGATAATAAATAAAACCGGAGCAATCCATGCCACCATTCGCGGGATCCGCGGAGCCGTAGTTATAACCTAAATTTTGTTTTGTCAGCTCCAAGCCTGCAGCGATGATTTGGCGCACGTTCGGAGAATAATTGTCATAGTCTAAAATCTGATCGGGCGTAAGAGTTACGTTCGGCGCGCCTTTCTTTTCTGCGCCGGGATGCGGCGAGCGTGAAGGGCTTGGAGTTTCAGCTGGACTTGGGACCGGGCTTTCTTCGGGAGTCGCTGTTGGCGTGGGAGACGCTTTTTTGCGCTTTGATTTTGTCTTCGGCGTGGCGGTCGGAGACGGAGTCGGTGAAACCTTCTTATGTTTTGGCGAAGCTGTTGGCGATGGGCTGGGTGTCGGTTTCTTCGTTGAGCGCTTCCGATGTTTGCCCGGAGGCGGCGTTGGTGTCGCAAAAATTTTCTTAATCTTTGTGCCTAATGATTTTTCGGCAGCATTCGCGGTATCAATCGCACCGAATAACAGTGCGAAGATCAAAAGCAGTCCAACAAATTTGAGACCGGCCATGGACCGTAAAACACTAAACACGTGCTTATCCGCATGTCATTCCGAGCGAAGTCGAGGAATCTCTGATCTTATTCTAACCGCCCGTTTTGAAGCGGCGAGAGATGTCTCCACTTCGGTCGACATGACATTATGCGAGCTCCTGGAGAATCGCTTTGTTGAGCCGAATCCCTCCCTCGAAATTTTCGAGAGGAAAATTTTCGTTAGGCGAGTGAGCGCGACAATCAGGTAGGGCGAGTCCCATCAGCAGAGTTTCGATACCGAGAATGGCTCGGAATTGTGAGACAATGGGAATGCTGCCGCCTTCACGGATCAGCGCGGCGTCGCGGTTGAACGCTTCGCGCAATGCGCGCTGCGCCGCTTCGCCGATTACTGAATGCGGATCCGTGAGATACCACGGACCGCTATGCCCGTCAGTAATTCCCATCGTAACGCCTTTTGGTAGATTTTTTTGTAAATGCGCTCTTGCCAGCTTTAAAATTTCATCGCCTTCCTGGTCTGGAACCAGACGGAACGTCAGTTTCGCCATCGCATGACTGGCGATGACTGTTTTTGTCCCTTGTCCCTGATATCCTCCGCCAATCCCATTGATCTCAGCAGTCGGTCGCGCCCAGATGCGCTCCAGCGAATTGTAGCCGGCTTCGCCGAAAAGTTCCGGCACGCCTGTTTCCTTCAGGATCAGTTTGTCGCCATCAACTGGAAGTTTTCCCCACGCTTCCCGCTCCCACTTTTCCAACGGCTTAACCCGATCATAGAATCCGGCGATTGCCACGCGGCCTTCGCGATCGTGAAGCGTTGCGAGCAATTGCGCCAGCGCTGTGATTGGATTTTGGACCGCGCCTCCAAAAACGCCGGAATGCAAATCCATCTTTGGCCCAGTGATTTTGATCTCGAGGGCGGTCACCCCACGCAAACCATAGCTGAGTGTCGGCACGCCTCGCTCGATCATTCCGGTGTCGGAGACGACGGCTACGTCGCTTTTGAGTGCATCTCGATTTTCCTGCAAAAAACCGCCCAGGTGTGCGCTGCCGATCTCCTCTTCGCCTTCAATCACCAGATGCAAATTCACCGGCAGGTCGCCATTTTGTTCGATCGTTTCCTGAATGCCGAGAATGTGCGAAAGAATTTGGCCTTTGTTGTCTGTCGCGCCGCGCGCAAAGACGTAACCGTTTTTTAGAACGGGCTCGAACGGCGGCGAATCCCAGAGCTCCAGAGGATCGGGCGGTTGGACGTCGTAATGCCCGTAGATCAAAACGGTGCGACGTCCAGACTGATGTTTGTTTCGCGCCCAGACGATGGGATGCCCGCGCGTAGGAACAAGCTGTGTCTCCAGACCAATGCTGGTGAGTCTTTTCACCAGCCAGTGCGCGCATTCGGCCACCCTCTCGGCATACTTGTCGTCAGTCGAAATACTTGGAAAGCGCAGGAAAGAATAAAAATCTTCGAGGTAATTTTCACGCATGGCCACAAGCTAATCGGATTTCGCCGTTTGCCTACGATTTCCGCGGAGTTGGCCGCGGAGCAGATACACAATTGACGCGAGCGCCAACACGATTGCATTGACTTCAAATTGCCACAGCGTCGCGTACGTGAGGATCCAAAAAATCGCGACAATCGCCAGCGCTGGCACAATTCTCATTCCAGGAAAGTTGAAGGGCTGAGCACCATCGGCTCGCACGTCGCGTTGCACCAATACCCAGCAGGCAGCGCAGCAAAGCAGATACATCAACAACACCGCGACGTTGGAAAGCACCGCCAACTTTTCAAAGGTGCCGCTGATTGACAGCAAAAAGGCAAGCGTCGCGTAAGTGATGATCGCCACGTCTGGCGACCGATAGCGCGGATGAACGTGCGCGAAAAACTGCGGCAACGCGCCATCCCGGCCGAAAGCAAAGATCATGCGCGGTGAACTCAGAATGTCGCTCGTCACAAATCCAAACGCCGAGATGGTAGCTCCAGCCAGAAGGATTGTGCGGCCTAAATTGCCGAGAAATTTCGACGCGGATTCTGCGAGGGGCGCGTCAGGATGGTTCGCAAGATCGGCGCCGAGTGTCCCCTGCCCTACGATTTGAATCAGGATGTAAATGACCGTTGTGATGACAAGCGCGAGATAGGCGGAGCGCGGAACCGTGCGCGCGGGATTCTTCACTTCACCGCTCGGAATCAATGCCACCTCGATTCCGACGAAGGCAAAAATCAACAGGATAACGGCATCGCCTAGCGACTTGCTGCCGGGCCAGCCGCTCCAGGCTAGGTTCGGCGGGTGAATAAAAAATATTCCCACGCAGACAAACAGCAACAGGGGCAGAAGCTTCGCCACGGTGATCACGGTGACTGCACCGGCACCTTCGCGCACACCGCGGATGTTGATTAGTACAAGAGAACCGTAAACGGCGAGCATGACGATAATGCGCATCACGGGGCTCCCGAGGAATGGAACGACGAGCGCAACTGAAGTCGCGAGCACGTTCACGACGCCAGCAACCGCGCCGAGCGCGGTTAGAAAATAAAGCATGCCGGCGAGAAAGCCGACGTAACGACCAAACGCGACTTCGACATATGCGTAAAGACCTCCGGTCAACGACACGCGGCTACCGGCGATGGCGAAACAAGTAACGAACAACACCATCGCGACCGCACAACAAACAAATGCGAGTGGCGCAGCGGGTCCCAAACCTCTCGCGACCGTCGCTGGGATCACAAAAATTCCCGCACCGATGGTCGAACTAACAATATTTGCAGTGAGCGCGGGAATTCCAATTCCGCGGACCAACTGATGATCGACACGCTCCGCTTGTTGGATCGACAGCGTCGATTCATCAGGCATTGGTGCATCCTGCGTGATTCAGTTGTCTAACGCAAGAGTGCGCGCTAGCTTCGCGGCCAAGGGTCGTTTTTTCGAATGGCGGGTACTTTTAGCGCGGTGCGTGGAACGGGACACCTCTCCTTGGCTAAGGACGAGGGAAAGGTGATCGAGTCCCAGACCGGTGATTGTCCCAAACCCTCATCTTCATCCTCTCCCCTGATCTCAATGGAAGAGGCGAGGAGAGTGCGCAAGCGCCTTCACCGGCTCGATGTTACGCGACCGAGCAACGGAATCACCACACCCAAGATCCTGTGGTCGGACTCCATCGAAAACGCTCCAAATTGTGTGTTTTTCGCTTGTAACCCCTCTGCGCCTGCTGTATTGACGTCCTGAGGCCCGAGGTTTGGCCTACCATGCATTTAGAATCGCTCGAGCTTCTCGGCTTTAAGTCGTTCGCCGACAAAACGCTCCTGAATTTTCACGAAGGCATCACCGCTATCGTCGGCCCGAACGGTTGCGGAAAATCTAATGTGCTGGACGCGGTGCGCTGGGTACTCGGCGAGCAATCTGCAAAATCTTTGCGCGGCGACGAGATGGCTGACGTGATCTTCGACGGCAGCGAGGCGCGCAAGCCGGTAGGATTCGCAGAGGTATCACTGACTTTCACCGATTGCGCTGACGAGCTCGGCATCGACTGGCATGACGTCCGGGTAACTCGCCGCGTCTATCGCGATGGCAACTCCGAATACCTGCTGAACAAAACGTCCTGTCGACTGCGCGACATCCAGAATCTCTTCGCCGACACGGGCATCGGGCGAGCTGCGTACTCAATGATGGAACAGGGCAAGATCGATATGATCCTTAGTTCGCGCCCCGAAGATCGACGCACAGTTTTTGAGGAAGCAGCAGGAGTCACAAAATACAAGACGCAAAAACGCGAGGCACTGCGCAAGCTGGACGCGACCGAGGCAAATCTACTGCGCCTCGGCGACATCATTAAAGAGGTAAAACGCCAAATCGGTTCGTTACAGCGGCAGGCGGGCAAAGCGCGGCGTTATCAGGCAATGCACGACGACCTTCGCGTCCTTGATACGCATTATTCGCGCAAGCAACTGGAGGCGCTCGAAAGTGACCTCGCCCATTGTCAGGCTGAGATTGCGCGTCTTGGCGAATCAGAAGATTCCACTCGCGCCAAAATCGACGCAGGCGAAAACGATCTGGCCGAGCAGCGCCGCGCCTTGGAAGAAATCGATTCGCAAATTGCGAGCAGCCGCAGTGAACTTCAGCGGCTTGAAAGCGAAATTAACGCGCACCGAAATCGAATCCAATTCAATCGGCAGCGGTCCGAGGAATTGAACGAACTGGTTGAACGCTCTCGAAACGATATTGCTGCTGGCGAAACTAAACGCGCGCAACAAGGCAAGGAAATTCAAGAGGCAGACGCGCTGATTGAAAAGACGAGAGAGCTCCTGCAGGCCAAGGAAGTAGAGCTAAAGAAATTTACAGACCGACTCTCGGAACTTCGCGGCGAGCGAACCGCGCACGAATCGAAACTCGAGGTGCTGCACAAGACGGCGTCAGAAGTTGAGAGCAGTATCGCTGAACTGGAGCAGGAGGTTTCCGGTCTTAAAATCCGCCGTGAAACGACAGAGGAAAATCGGCGCGGTTTAGATACCGCGGTTTCCAATATAGAGGCCGCCCGCACACGACTCCAGGACGAGATTGCCGCCGTGCGCACGACGGCCGAGAACCTGCAGAACAAACTCGATCAATGTCGAGCCGCTGTTCAGACTGGCGGCGAGAAGCTGCGACAGCACCAGCAACTTGTCGCAAGCATGGAGAAAGAGCTCGCCGCAATTGAGCGTGGACAGGCAGAAAAAGAATCGCGGCTTGAAATTCTGCGCCAGCTTAACGAGGAGGGCGAAGGTCTTGCGCAAGGGTCGCAGGCTGTGCTCAAAGGCCTGCATGACCGATCGCGAATCAAGCCCGCGCTGGCCGGCGCTCTCGTAGCGAATCTCGATGTGGATCAAAATTTCATCCACGCAATCGAAGCGGGATTGGGCCGAAATTTGCAGGCGATTGTCCTAAACGACGCACAATTGGCGCCTGAAATTATTGCGGCTCTAAAGGAGAAGAAACTCGGCCAGACGGCGTTGGTCGTTCCGCAACTCGCCAATGGCATAGCAAAAGAGCATGGAAGGCGCGCTCCTGAGAAATCGCTCGGGTGGGCAATCGACAAAGTGAAAGCGCCGGAGCCACTCGCTCCGCTTGTTGCTCAATTGCTTCACAACATCGCAATCTTTCAAAACCTCGAGGACGCGCTGAATGCCAAGAAAAAACACAGCGAAATCGCAGCTGCTACGCTGGATGGTGAATTGATTTCGACCGAGGGAGTTGTGTTTGGTGGAAGCCGGGAAGCATCAGCAGATTCTCTACTCGAACGCAAAGCGCGAATGTCGACTCTGGACAGGGAATGTTCCGAGATCGGTAAACAACGCGACGCTCTGCTTAAAAAATGCAACGACGCCAGAGGAGCACTGGAAAAAGCGAGCAGCGAGCTGGAAGACGCCCGGCGGAGTTACGAAACCGCAGAACGTGAAAAATCCGATTGCGACAATCGAATTCACTTCCTCACGCGAGAACTACAGGAAGGCGAACAGAAGCAGACCCAGGTTCGCTCTGAGCAAACTACGTTGGCCCGACAAATCCAGGCCGCAGACGAACGCATCGCAAAACTGGAAGACGAACTGGCTGCGGAACAAGCGACTTTGGAAGCGAACCAAGGGGAACAAGAATTACTTCAGGCCGCGCAGGATGACGTCGCGAAGCGCGAAGACGAGGCAACGGAGCAACTGAACGAATTGCGTCTCATCGTCGCCACACAGCGACAGCGCTACGACTATCTTATCGCGCAGCGACAGCCAATGACCGCTCGTGAAGCCGAGCTTGCAGAGGCAATCGCGGCGCGCCAGGCTGAGATCGCCAATTTTGAAAAGCGGCTGACCACGCAGGCGGAGGAATCACGAACAGCCGAATCCGCCATCGAGCAACAAACCGGACAACACGCAGACCTTGAGCGAGCACTAGCCGCGCTCACCGAACAGCGCAGGGAGCTCTCGACGACAATGCATCAAGCGGAGTCGAATCTGCGCACAATTCGAAACTCCTTAAACGACCTGCGCGATTCGCGTTCGAAAGAACAAGTGCGCCAGGCAGAGTTGCAGTTGAAGATCGACAATCTCACTGACCGCGTTTCGCGCCGGTATCAAATTAATCTGCGCGAATTTAGCCCTGACCAATGGGCGTTTCAAAAAACGTTGCGCGCGCAGCTGAAGCGTAATGACAAACTGGAGGGCGGAACTCCCGCGACGCCGGGCTTGCCGGAGCTCGCCCCTCCACATGTCGAAGCGCTTGTTGCGGATCTTCGGACGCAGCTCGACAACATGGGCCCGGTAAATCTGGATGCTGTTCATGAGTACGACGAGTTGGAAGAGCGATACAAATTTCTCGAAGCGCAAAATAATGACCTCACTAATTCGCGTCGCGAATTGCTCGACGTGATTGCGCAGATCAACTCGACTACGAGGAAGTTGTTTAGCGAAACCTTTGCTCAGGTACGGATCAACTTCCGTGAAATGTTCCTGGAGCTTTTCGGCGGGGGACGCGCGGACCTGTCCTTGGTCGATGAAAACGATCCGCTTAACTGCGGAATCGAAATCAGCGCCAAGCCCCCGGGGAAACAATTGCAAACCGTTTCCCTGCTGAGCGGAGGCGAGCGCTCGATGGTCGCCGTGGCGTTGCTGTTCTCAATCTACATGGTGCGGCCAAGTCCGTTCTGCATTCTCGACGAAGTGGACGCGGCCATGGACGAGGGCAACATCAACCGGTTTATCCGCGTGCTGGACCGATTTATAGAACAGAGTCAATTCATCATCATCACGCACAACAAGCGCACCATCGCCAAGGCCGACGTGCTGTACGGCGTAACGATGGAAGAGCGTGGCGTGAGCAAGCTGGTAGGGATGAAATTGACCGCGCCACACCAGGCCTCTACCGAAACGTTTGCCGGCGTAGAGCAGAAGCCCAGACAACAACGCCTCGCGCTTGCGACGCGGTAATTTTCTCTCTTGGGGGGGCGCAGGCTGCTGGCTTGGAGTTATCGGGCGGCTTGTGGCTCCCTGGAGAGTAAGTCGGGCGGCCATAAAATTTTTTTGCGCGGGCTGCTCAATCTCGCGTAAAATTGCCAGATGCTTCAGACGGCGCAGCGCCAATCCAAAACCAAAAAGCCAAAGACGGCTCTGCCGCACGAGCGCTTCCTCGAAGCCTTTCGCTGGATGCTCCTGGCGCGAACGCTGGAGGAAAAACTCGTTAGTCTCTATCGGGGCGGCCTGATCACCGGCGGTGTCTACATTGGGAAAGGTCAGGAAGCGGTGAGCGTGGCGTGCGGTTTGTTTTTGAAAAAGGGCGATATCTTCGCGCCGTTGATTCGCGACCAGGCAGGACGATCCGCGTTCGGCGAACCACTGTTAGACGTCACACGCACCTATCTCGGTTCGCGCCTTGGCCCAATGCGCGGTCGCGACGGCAACATCCATCGGGGTCGGCCGCAGGAGAACCAGCTTGCCATGGTCAGCCATCTGGGCGCGATGGTTTCGGTCACTGTCGGCGCGCTAATGTCCAAACGATTCAAGGGAGAGAAAGGGTTCGTC
>DASSFL010000030.1:0-29557 GCA_035694525.1 Candidatus Udaeobacter sp. | reverse complement strand
TAACGGCGGTTACGAGGTTGATAACCATGGAACCGAAAGCACGGGGCGACCCCGTGGGTGTCGGGCAATGGAAATTTACAACAACACTTTTAACGGTGACAGCAGCAATAGATTCTTGGGCGGCTCACGTTCGGGCGGAGTGCTGTTTCATGACAACTCCATAAGAGGTTACTGGGGTGCTCTTGCCACTTACGGACTCAATAACTTCAGGAGTGTCCACGCATTTACGCCGTGGGGTGGCGCTGACGGAACAAACGCTTGGGACAAGAACATCACTCCCGCAGCGTTTACAGGAACATCCGCCGCCGCCAGCTCCGGCCAGACCGTAACCGTTACTGGAGCCAACTGGACAACGAATCAATGGGCAGGATACACGCTTGGCAGAACGACCGCCGGTAGCAGTCTTCCATTTACCGTAATTATCACCAACACATCGAACACGCTGATTTATGTTAACAACGTGATATATGGCGGCGAGACAGCTACCTCGTTTGCCGCTGGCGATTCCTTAGAGATTCGCAAAGTTGATATTGCCCTGGATCAACCCGGAGCCGGAGCAGTCAATTCCCTGATAAGTGGCGGATATAATCCGGTTGTTCCGCCGGGATGGAACCAAGTCGTTGAGCCGTGTTATTCATGGAACAACATCGACGAGTTGGGGAACCACATCAATTTTGGGCCGAACTTCCCTTCGATTTGGCAGAACATTCACTTTTTCAATGACACGCCGATGCCGGGATACACCCCTTACACGTATCCGCATCCCCTGACGGGCGCAACCCCGGCTCCTACGCCTAGCCCCACGCCTACATCAACGCCCTAGCCCTGACTCGCCGGATTTACCGGGCTGTTGGCATCGCTGCTCTGGTTCGGGAACCAATCCCAGAGATGCTCCACGCATCCTGGTTATGATGGTTCTGGGTTTGTCGGCTAATTGATGCCGGAGCGACTAACCGGCTAGCCCGCGTGAGCGGCTTCCCGCATTACTCTCAAACTCTGAAACGTTTTTTCAGGATCTGGACAGTAGTGCAGATATTTTATTAATACCATAATGTCAGTTATAGCAAACCTAAACTTTCATCTTTTTCCACAATGGCCACCAACACAGACCTAACAGACGAGAGTGAAGCCTTAGGCGCTAAAGGAAACAACATTCTCGGCCTTCACGTCCGGAACAAGCTTCCAATAACGCTGCGCCTCTTCTGGCAAGACTAACTCGCGATACGTCGAGTACAACATCTGCGGGCTGGTATGCCCTAACTCCGAGGCAACGCGAGGGGCATCATGAGTTGCGGCCAGGCGGTAACTCGCGTAGCCGTGTCGAAGCCCGTTGTTCGGCCAGCTCGCAAGCTTGGCGGCTTTGCGCACCAGGTCGAGTTTTTTACGAGAGTTCGCCGGTACCACTGCGCCGGTCAGTTGCGCGTAAGGTCTTAACCACTCGCGAAGGTTGCGCTGGATCTCAATAATTCTGCGGCGCGCAGACTTGGCTTTGCTGGATTTTATTTCGATGTGTCCGCGCTTTTGATCTACCTCTGACCAATCCAGCCGCTTTATCTCAGCCTCCCTGACCCCGGCAAACGCTCCGATTGCCAACATCGGGACCACGTCCGGTGCGCGCTTTGCGGCGGCACCGAGTAAAGCCGACAACTTATCAACCGTGAAGATCTCTGGCGGAAGATCGGCCAATTTTGGGCGCGCAGTTCGCAGAATAGGATTGCTGTCGATCATGCGCCTGCGTTCGGCATAGCTGAACAGTACCCCGACATTGGCACGGAAATTCATTCGCGTTTTTGGGCTGCAGTCCAAGCCTCGCAACCAGTCGTCTAATTCTTCAACGGTGATTCCGGCAATAGGGCGCCTCCCAAAGTCAGCGCAGAAGCGCGCGAGACGCTTTTTTAGGTCCACAACGTACATCGGTGCGCGTCCATCCTTACGCTTTGCTTCGACCACTTCAGGGGCAAGCTCAGCGACGCTCACATTGCACCTGCGGATTCGTTCCAAGTAATCGAGAAAAAAAGTTGCTGCTTCTGCGAGTGTCCGGCCGTGTGCCGCAAGTTTTTTGCGGGACTGGATGATCGCGGAGAGTTCCTCAGATGGCAGACCTACCGCCTCGCGTCCGTGGCGTGCCAGGATTGTGATCTGCCTGAGGCGTTCCGCTTCGGCTTCTGCCTTCGTCTTGAAAAACTTCCGTCCTTGCCCGAAGGCCCGGAGATCGAGATAATACGGATGCGTTTTGGAATGGCGGTATTCATGCACTTGAAGCTTCGGTCTTTTCATGGTTCGGAAATATGCTCAAACAGGTTGGGAATGTCAATATAAAGTCAATGAACGACTTTTGGACTCTGCAAGAAACGCCGTTGTTAATAGGTAAATGGGCCTGTAGCTCAGCGGTTAGAGCAGGGGACTCATAATCCCTTGGTCCCAGGTTCGAATCCTGGCGGGCCCAGCCTTCGCTTTACAGCACAGCGAAAAAGTAAGACTCCCACGCAACGCCAGCCGGGTAGGCGCATGCGAGCCATCAGAAACGAATAATATAGTACTATGAAAGCGTTCTTTTCGATCATTCTCGCGTTTGCAATCTCCGTTGGCGCGATTCAGGCAGGGCCTGCGAGAACAGCGAAAAACGTGGCGAAGAGTAGTGCGATTACAGCCAAGAACGTCGCGCACAGTGTGGTCAAGGGCACAAGAAGAGCAGTGCACACTGTGGTCTATAAACTCACGCCATAGGTCCAGGCAGTTCTTACAACGGTTCGAACTCGCCGGCGTGGTAGTACGCCTTAATTGCGTTGTTCAGCCTTGCCGAACGGGCGGATCACAAGCTGATGTGAACGTTTGCAACCGCGGCTATGCCTCGACAGTTGTTCCGGCGCATTTCAGGGTGGGCCAAGACTGGTAGCAGATGAGTTTATTCGGGCGGCAAAATGTTCGCGCTTTCCTGAATCAGCAAATCGAGTTTGTTGAGATCAATCGGTTTAACCAGGTGGTAGCGGAATCCCGCCTCGCGACCCTTACGAATGTCGGCTTCCATGCCAAAGCCTGTGAGTGCGATGCCAACAACCGGGCGCTTGGATTGCAGTGTTTGCATTAGGTCGATGCCGCTTCCATCGGGCAACCCTAAATCGCTGATAAGCACGTCAAATTGCTCCTTAGCGCTCAAATCGAGCGCAGAATGAAAATTCAGGGCTGATTGCACTTGATAACCGCGTCGCCTAAGCAAATTCGTAAGCGACCGATTTGTGTCTTCGTGATCTTCGACAAGCAGAATCCGCATAGCTTGGTGTTTCGATTCTTTGGGTGAAACAGTTGGCGCGATTTGGGCCGCCACTTTTTCGCACGTAGGAAAAACGAGGGTAAACGTGGAGCCTTTGTCTCGACCGGCGCTTTGCGCAGCGATTGTTCCCTTGTGTGCTTCCACAAGCGCTTTGCTGATTGCCAAACCTAAACCCAGTCCGCCCAGCTGTGTGCGGCCGCCCTGTTCAAAAGCATCGAAGATTTTCGGCAATGATTCCGGCTCAATTCCCAAGCCGCTATCTGCGATCTGAACATGGAGCTGCCCGTGGGAATCGTTGCTCGTGGAAATAGAAATCCGCCCTTCGCTCGGTGTGAATTTCACCGCATTATTTATGAGATTCCAAAAGATTTGCTGTAGTCGCGCCGGATCTGCTTGCAAATGCACTCTTGGTGCCCCGAGATTCAGGGAATGCATCAGATGTTTTCGGTCGATTTCCGGCTGACAAATCTCGAGAGCACTCTGCAGAAGGGTATGGGCGTCGACGACTTCAAAATTGAGCTGAACCTTACCTCGATCTATGCGGGTTAAGTCGAGCAAATCATCAATCAATCGCGCTTCCAATTCCACGTTGCGCCGGATCATTCGCAGCGATTCGTGAACGCCCTCGGGCAATGCCGGCTCATTCTCCAGTGCGAGCGCGGACGCGAGCACTGGTGTTAGGGGTGTGCGCAACTCGTGGCTGAGCATGGCGAGAAATTGATCCTTCGCCAGATTGGAGCGCGCTTTTTCAGCCAATTCCAAGTTTGTTTTCTGCAACTCTTCCTGACGATTCTGAAGTTCTGCTGCGAGTGACTGAGATTGCTTGAGCAGGTTCTCAGTCCGGGTGTTTGCTTCAATTGTGTTAAGGACGATACCGATGCTTTCCGTGAGTTGATTGAGAAATGCCTGGTGCGTCGAGTTGAAACGCTCGAGCGATGACAGTTCCATGACTGCTTTTACCTCGCCCTCAAACAAAATTGGCAGGACCACAATATTCATCGGACGGGCCGCGCCCAAAGCGGAGCTTACCTTCACATAATCGCTGGGCGCATCAGTTAGGAGAATCCGTTGTTTTTCCAGTGCAGCTTGTCCCACCAGGCTCTCGCCCAGCTTGAAAAACGTTTTTACCCCGCTCTGTTCGTGGCAAGCATAGCTCGCTAAAAGCTTGAGCTCCGGTTCTCGCGCCGATTTATCCATCATGTAGAAAACCCCTTGTTGAGCTGGAACCACCGGGGCTAGCTCCGACAAAATCAGCTTGCCAACCGTTAACAAATCTCGCTGGCCTTGCAGCATTCGGGTGAACTTGGCGAGATTGGTTTTAAGCCAGTCTTGCTCCTTATTCCGCAATGTCGTGTCCTTCAGATTGCGGATCATCTCGTTGATGTTGTCCTTGACGGCCGCGACTTCGCCTTGCGCCTCGACGTGAATCGAACGGGTCAAGTCGCCTTTTGTGACGGCAGTGGCGACGTCGGCAATTGCGCGAAGTTGCGTGGTCAGATTCGCTGCCAACCGGTTCACGTTGTCGGTCAAATCGCGCCATGTGCCTGCGGCGCCCGGCACATTAGCCTGTCCGCCCAATTTCCCTTCGACGCCGACCTCGCGCGCGACAGTGGTAACCTGATCGGCAAACATCGCAAGCGTATCGATCATGTTGTTAATTGTGTCGGCCAGCTCTCCGATTTCCCCCTTTGCCTCAACAAGGAGCTTTTGGTTGAGATCTCCTTTTGCGACTGCAGTGACAATTTTCGCAATGCCCCGCACTTGATTCGTGAGATTGCGGGCCATGAAATTCACGCTGTCGGTCAGGTCCTTCCACGTGCCGGCAACACCCTTAACTGTCGCTTGTCCTCCCAATTCGCCTTCCGTACCTACCTCTCGCGCGACGCGTGTCACTTCTGACGCGAACGAGTTGAGCTGGTCCACCATCGTGTTCACAGTGTTTTTCAACTCGAGAATTTCTCCCTTCACATCGACCGTGACCTTCTTCGAAAGGTCACCGCGCGCGACAGCTGTCGTGACCTCGGCAATGTTGCGAACTTGAGCTGTGAGGTTTCCTGCCATCATGTTTACGTTGTTGGTCAGGTCTTTCCAGGTGCCAGCCACGCCTTGCACATCCGCTTGCCCACCCAGTTTCCCTTCGCTCCCCACCTCGCGTGCTACTCGGGTGACTTCGGATGCAAACGAACGAAGCTGATCAACCATCGTATTGATGGTGTATTTGAGTCCCAGGATCTCTCCACGCACATCGACAGTGATTTTTTTGGACAAGTCGCCGCTGGCGACAGCTGTCGTCACTTCGGCAATGTTGCGCACCTGTGCTGTCAGGTTGCCGGCCATTGAATTGACGCTTTCAGTTAAATCCTTCCAGGTTCCTGCGACTCCTCTCACGTCTGCTTGGCCGCCGAGTTTGCCGTCTGTGCCCACCTCTCGGGCGACCCGCGTCACTTCTGAGGCAAACGAGCTAAGCTGATCAACCATTGTATTAATGGTGTTCTTTAGCTCGAGGATTTCGCCTTTCACATCGACGGTGATCTTCTTCGACAGATCTCCCTTGGCGACAGCCGTCGTGACTGCGGCAATATTTCGAACCTGGCCGGTCAGATTACGTGCCATGAAATTTACGGAATCCGTCAGATCCTTCCATGTTCCAGACACGCCTTCGACGCGAGCCTGGCCACCGAGAATTCCCTCAGAACCCACTTCCCGAGCCACGCGCGTTACCTCCGAGGCAAACGAACGAAGTTGATCGACCATCACGTTAATTGTGTCTTTGAGCTCAAGGAATTCGCCTTTGACATTCACGGTGATTTTCTTGGTCAAATCCCCGGTCGCCACCGCGGTTGTTACGGTGGCAATATTTCGGACCTGATCCGTGAGATTGCCGGCCATCAGATTGACGTTCTCCGTCAAATCCTTCCAGGTGCCTGCAACGCCTTTAACATTCGCCTGGCCGCCTAGCTTTCCTTCTATCCCTACCTCGCGCGCCACACGCGTAACTTCGGATGCGAAAGCGCTGAGCTGGCGCACCATCGTGTTTACGGTTTTTGCCGCGCGCAGAAACTCGCCTTCCAGCGCGCGCCCGCCGATTTCAGTTGCCATACTCTCGGATAAATCGCCCTTGGCGACGGCACCGATTACGCGCGCCATTTCGCTCGTGGGATGGACCAAATCCTCGATCAGATCGTTGACCGACCTCATCGCTTCCGACCAGGAACCGGACACCTCTCCTAAAGAGGCTCGTTGTCTAATCCGGCCTTCCTTGCCTACCACACGCCGTACGCGCTCCAGTTCCTGTGTCAGCCGCTGATTAATCCGGATTGTGTCATTGAAGGTATCCGCGATCTTGCCAGCGATCCCTGTCCAGTCGTCCGGTAGTCGTGCGGAAAAATCTCCGCGTTTGAATGCCGTCACGGCAGCAAGCAACTTCCTGCCATCGAGCTTGTCGCCGTTGTTGAGTTGCGAACCGTTTGCCGGTCGCATCCTAGGGGTAGAGACTTTTTTCTTCATAGGGAGTGAACGGGCTCGGGGACTTCCGCCTTTGGAAATTCGATGCGTATAAGGACTCATCTGCGAGCGCCCGTAGAGAAATCGCATGCCTGGTCGCGCAAAGCCGTATTGCTTGCGAAATATCGCCAAGGTAATGCTCTTGAGGCCGCAGGCTCCGCCTGCCAGGCATGGCCATTAGCCGAGCGGAAGACCTCGCAGTTGGCCAATACCTGGCAATCAGACACAAAAAGCGAAGTTCGCGATCGCCAGGATGCGACGCCGCCATGCGGGATGCTGCCCCCTCCAACCGACTATGACACTGGCAGCGCCCGCAGACTGCGCACACGGAAGCCAAAAAAGATTGCAAGAATGCCCAGTACAACAGCGTACCATGCAATGAGCCAAATCACTGCGGCGGCGCCAGCGACAGGATTCCACAGAAGCAGCACCGCGAAGACGATTGATGCGAGCCCCATAAGAATTAGAAACCATTCGCCTTTGATTTCGTGGCGCAGTTTGACTGCCATCACAATTTCAGACGCACCAATCATAAGCGCCCAGGCTGCGATATAAATAACTAGAGCCAGTGCCGTGACCTGGGGTGCGTGGAATGTAAGCAGTCCCACGATAATCCCAATAATTCCGATAATGAGCTGCCAAGCCCAATCTGGGTCGGAGCCGCGATGTCTAATCGCGCCGACTATGCGAAATATGCCGTCGATCAGCACCCACGCTCCAAAAAACAGCACGAGTGTTGCGATGGCCATAACGGGATGCGTGAACGCGATAACTCCAAAAACAATTGCAGCGATACCCCTTATCACTGGGACCCACCAATGACGTTTTAAGGTTTCGATCATCATCGCTCCGTTTTAGGGAACGCTTTGCGTGAAAGCAAGAACCATTTGAGAAATATCTATACGTTCCAGAAAGGACACCTTTCCCAGCCGTCACTTGCTGTTCCAGCATCGTCTTCGGGGAAGCAGATCCACCGTGTGATGCGATTCTTTGTGTCGAATCAAAGCCCGCACTTCGCGCCGGCTTCCGCAATGCTGGAGCGCGTTCGAACGAGAGACGCCAAATATGTATCGACAAATGGAGCGTTGTTGATCCGCGCGAGATTGGCAGGCGTCTGAAGACGCGAAAAAATGGCGTAAGCGATCTTGCTTCGCTGGACGCTCTTTTCACCGTAGCCAGACGGAACGTTGCTCGACCAGTAACGGACATACTGGCCGTCCGGACGATTCTCCATGCCGAGGAAAATCGTGGAATGCCCATGCTCGTTTCTCCCGACTTGCCGCGACCAGAAGATTTTCATGAAATCGCCAGGTTTCGCCTGATTGAAGTTATCGAAGTTCTGTCCAAGCTGCAGCTCGTGAAAGACACGGGCTGTGCCGGGCCCGTTTGCGTTCCAGCGGCCCCAGAAACCTTCGCCATCGCGTTGATCGCGGATGATCAATCGCTCTAACGTGGAGTAATCGAGCTGCAGCTGGCCGCGCGCGCGCAAAGCCTCGATCGCCCTGATGAATACCAGATAGGTTGCTCCCGAGCAGAAACTCGGCGAGGCCTGCGAAGGTAAAATGAAAAATTTACCGGATTCGAAGTGTGCCGAAGATTGGAGCCGGATCTTTGCGAAATGCGAAACAGAATAGCGGCCGCCTTGGGGCATCTGCCCGATTTGTTCAAGGATCAAACTGTTGTAGTCCCCCGCAAAGGACGCGGGCGTCGTGAACCCAAGAATTGCAAGAAAAACCCAAACTGCCAGTCCCTTCACGGCGGAATAAGTAATCATCAAAAGCCGATCTGGCAATGGCACAGGCCTCTCTTAATTGGTCCCCGTGCGTTTTGTCATTCCGAGCGAAGTCGAGGAATCTCTAATTTTAATCCCATTACAGTAAGAGATTTCTCGACTTCGCTCGACATGACAACGAGAGAGTAGGTCCGACATTAGCGGTGTTGGCTTTGCCAGCCGACGTATGCTAAACGGAAACATGCTGCGTTTCACAAAAATGGATGGCGCGGGAAACGACTTCATCCTGATCGATAACAGGGCAGGGGACATCCATCTAAATGGCAGCCAAATCGCGCGCCTTTGTGATCGCCACCGTGGTATCGGAGCGGATGGAATTTTGTTGTTGGAAAATCCGTCGGACCACGCGGATTTCCGAATGCGCTACTTTAACGCGGATGGAGGCGAAGCCGAAATGTGCGGGAATGGCGCGCGCTGCTTCGCGCGTTTTGCAAACAAGGTGGCACGCGCCCAGGGCAAAATTTCATTTGAGACTCCAGCCGGCATCATTTCTGCGGAGTTAGCTGGAGATCTCGTCACTCTGCAAATGACCGAGCCGAGCGATCTGCGACTAAGTGTTCCTCTTCAAATTGGCGCTGATAAAAAGATCGTTCACTTCATAAATAGCGGCGTGCCGCATGTCGTTGTTCCGGTGTCACAAGTCGGCGATGTCGACGTGTCGCGAGAAGGTTCGGCCCTTCGCCATCATGAAGCGTTTGCGCCAAAGGGTGCAAATGTGAACTTCGTTGAGAAGCGCGGAGCCGATAAGATCGCTGTCCGCACCTACGAACGGGGGGTGGAAGATGAGACTCTAGCGTGCGGCACTGGCGTGGTCGCGAGCGCTCTCATCTTTGCTGCCACTGAAAACGTGAAGGGTCCGATTGCCGTGATTGCGCGCGGTGGAGATGAATTGCGCGTCGGATTTGAAAAGGTCGATAAGCAGTTTCGCAGCGTCACTCTCACCGGCCCGGCCGAGTTCGTGTTTGAAGGCACAATTGAGACTTAGTTCGCCTTCGCTGCCGGAGACAGACACGCAACTTAAGAACTTTTTAACTTTGTAACTCTTTTAACTTTCTAATCTCTGGTTCATGTTCCGCGGCACCTTCACGGCGTTAGTCACACCATTTCGCGATGGTGCGATTGACGCTGCCGCTTTCGAGAAGCTGATCGAAAGCCAAATCGCCGCCGGCATCAGCGGAGTTGTTGCTGTAGGTACCACGGGCGAATCGCCAACATTGTCACACGAGGAACGCCAGGAGCTCATCCGCCTCGCGATTGCAACTGCGAAAAAACGGTGCCTGGTTCTCGCCGGCACAGGTTCCAACGCCACGCAGCACGCGGTCGCCGATACAAAGATGGCCGAGAAACTCGGCGCTGACGGCGCGCTTCTGGTCGCGCCGTATTACAACAAACCGAGCCAGGAAGGTTTGTTCCGTCATTTCAAAACGATCGCCGATGCCACATCGTTACCCATCATGCTCTACAACATTCCTGGCCGATGCGGAGTGGACATTGCGCCCGATACCGTAACGCGCCTGGCCAAGGAATGCCGGAATATTGTTTCGATCAAGGAAGCGAGTGGGAGTGTCGAGCGTATCAGCGAGTTGCGCGCGCGTTTGCCTGAATCATTCACGATTCTAAGTGGCGACGATTCGTTGACGCTGCCGTTCATGTCGGTCGGAGCGGTTGGGGTCGTCAGCGTCGCGTCAAATGTAATTCCAGCTGAAGTTTGCGCGCTTGTCCGAGCTTATGAATGCGGCGACGCGAAGTTGGCCTTCAGTCTGCATGGTAAGATGTTTCCACTTTTCAAGGATCTGTTCATTGAACCAAATCCTGTGCCGGTAAAAACAGCGCTTGGTTGGCGCGGCACGATGTCCGGCGAAGTGCGTCTGCCGCTATGCGAGATGAGCGAAGCAAATCAAACGCGCTTGCGCAAAACCCTAGAGGAATTTGAACGAAGTAAATGAAACTCCTCACCTCCCGCCGTCGCTTTGCTACGGCGCGGCAGGCAATCAAGCTCAACATGCGAATCTTGAGAGACTAACGCGTGTCGCCTCTCCTTTGCCAGCAGTGACGGTCTCGGCACAATGAAAGAGCTTCCAGCGCGTGTATTGCTGATTGGCGCAGCCGGTCGCATGGGAAAAACCATCAGCGATCTTGCGGATGGCGACCCGAAAATCGAAATCATCGCGCGGTGCGATCTTGGCGATTCGATCGAGCCGGAGATGCAAAATTGCGATGTGGCTATCGATTTTAGCCACGCCGACGCCATCACTGAAATCTGTCGAGTTGGCTTGAAACATCACAAGCCGTTGGTGATTGGGACGACCGGTCAGTCTAATGAGCAACGCAGAATAATTGAAGAAACCGCGCAGTCGTTGCCGATCGTGTTTGCATCTAACTTCAGCATCGGAGTCAATGTGCTCTTCTGGCTGACGCGCAAAGCTGCCGAACAGCTCAGCAATGATTTTGACGCCGAGATCGTTGAAACACATCACAAAATGAAAAAAGATGCGCCCAGCGGCACGGCCAAAACGCTGGCCGAGGTTTTGAAGGCAGCAAAAAAAACGCAGACTGAAATTCCGATTCAATCGATCCGTGAAGGCGACGTCGTTGGCGAGCATACAGTCATTTTCAACGGACCCGCCGAGCGCGTCGAACTGTCTCATCGCGCAGCGAGCCGCGGAATTTTTGCGCGAGGCGCCTTGCGCGCAGCAAAATGGATTATCGGAAGGCCGCCGGGCCTCTATAGCATGCAGGACGTACTGGGACTTTAACCGGGATCGGCGATCCTGGCTGCAACGATGAGAACGGCTGTCGCTCTCGGATCCAATCTCGGCGATCCGCTCGAGAATTTGCGAGCAGCGCGACGGCAAATCATCGAGCTTGATAAGGTACAACCGCCCATTCTCTCTTCGGGGATTTACGAGACCAAGCCAGTGGATTGCGAACGGGGAGCCTCGAAATTTTTAAACGCAGTTGTTGAATTTGATTATGAAGGCGATGCCGTGCAATTGCTTGAGCAACTGGTTCGTATCGAAGAGTCGTTAGGCCGCAAACGCGATCATCAGAAAAACGTCTCGCGCACAATTGACATCGACCTGCTCTACTGCGGCGATCGGCAGATCGACAACGAACGACTGCAATTGCCGCACCCGCGGATGCACTTGAGAAAGTTTGTCCTCCAGCCGCTGACCGACATCCGGCCGGATCTGATTTTGCCGGGCCAAACAAGAACAATCGCAGATCTGCTCGCGGAACTTGAAGATTGTGGCGGCGTGGTTTCGCTGGCGAGCTACTGGTAAGCTTAGCCGCATTCGAAAAGCGACGCGGGGACGCGTGCGCACTCCAAGGCACTTCGTGCGAAATGTTCGGGAAACTAATCCCGCCTTACGAAAGTTTTGGAGTCCGGCGGGGCTCCGCCGCTTTCTGCTACAGCTTGCGTTCTCAAATTAGCGGCTGATCTTCCGGCCGGATCTGATGAAAGATTTTCACCAAATGAAGCAACGCGGCGAAAAGATCACCGCCTTAACGGCTTACGATTACCCGACGGCACGTTTGCTCGACGAAAGCGGCATCGACATCATCCTGGTGGGTGACTCGTTAGGTATGGTGGTGCTTGGTTGTCAGGATACAACCGGTGTAACGATGGAGGAAATGCTGCATCACACCCGCGCGGCGGCTCGCGGGGTTAAGCAGGCATTACTCGTGGCGGACATGCCGATCCACACTTACGACACACCCGAACAAGCTGTGGAGACCGCCAGGAAGTTTGTCGATGTTGGCGCGCAGGCAGTGAAGCTCGAAGGCGGTGTGAGCCATGTCGAGCAAATCGAAGCGATCACAAAGGCAGGTATCCCGTTCATGGGGCACATCGGCATGCTACCACAAAGTGTGCGCGAGGAAGGCGGCTATCGGATCAAGGGTCGTACTCACTCTGAAGCGGAAGCGCTGATTGCCGATGCGCGCGCCGTAGAAAAAGCCGGTGCGTTTTCTATCGTGCTCGAGATTGTGGTTGCGGAAATTGCAAAGCAGATCACAAAGGCAATCGGCATTCCAACCATCGGTATCGGGTCGGGCAAGCATTGCGACGGACAAATTCTGGTCACACACGATTTAATCGGACTCTTTCCATGGTTCACACCAAAATTTGTTTCGCCCGAGGCGCGCGTGGCAGATGAAATCCGGCGTGCTGCCAGAGCGTTTATTGAGCAAACGCGGAGCAGTTGAGGAAAAGTCAAAACGTTAAAGAGTTACAAAGTTAAAAGAAGGTCATGGAGGGAGACGGTGTAACTTCACGCTTTTACTTTTTTGGCTTTTGCGCGTTGGTGCTTCGTGATTCCAGATGTGATATGTTGCGAGCCAGGTAAGCAATGAGAGTTTCCGATTTCGATGATTTTGACCGGTTGGAAACCGAAGGACTGCTCACGGGCAGCAAAGAGCGCAGCTGGCTTTGGTTTGGATTGATCGTTTCGCTCGCGATTCACTTCGCGCTGTGCGCTTACTTTTACCGGACGCGTTTCCAATCGGTGGAAACTATGGTTGCTCAAAATGAGCAGACACCCACGTTTAAGGTCAAGAGCATCAACGCGTCGGACCTGGGCAAGAGTAGTACTGATCAGACAAATCCAGCCGCGAAACCAAACCCCGACAACACCGATGTGCAGTTGCCCGACGAAAAGAAATCGTTCGACAACCTATTGCAGGACATTCAAGCCAGCGCGGCGCTTCCGGACGACATGCGGGACGTTTTGCCTGATCAACCCAAAGTGGAACAGCCAGAAGTAAATTCCGTGCTAACCGAAATTGAGCGTTCGACTGCGCAAAGTCTCGCCAGCGATCCAAACGCGCTGCACGAACAATCGCTGCTGAACAATGATTCGCAGTCAGGCCGTCCACAGCCTGCGCTCAGTGGAACAGAGCTGGCCACCAGTACGACGATCAAGCGTCCCAACACCTTTACCAGCAAGATGCCCGGTGACAGCGCTGGACCAAATAAAGGGCGCACCCCCGGCTTCAGCGATTTGGACCAACTACTTGCGCAGAAAGGTCCGCTCGGATCTGGTACGAAATTACGACTACCGGACGATCAGCTCTTCCAATATGACAGCGACGTGCTGCAAGCGAGCGCCATCGGTCAGCTACAAAAACTGGGCACTCTCATCCAGCGCAATCCGAAGGCGACATTTTCGGTCGAAGGTTACACGGATTCATTCGGCACATACGAATACAATCTCGATCTAAGTCAGCGCCGCGCAGATAGTGTGAAGCGCTATTTGGTAGAGGCAATGCGTATTAATCCTGCGCAAATCGAAACACGTGGTTACGGCCCGGCGAAATTCCGAGCGTCACCGAACGGATCAATTGAAGAGCAGAGTCCCAATCGCCGTGTGGAAGTTGTGGTGCACACGAGCGGGGGGTGAGTAAGATTGCAGGTTCGCCGTTGCGGACTAACTGGCTCGGCGGCGAGAAATTGTAGGGCGTCTGTGTCAGACGCAACGGCGTTTCACAGAAACGCCCTACAACGCTGGGGCGCGCTTACCAATTTTTGATCCACTGAGTGGAATCCGTCCCGCTCGTTAGGCCTGCGGTACTCCAGAGATCGAAGGTGGGGTTGTACCCAGCGCTGGTGTTACCGGTTGCTGCTTGAATCGTCGAATAGCCGTAGCTGTTTGCGAACGGATCTCGAATGAACTGCACGTTCTGAGTTTGATCGTCGGGACTGAGCATATTTGGTTTGAAGACGAAATATGATTTCGCTCCGGTGTCAGGCGTGCGACTTCCATTCGTCGCCCCAAACAACGCGTTATAAAGATAAAGGCTGGCCCTCTGATACTGCGAAGTGTTTGGATTGCCAGTGATCTGAGCGTTAAGACCATCGGTATCCGAGTTGCGCGGGTAGGTTCCATTGTCGGCCTTGTAGCTTTCCAGAGCCGCGGACATGGCAGCGATTTCCGTTTCGGCGCGGGAACGGGCGGCTTTTTTTTGGACGTAACCGACTGTGCTCAGAACTAATCCGGTGAGAATGACGATAACAGTTACGACGACGATCAGTTCGATGAGAGTAAATGCGCCTGTGACGCTAAGTGACGAACGGCTGCGCCAAGTTAAATCGTTGAACCGTTGAGTCGTTGCACCGTAAATCCGCTGTACCGATGTAACGATGTAACGAATCACGCTCTGCTTCGTCATTTCGGCGAAGCCGGTCACGTTTGCTGCTGCAATCCGGTGATGATGCTGATAAGCGGCGTAAAGAGAGCGAGCACGATCGTGCCGACAA
The DNA here is from genome assembly GCA_035694525.1 of Candidatus Udaeobacter sp. Classification (GTDB taxonomy): domain Bacteria; phylum Verrucomicrobiota; class Verrucomicrobiia; order Chthoniobacterales; family UBA10450; genus Udaeobacter. The sequence continues at coordinate 14,731 of DASSFL010000030.1, read as the reverse complement.
TCAGCGCCAGAAACACGATCATGATGGGCTCGAGCATCGATGTGAGGGCTGCAACCGCGTTATCGACCTCATCATCGTACACCTCGGCAATCTTGAGGAGCATTTCTGGAAGTTTACCGGTTTCTTCGCCCACATCGACCATGCTGGTCACCATCGGCGGAAAAGCGCGACTGGCTTCCAGCGGTTGAACGATCGATTCGCCTTCCTTTACGCTGTCGTGCACGTGTGAGATCGCGGCGGCAATTACGGCGTTGCCGGCGGTTTCGCGGGTGATATTTAATGCCTGCAAAATCGGCACACCACTGGTGACCAGTGTTCCAAGTGTGCGCGCGAACCGCGAGATTGCCGTTTTGCGATTCAAATCGCCAAAGAGCGGCATGCGCAGCATGAAACTGTCAATCACGAATCGCCCGCCTCGCGTGCGGCCAATAAATTTGTAAGCCGTCACTGCGACGATTACCGCCCCGACCAGAACAAGACCGTGATCCTTTACGAGGTTACTCGTTCCTATAACAAACGTGGTGACGGCTGGTAGCGGTTTATCGCCAAGCATGTCGTGAAAGATCGCTTCAAATTTCGGCACAATGAAGACTAGGAGAAACCCCATGATGCCCACTGCCATCGTCATCACAATGATCGGATAGACCATTGCCGCGATGACCTTGTTCTTAATCTTCGCAGCTTTCTCCTGAAATTCCGAAAGCCGGTTGAGCGCCATCTCGAGCACACCGCCCACCTCGCCGGCTCTGACCATGTTGACGTATAAATTGTTAAAGATTCGCGGATGCAGGGCCAGCGCGTCAGAAAAAGTGTTACCGCTCTGAACGGAATCGGAGAGCTTGTTAATTGTATTCTTCAATACCTTGTCGCGTTCCTGCTTTGCCAAGACGGTCAAACTTCGCACCAATGGCAATCCGGAATCAATCAGCGTTGCCAATTGACGCGTGAAAATCATCAAAATTTTTGGCTTAACCTTCGTGCGCTTGAAAAGAACAATTCCGGTCTTCGCGCGCGGTTTCGTCGCGCGCACCATCTTCGCCGCGCGGCGCCGAGATGCTTTGTCGTCGGCGCGGGCTACAGCTTCCTCGTAGACACTCGTTGGGAAATAGCCAGCCTGCCGCAATCGGCCGATTGCGTCATTGGTCGAAGCGGCTTCAACTAATCCAGTCGCTTCTTGTCCCCGAGAATCGAGAGCTACGTAGTTGTAACGCGCCATGGCGAGCGATTTTAGCTAACTCGAAACGGCATGTCGAGCATTGGGACCTGACGAACCAACAAATGACGAAATCCGAATGTCGAATGACTTCGCCACGTTAAAACGTCGAATTGTTAAATGGTTAAACCGCAAATCCGATGCAACCGTGTAGCGATTCAACGAATCACGTACGCCTTTCGTCATTTCCTTACGTATATCTCAACACTTCCTCGACGGTGGTGTCGCCAGCGAAGATACTCCGCAACCCGTCCTGGCGCAGCGTTACCATTCCAAGCTCCACAGCCTTTTGCTTCAACGTAACCGTTGGCGCGCGTTCATTGATTAGTTCACGAATCGGATCAGTGATTCTCAGAAGCTCGTAGATTCCTTTTCGTCCTTTGTAGCCTGTGTTGTTACAAGTGTCGCAACCTTTACCGCAAAAGAATTGTTTTTCGCCGAGGTCCTGCCGCGAGATCCCTAACTCAGCCAGTAACGAGTCGCTCGGTTTGTAAGTGGTGCGGCACTGGCGACAGATGCTGCGCAATAAACGCTGTCCGAGGACCCCTTCCAGCGTGGACGAAATCAGAAAGGGCTCCACACCCATGTCGATCAAACGCGTGATGGCCCCGGGCGCGTCGTTTGTATGAAGCGTAGTGAAAACAAGGTGCCCCGTCAGCGACGCCTGAATCGCAATCTGCGCGGTCTCAAGATCGCGCGTCTCGCCCACCATAATGCGATCCGGGTCCTGGCGCAGAAACGAGCGCAAAACGCGCGCAAAGGTCAGGCCGATGGCGTCGTTTACCGGCACTTGCACGATCCCTTCCAGATCGTATTCGACCGGCTCCTCTGCCGTGAGGAGCTTCGAATCGATCGTATTGATTTTGCGCAGGCAGGAGTAAAGCGTTGTTGTCTTTCCAGAGCCGGTCGGTCCAGTGGCAATGAAGATGCCATTCGGATGCTCGATCATCTCCAGCAGAAAATTGTAGATGTAATCGGGCATCCCGAGTGCTTCGAGGTCGAGATTTACAATGCTGCGGTCGAGAACGCGCAGCACCAGGCTCTCACCGAATTGAGTTGGCAAGGTTGAAACTCGAAGATCGACGTTGCGTCCGGCAATCTGTTTCTGAATGCGGCCGTCCTGGGGCAACCGTCTTTCTGCGATGTTCATGTTTGCCATCACTTTCACGCGCGAGATCACCGGCAGAGCAAGATGACGCGGCGGCGGCGACATTTCGTAGAGCGCGCCGTCAACGCGATAACGGATTTTGAACTCGTTTTCGAATGGCTCGAAGTGTATGTCGCTCGCACGGTCCTGGATCGCCTGGTAGAGAATCAGATCGACAAAGCGAATAATGGGAGTTGCGTTTGCTTCGGCTTCCACTGCCGCCTCGCCGTCTCCTTCGAGCAATTGAAGCGCCTCGCCAGCTTCGCCGAGCTGCTTGAGAACGTCCTCCATGCTGGTCGTATCGCTGCCGTAATACTGCTTGATCAGGTCTTCGATTTGATCCGCCGGCGAAACGACGACGTGGATATCTTTACCGAGCGCGAAGCGAAGATCTTCCGCGGCGTGGAGATCGAACGGATCAACGAACGCTACTCGCAATGTAGTTCCCCTCATCTCAACCGGAAGAGCGCCGTGTAACCGAGCCAGCCCACTGGGAATCAAGCGCAAAATCTCCGGTCGAATGTTGCGTTCGTTTAGATCGATCAAGTCGGTGCCGAGCCCGTTTGCAATTGTCTGATAAAAACCTTGCTCGTCGATGAAGCCGCCATCGATCATTGCCTGCGGGACCGTCTTGCCATTCAGTTCTACCTCGTCCATGACGTCTTCCGCCTGCGAAGCTTGGAGCACGCCGTGCTCAACAAAAAATTCGGTAAGCTGCTTTTCCTTCATTAGCCCGCGTCTCCCACCGTAATGGAGATGACTTCTTCCGCAGAGGTGAGACCTGCAAGCACCTTACGGACGCCGTCCTCGCGAAGGGTGCGCATGCCGAGCTCCCGCGCTCGTTGGCGCAACGACAAAGTCGAGCTGCGTTTGTTGATCATGTGGCGCACGTCATCGTCGATTTCAAAGATCTCGAAGATGCCCATTCGACCTTTGTAGCCGATTTGACGACATCGGTCGCAGCCTACCGGCTTCATGACTTGCGCCTCGGACAACTGCCCGGACTCGATTCGCAGTGCGCGCAAGTCGGTCTCGCTAAGTTCGCCTGGTTGTTTGCAGTGGGCGCATAATCGACGGAGAAGCCTTTGCGCCATGATCGCTCGTACGGAGGAGGCCACAAGAAACGGCTGAACACCGAGATCGACTAAACGTGCTACCGCAGACGGCGCGTCGTTCGTGTGGAGCGTACTAAAGACGAGGTGACCAGTGAGACTCGCGTTCGTCGCTATGCTCGCTGTCTCGAGGTCTCGAATTTCACCAATCATGATAATGTTCGGCGCCTGGCGCAGAATGGAACGCAAGGCTGCCGGAAAAGTCATCCCAATCTCGGTATTCACCTGGACCTGATTGATGCCCGTCATTTGATACTCCACCGGCTCTTCCACGGAGATGATTTTGCGGTCTGGTTTGTTGATGTAATTGAGACAGGCGTAGAGGCTGGTCGTTTTTCCGGAGCCGGTAGGGCCGGTAACGAGTAAAATGCCGTCCGGCAGTTTGATCAGGCGTTCGAACGTTTCCTGATCGTCGGAAAAAAACCCAAGCTCGGGCAAGCCAAGCTTTAGACTGGATTTGTCCAGCAGACGCATCACCACGCTCTCACCGTGATTGGTCGGAATCGTCGAGACACGAAGATCGATTGGCTTCTTTTTGATTTTTACCTGGATGCGACCGTCCTGTGGCAGGCGTTTTTCTGCAATGCTCATCGAACCGGTCATGATCTTGAGCCGGCTGATGATTGCTGATTGCAAACGTTTCGGTGGCGCTTGCATCTCCTGCAGAACGCCGTCGATCCGAAATCGGACTCGGAATTTTTTGTCCAGCGGTTCGAGATGAATATCGCTTGCCCCCGCGCGGTGCGCCTCGATCAGCAGCATGGAAACCAGCCGTATGATTGGTGCGTCGGCTTCATCGATTGCGGTCGCTTCCCCGCCATCGCCAATTTCCAATCCGAGATCGATGTCTTCGCCAATTTTTTTCTGCAAGACATCGGCTGCTTCGTCGGCAGTCCCGTAGTATTTGATCAATGCTTCACGAATTTTCTGGGGACTGGTGCACACCAGTTCCAGCTCGCGTTGCAGAAGAAAACTGAGGCTATCGATCGTATCGATGTCGAGTGGATTGCCAACCGCCACCACCAGGCCGGTCTCGCCGAAAGCGGCCGGGATGACCTTGAAACGGCGCGCGTCTTCGCCCCGGATTTGATTGATGATTTGCGGTGGAATCACCATGGAAGAGATGTCGATCCAATCCATGTGCGCTTGCGCTGCGAGCGTGCGCGAGATCTCCACGTCGGAGACAACTCCGTCGTTGATCAAGGCATCCACTACACCGGGCTCGCCGTTTAGAAGTGACCGCGCGCCGTCGATCTGCTGGCGTGTGATGACTCCGCCGTCCTCGAGGACTTTGAGCACGTACTCTTCGTTGTGTTGCACCGGAGGAAGGGATGCTTGGGCGCGCAGTTTACTGCAAAACCGCTAAATTTCCAGCGATAGGAAATCAGTATGGACGCCGCGCCGTCCCTACCAGCACAATATCATTCCACAGTTACGCTTTTGGCGAGGTTCCGTGGTTTATCGACATCTCGGCCGAGCTCGACCGCGAGGTGATAGGCGAGAAGCTGAAGTGGAACGACAGCCAGGATGGGCATTACGTATTCCGGCGCTTCCGGTAACACGATAATTTCGTTGGCAATCCCTTTAAGGTGCTTCGGACCGTTCCCGCTGGTCACGGCAATAACGGGTCCCTTGCGGGCTTTCACCTGTTCGATGTTGTTCACATTTTTCGAGAAAACGGAATCGTCCGGTGCAACGAATACCGAGGGTAGGTCGGGACGGACCAGCGCGATAATGCCATGCTTGAGCTCAGCGCTTGGATGCCCTTCGGCAAAAAGGTAGGTGATCTCCTTCATTTTGAGCGCGCCTTCGAGTGCCACGGGGAAGTTGAATTGGCGGCCGAAGAAAAGCATGCCGTTCGCATCGACATATTTTTTCGCAATTTCCTTAATCTGATCGCTCAGTTCCAACACCGCTTCGATCTGGCCGGGCAACGCTTCGAGCGCTTCAATCACGCGGCTTCCATCAGTCGCGGAAAGGTTTCGCATCCGTCCAAACAGCAGTCCGAGGAGCGTCAGAATGGCAAGCTGCGACGTGAACGATTTCGTAGCTGCGACGCCGATTTCCGGCCCGGCGTGCATGTAAACTCCCCCATCACTTTCGCGAGCGATGGTGCTCGCGACGTTGTTACAAATTCCCAGTGTGCGAAAACCTTTGCGCCTGCTTTCACGCAACGCGCCGAGCGTATCCGCGGTTTCGCCGCTCTGGCTGATGGCGAAAACCAGCGTCTCAGGAGTCATCGGTGTGTTGCGATGGCGAAACTCGCTCGCGTATTCGACGTCTGTTGGAAAGTTGGCAAGTCGCTCGATCAAATATTCGCCGACCCGACCGGCATGAAGCGCCGTGCCACAGCCCATAAGAACGATACGGCCGACATCGCGCAGCTCGGGAGGTGTCATGTTCAAGCCACCCAGCTTTGCAGTGCATTCATCCGGGTTGAGACGGCCACGCATCGCGTCGCGCACCGTGTCTGGTTGCTCAAAAATTTCTTTGAGCATGTAATGGGGATAATCACCTTTTCCAATGTCTTCGGCGGTAAACTCAACCTTGCTGACCGGATGCTCGGTGCTGTCCCCCGCAAGCGACGTGATCTCGAATTTGTCGCGCCCCGCCGCGACTACGTCGAAATCGTTCAAGTAAACTGCGTCGCGGGTGTAAGCGACGATTGCACTAACGTCGCTGGCCAGGAAATTTTCGCCGTCACCCACGCCAAGCACAAGCGGGCTTCCCCGCCGCGCGCCGATCATGAAGTCCGGGATATCGGCATGGACCAAAGAAATGCCATACGTGCCGATCACCTGACGAAGCGCCGCGCGAACGGCTGCAAGCAAGCGCGCTTTTTTTTCCGGGACATCCACGGTGCTGGCGCATGATTCGTCGTAGAGTTTCCCAATCAAATGCGCGAGCACTTCAGTATCGGTTTCGGAGCGAAAGTTCGTATCGCCGCTGCGGATTAGCTCATCTTTGAGCGCCTGATAATTTTCGATAACGCCGTTGTGGACCAGCGCCAGTTTGCCGTTGGCGTCGAAATGCGGATGCGCGTTTTGATCGGTAACTTTGCCGTGCGTAGCCCAGCGTGTGTGACTGACCCCAAGCGAACCGAAGACCGGTTCCTTCCTCATTAGTTGTGCGAGCGCAGCGATCCGACCCGCACATTTGCGGGTTTCCAGACGGCCCCCGTCTACAACAGCGATACCGGCTGAATCGTACCCTCGATATTCAAGGCGACGCAGCCCATCCAGCAAAATGGGTGCCGCTTGAGCGCGCCCAACGTATCCGACTATCCCACACATGTTTTTGGAGTGTAGCGGTGGCTGTCCTTAGTCGCAAGATTCACAGCTCATGAAGGGATTTGGGTCACGAGCCGGCAACCGTGGTCGATACTGCGATGGCAAGCCCCCTTTTCGAGCACGAGCAGGAGTAGAATACGAATACGACGTCCCGCACGTGGAAACTGCAGGGTAATTATTGGCGTCCATTCATGGTTAAAATTCCCAAAAATGTCTTGCCAGCTCGTGGCGCCTTTCGCTAAGACGGTTGTTCCACATCCAACCCTCCTGTGGAAAAACAAATTCGCCCCACCATTCGAACGCCTCTTGTTCGGAGCGTCTTTTCCGTCGCTCTGCTGCTCGCCATTTGCGTGACCCCGTTCGCGCTGGCGCAGCGAAACCTGACCCAACCAAGCGTGACCGCGCAGACGCACGCCGCGAACAAGTCGCAGGCGGCGGCGAATGGGGCCATCATTGGGATGCCTGCCGTTTCGGCGAACCCGGATGCCGTCATGCCCGTGACCGACCAGTCACTACTTCCCCGTGATGTTCCGCCAAATCGGCCCGCGTGGCAGTTACCCAAGGCTTCAAGTGGCCCCGGCGTTCGTCCGATCCTTATCAAACCAATACCGAAATTTCCGGAGGTGGTCCTCTACGATCAGTTAGACAACCCGGGGGCGGCAAGCACCGGGTCGCAGGAGTTTCCAGATATGCCCGATTTTACGGACTTTACCGCTGACGACTTCTTCGTGCCCGGGGGCCAAAGCTGGCAGGTCACCGAAGTTTATGTGCAGGGCGTTTATTTCAATGGAACTGGCCCAGCCAATAACTTCAACGTTTTCTTCTACCAGGATAGTGGCGGTCTGCCGGGGACGCAGGTTTACACCAGGATCGCCCAGCCGTATGTGGATAGCGGCGGCGTCTTCGAAGTAAGCCTGACCGTACCGGTTACGTTCACTTCTGGCATCTATTGGGTCTCGGTGCAGGCCCACATGCCATTCGATCCAAATGGCCAGTGGGGTTGGACCGACCGGATGGCGCAGACCAATTCCCCAGCAGTTTGGCAGAACCCCGCCGGCGGCTTCGGTACCTGCTCCACCTGGGAGCTTAGAACGACTTGTGTTGGGGACCCAGGGGCTCCCGATCAGATGTTCCGTCTCATAGGTACGGTTGGGCCTCCACCCACGCCGACAGCGACGCCAAGATCTCGTCCGACACCACGCCCTCATTCCACACCGGCGCCACGCCCGAATCCGTAGCCGTATCAGGAATCCATAGCGACGGTACTGGCGGCAGAACGATGCGAGTTCCCCGCCTCGATTGATACAACAGCAAAAAAGTTACCGCAAAACGGCGGTCGCTGAGTTATTGATTAGCCACCAATGCAACAGCAGCCGCAAGGCGATTCGCTTCCGAAAAATCCCCGGGCGTTCGGAGCATTGCCGCCAGACACGACCCAGCAAACGCTCGCCATCGTCATGGGCGGAGGTGCCGGCACGCGTTTGTTCCCGTTAACAAAGGACCGCGCCAAACCGGCTGTGCCGCTCGGGGGCAAATATCGCATCGTCGATATCCCGATCAGTAATTGTCTGAACTCCGGGCTGCGCTCTATCTATGTACTGACTCAGTTCAACACTATGTCGCTGCATCGGCATATTCAGGCCAGTTACAAGTTCGACAATTTCTCGCGCAGCTTTGTGGACATTCTCGCTGCTCAACAAACGCCGGCCGGTTCGCAATGGTATCAGGGAACTGCTGACGCTGTCCGGCAAAACATGCGCTATTTCCTCGAGCCTCCGTTTGATTATTACCTGGTTCTAAGCGGCGACCAGCTTTATCGAATGGATTTTCGAGAAATTCTTCAGCAGCACATCGAACTCGGCGCAGACATTACATTGGCCACCAAACCTGTCGCGCGGCGCTACGTTTCTGAGTTCGGCATCATGCAGAGTGGCGCTGACCGCCGGATAACGCGCTTCGTCGAGAAACCGACCGATGAAGCAATCCTACAGGAAATGAAAATGAGCCGGGAGCTGCTCGGCGCCATCGGTTCCAATGAGGATGAAGAATTGTTCCAAGCCTCGATGGGAATTTACGTCTTCAATCGCGAGGTGCTGATACAATCCTTGCAGAACGATCTGTTCGATTTCGGGAAACATATTATCCCGCTATCGATCAAAGACCGGCATGTCAGCGCGTTTATCTTTAAGGGTTATTGGGAAGACATCGGAACAATTCGCGCTTTCTACGAAGCGAATCTGGATCTAACCGATGTAGTGCCCGAATACAGCTTCTTCGAGCCCGAGTCTCCGATCTACACGCATCCGCGCTTTTTGCCGGGAAGCAAAATCAACGGCGCCACCCTACGGCAGGCGATTATTTCGGATGGATGCATCATCTCGGATGCGCACCTGGAACGATGCGTGGTGGGAATACGCAGCGTTATCCAAAGCGGCGCGACCATCCGGAACAGCATCGTCATGGGCGCGGATTATTTTGAATTAGGACAAACTGATTCGTCACAGCTGCCCATCGGTATTGGACGCAATTGCGTGATTGATCGTGCTATCATCGACAAAAACGCCCGCATCGCCGATGGGGTTGTGATTACCCCGGAAGGCAAACCGCCAAATTTGGATGCAGACAATTATTTCATCCGCGACGGCATTGTCGTGATACCCAAAAACGCAGTCGTCCCAGCCGGTTTCTGGATTTGAATTGTAGGCGGCAAAGCCGCATTACTTTGCCAACGCATTGAGGACAACGCGTTCCACCGAAAACGCAGTTAAGCGCAAGTCAGCGCAGCTACCGTCTATCGGTCATCCCAGCAAACTGCCCTTGAGTTTCCCACGATTCTTGCTTGTTCCATGGGATCATTGAGTCGTGGCGGTCGTTCGGATCGTTGACCAGGGCAGTCTCCTTCTGTGTTGCGCATGAGGTCATGCCTACCACGAATGCACACAGCAGAACGGGGACGACGATTGTTCGAAGCTTACGGACTTGTGCCAGCATAAATCACGTTGTCTCCAGGTTGCATTTGAGCGCCGCGCGCCAAACTGTTGGTCATGATATCGCCGATGGCGGTCCCCGGTTCAACTGAAGAAATGCGAATTTTTCCGATCAAGGCCCCCTCTCGCAGAACGAGCATCTCGGCATTCGACTCTACTCCGTGGCGAGCACCGAGATTCAATACCACGAAGTTATACGCCTGATTGACCGCGAGGACTGTGCCGCGCAATCCCGTTCGACGCGGTGCACTTTCGCGCCCAGCTTCCCGCCGTTTTTTTTCTTGCTTCGGCTGATCTGCGCGCTCCTGCATGTCCTGGAGTTTTTCGGAAAGGAAAGCTTTTTCTTTTTCTGCGCTATCCAGTTGATTGCGGAGATCATCGAGTTGCGACTGCAAGTCCGTGGCCGGTGCCGTCGCGGCCGGGCTGTCAGCCGTCGAAGCATTCGGGTTTTCCGCTTTGTCCCCGCGCATCTGCAAAGGAGGGATCCTCTTCTGGTTCTCGTCCACTTTGGCCTGTAGATCGGCCTTCTCTTTTTGTGTTTGAGCCAGCTCTGCCTCGGCTTTTGCGGCTCTGTTTTCAGCTTCGGCGACTTTGCTCTGTTCTTCCTGGGTACTACCGGCTGGCGTACTCGGCTTCTCGTGTATACGGCGCTCGGCTGCATCGCGCGCAGCCTGTGCGGTTGCCACAGTTACGCGAAGCGCTTTCACTTTTTGAGTGTTTAAAAACCCGAAAAAAGCTGCCAATACGAGCAGTAAAATGGCAAGGCCAGCCACGCTTTTCGGCGTGGAGGAGGATGCCGCCGATTCCCGATGCGCCATTGAGAGTGGTGCTTTTTTAGACGAATCGGGCAGAAACGCAATCGCGATTTCGCCTCGAAGGCTGGAGTAGAAAACAATCGGAGTTCAATGAGATTGCGTTTCTCATCGTTTCAACCGATAGACATGCCCGTGGGACAACAGCACCGTGTACAAGCAAAACGCAAGCGACGTAGAGCGTATCTAGAGCGCAAGAAGGCAGCGCTGCGAGCCAGCGCTGCGCAACCGGTATCAGGCAAGCCGCGGACAAAGAAGGCACCCGACGCGGAAGAGTAAATTCGATTCGATCTTCTTTGACGATTCAGTTTTGGTGATTCACGCACACAATGTAGTAATGCCGCAGCGGGCACGTTATCTGATCGTCGATGGGCACAGCGTTATTTTTGCCTGGCCTGAATTACGCAAGCTCCACGCGCGGCGGTCCTCGTTGGCACGTGAAGCGCTGATCAAACAGTTGCGCGATTACCAAGACTGGACCGGTGTGCGCGTGGTAGTTGTCTTTGATGGCAAAGGAAGAAAGGTCGAGGCGATCTCCGGCCCGGCTGAAGTGCAAGTCTTTTATTCCCGCACGGGCCAGACAGCCGACGCCATCATCGAGCGACTGGCGAGCAAATACGCGAAACGGTTCGAGCTAATGGTGGCTACTTCTGATTCCATGGAGGCAGAGACAGTTGCGGCGTGCGGCGCGGAATGGATCTCGGCTGAGGCGTTGCGCGGGCTCGTTTCGAGTACGCGGCGAAATTAGGATTCTAATTTCTTTTCAATCTCTTTTACTCGCGCAAAAAGTTTTCCGAGTCGGTGGATCCAGGCAATTTGTTGTTTTGCTTCCGCGAGCGGCACCGCGGGGTAGCCGAACCAAACGCCCCCCGGGACGCTCTTCGCTACGCCGCTTTGCGCTGCGATGATGGTGCCATCGGCAATTTCCACATGGCCGACAATGCCGACTTGCCCGGCCATTGTAACGCGTTCTCCCACGCGGGTGCTGCCTGAGATACCGGTCTGCGCCACGATCACGGAATTTTTCCCAATAATCACGTTGTGCGCGATTTGCACGAGGTTGTCGATCTTCACCCCTTGCTGAATCCACGTCCGGCCAAATCGAGCGCGGTCAACGGTCGTGTTTGCACCGATCTCGACGTCATCGTCGATCTGCACGATCCCCAGTTGCTGGAGCTTTTGGTGCCGGCCATCGACCATTTCAAAACCGAAGCCATCCGCACCAATGACCGCGCCGCTGTGAATGATTACCCGCGAACCGATCCGGCTTCGCTCGCGAATAGTCACCAGCGGATAAATCAAACACGCGGCCCCGATTGTTGTTTCATGTCCAACGTAACTTCCAGCGCCAATAATTGTGTCATTACCGATTTCGGAACCGTCTTCGACGACCGCATGAGGCTGGATGGATACACGTTCTCCAAGGCGAACGCTTGAGCCGACAATTGCGCTGGGATGAACTCCAGGCGAAAACGTAATTGGTTTCGGCGCAAATTTGAGCACTACTTGCTCGAACGCCTTGGTAGGATTTGAGACGCGAATCTGGGCGGCGGTGACCAGTTCGCCGAAATCGGGCGGAACGAAAACAGCCGAAGCCCGCGTCTTGCGCAAAAGGCCAATATATTTTCGATTGGCGAAGAAACTAATCTCACCGCTCGTCGCTTCAGCCAGTGATGCAGCGCCCGTAATCTTCAACTTTGGATCGCCAAGCAACTCACCGTCGGACGTGCTGGCCAGTTCGTGAAGAGTGAAAGACACCACGGAAGCTCGTTAAATGGTTGAAGCGGAACGGCCGTTACAAGCCGCCGCTAAAGTCCGCCACCGCGCCGACTCGCCGCTTCGCCGATTCATTCTTGTTTCCAGCGCGCTGGGCGCTTGTCAATGAATGCTTGAACGCCTTCGAGCGCAGCTTCATCCATCATATTGCAGGCCATGGTCTGCGCAGCCGCTTCGTAGGCTGAAGCAATGCCCAGTTCAATTTGCCGGTAAAAGAATTCCTTTCCCATCGCCACAGCGATACGCGGTTTTGCAATGATTGCCGCAACAAGTTTCTCAACTTCGGCGTCGAGCTGTTCCGGTTCCACGACGCGGTTAATCAATCCGCGCACTTTTGCTTCTTCAGCACTGATAAATTCACCTGTCACAAGCATCTCGAACGCCGCCTTGCGCAAAATGTTTCGCGACAGCGCCACGCCCGGCGCCGAGCAAAAAAGACCCAGGTTGACGCCACTGACGGCGAACCTTGCGGTGCTTGCTGCCACGGCCAGATCGCACATGGCCACTAACTGGCAGCCTGCTGCAGTCGCGACGCCCTGAACACGAGCGATCACGGGCACGGGTAATCGCTGGATGCCCAGCATCATCTCGGAACATTGACTGAAGAGCCGCTCGTAGTACTCGAGTGATGGCTTGGCGCGCATCTCTTTGAGATCATGACCGGCACAGAACGCTTTGCCCTCGGCCGCGAGAACGATCACGCGCACTGACTCGTCTTCGCCTATCCCATCAAGTTCGTGGTGCAGTGCCGCCAGCATTGCCTCCGACAAGGCGTTGAAAGCCTGCGGTCGGTTCAATGTCAGCGTGACTACGCCGCGCGGATCCTGGCTGCGTAAGACAACGGATTCCTCTCGCCCAACCGGTTTCGCGGTTGGTGCAGGGTCGAGTGATAGTGAAGTAGCTTTCACAGGCTTAGACGCTTAAACGCTACTGCTGAAATTCCAAACTGAAATCCGAAAAATTTAGTTTCCGTTTGCAGCGACTGGCAACATCATCTGGCAAGCTCGGCGACTGCAAACAAATGCGCAGCCCGGATCGATTAGATGACTATTCTGATTTATGAAGATCGTCGCGATCGCTAATCAAAAAGGCGGCGTGGGCAAAACCACCACGGCCGTAAATCTCGGCGCCGCATTGGCTGAAATAGGTCACCGCATTTTGATTATTGATCTTGATCCGCAAGCGAACGCTACCAGCTCCTTTGGGTTGCAGGCAGTAGAACAGACCAGTCTTTATGAGCCATTACTCGGCGGCGCGTCTATTACCGAGCGAATCTTTCCTACGGAACGCGAAGCCTTGTTTATTGTGCCTTCCGATCTCGATCTTGCCGGTGCGGAGGTGGAGATCGCGCGGATGCCGAATCATCTCACGCGGCTAAGGGAAACGCTCCAGCCGTTGCACGCAGATGAGACGTTTGATTTTGTTCTGCTGGATTGCCCGCCGTCGCTGGGAATTTTGATGACCAACGCCCTCGCGGCCGCCGATGAACTTCTGACGCCAATACAGTGTGAGTATTTCGCGCTTGAAGGACTGGTAAAAATTGTCCGGCTCATTGAACAGGTACGAGACTCAGGCGCGAACAAGCGCCTCCAACTCAGCGGTATTGTCATGACCATGTTCGACGGCCGGACCAACCTAAGCGAGCAGGTGGTTGCCGAGGTGCGCCAGCATTTTGGCGAGCGCGTTTACCAAACCGTGATTCCGCGGAGTGTTCGTTTAAGCGAAGCACCGAGTTTCGGAAAATCGATTCTGGAGTACGCTCCGAGTGGCGCGGCCGCAGAAGCCTATCGCGCTCTCGCCCGCGAGTTCATCCAGCGCCACGCTCCGCAAGCCACTGCTCCCGAGTAATGGCGAAACCTGCGTTGGAAATCCGCGAAAGATTGTTTCTCTTTTAAGCTTCATTCCGTTTTTCTCAGCCACGCGGCGCGAGGGTACGTTGTCGGGATGATTAACGAAATGACCGTGGGTTATGTTAGGTCGTGGAAAGCATGATCGCGTACAGCCTGAGCCGCCTCGCTCGCAAGTCCGCGGTTCCAATAGTCAGGATGAAGTCGATAACCGATTCAATTTCTCTTTCTTCCATCGACCTCCTGATGAAGAAAACCGCAATAGCCAATCAGCTCATTGTTTTTTCGAGAAATGACTGCGAAATGCGAAGGCAAACCAGCCTGGTTCCATGAGAAAAATTTCTGCAACACGCCCGGCGTTTGCTCGTGCATGTATGGGCCTAGGAAGAAGCGCATGAAATCATGATTTGCCATGAGTTCGGCGAAACGCTCGACGTCTTTTTCTCGAAATGGACGCAGAATTAATCGCGGCGTTTCCAGAATCATTTGGTTAAACAAACACGAATTCCAAGGCAGTTGCGATTCACAATCGAAAGATGGTGACTGC
>DASSFL010000029.1:0-8367 GCA_035694525.1 Candidatus Udaeobacter sp. | reverse complement strand
CTTTTAACGTTTTAACTTTTTCGCTTCGTTCGCCATGATCGATCCCGAACTCTTGCTGCAGGGTTATCGGCTCGGCGTTTTTCCCATGGCGATGGAGGACGACTCAATCCAATGGTTTTCGCCAGATCCGCGAGCAATCCTCCCCTTGGAAGATTTTCACGTGCCACACGCGCTGCGGCGTCTTCTGCGCAAAAACGTTTTTGAAACGAGGATTGACAGTGCGTTTTCGAAAGTGATCGAGGCGTGCGCGAAACGCGAAGATACGTGGATCAATCTCGAAATTATTGAAAGCTACACCCGATTGCATGACCTCGGTTGCGCGCATTCCGTCGAAGCCTGGAAGGAAGGCACGCTGGCTGGTGGGCTCTACGGCGTAGCGGTCGGGGGCGCTTTTTTTGGCGAATCAATGTTCCATCACGTAACCGACGCATCGAAGATCGCGTTGGTGGCCCTGGTAGAACATTTGCGCGCGCAAAAATTCGCGTTGCTTGACACCCAATGGCTTACTCCGCATCTGCAACAATTTGGCGGTCTCGAAATTTCGCGGGAGCATTACCTGCGCCTCCTGCGTAGAGCAGTGGAATTGCCGCGAGAGTTCCGGTAGACTCGATCGCCGGGCGCGCCTCCTCGTGTCGCGCTGCAGCCTCCTAGTATCGATCAAAGACGTTTTGAGCATTACGGTTTTTCCGCTTTAGCGAGCGTCTGCAACGTCTGCATCTCAGATCTTTCTACCGCGCCCTTGTTTCCCACTTCATGAAATCGTCGAGCGTTCGTCGAGTTTTGTCTTTAACAATTTCGACGACATTTGCGTCATCGACAAAGCCGAGAAACGGAGTCTTGTCCGGAATCAAATCGAATGGATCCACTAGATACTTCAGCGCTGCAATGATCCACAGCAGCGCGTCATCGGAAACCTGACGGTATTCGCCCCGATAATAGGCGCGAATCAAACGCAACATCGTTTGAAGATAAGCCCAATTCTCTTTAAACGGTTTCCGCGAGACAGCTGCTGCTTTTCTCGCTGCTTTGTCGAAGAGCGCCTGTAAACTCTCGGGATCGCCAGCGCACGCTTTCGCATCGGTTAACGCTCTGGTAAACGCATCACCCCGGAGAGCCGATTTCTGGTTGGCGACTCCAACGTGGCGAGTAAGCTTCCGACGACAGGACTCCAGCGCTTCCACTAATTCGCGGGCCGACGCGGGCCGCTCGCCGGGATCTATGGCAAGGGTAGAGCGCAACAGTCTTACGACGGGTTCGGGAATTTTTCTGGCGTCCAGTTGCGCGAACGGCAGATCGTCACGCGTTTTACGATCGCGAATCTCTTCCAATGTCTTGCCGAAGTGTGGTGCTAATCCGGTGAGCGCAAACCAGAGCGTAGCGCCCAATGAATAGATGTCGGAGCGTGCATCGACAGGGCCTCTTCCAAATTGCTCAGGACTCGCGAAAGTCGGTGTGCCAACAAATTCTCCATGCGTCAGATCCATCTGTCCGCTGGCATCAGTGATCGCTTTGGCCAGGCCGAAATCGATAACTTTGACTTCCGACTCTGTCGTCAACATGATATTGCTTGGCTTCAGATCGCGATGGACCAAGCCGTGTGCCGCCGCAGCCCTCAACGCCCGCGCGACTTGAATCGCAATTTCCAGAGCCTCTTTTGCCTTTAGCGGACCATCCCTGCGCACGCGCGCCCCCAAGGTTTCGCCTT
This sequence comes from Candidatus Udaeobacter sp., assembly GCA_035694525.1. GTDB lineage: Bacteria > Verrucomicrobiota > Verrucomicrobiia > Chthoniobacterales > UBA10450 > Udaeobacter. The sequence goes on along the minus strand of DASSFL010000029.1, from coordinate 6,662 downwards.
CAACTAGTTCCATCGCGTAATAGCAGTGAGCGCCGTCGGGGGAAGCATTAAACTGGAAAACGGCAGCCACATTCGGGTGGCGTAGGGCAGCTGCAGCGCGAGCTTCACGTAAGAAACGTTCGCGTACGGCTTGCGAACTCCGTGCTGTTGCGGGCACCTCGATCACTTTGAGGGCCACCCTGCGGCGTAACACTTTGTCCACAGCAAGGTAGGTGACGCTAATTGCGCCGTGACCGAGTTCCCAGAAGGAGCCATCTGCGCGTTGCTCGACCTCGAAATCGCCAAAGCCTAAGGCACAGAGTTTATTTTCAACGACTGTTTCTTCTAGGCCGCTCCGAAGCAGACAAGCCAAACAGTCGCCCTTTGCATTCAACGGCTTGCCGCATATCGAGCAGACCGCAACGCCAGATGCCGGCGATTTTCCCATGGGCGCGTCTCCTTTAGATTTGCGTTAGCACATGGAGCAACTCGCGCAACTCTTCATCTACCTGCGTTTCGGTATCCACGGTTCGGCGAACCTCAGCGCGCAACCCTTCTCGATATCGCGCACGCAGGCGAGTGACATGGCTCCGAAGTGTCGACTCAGCTATCCCCAACCGATCCGCCAGCTCAGCATACGTCGGTGGCGGGTCGGCGCCGCTAGCGACGAAGACTCTCAATTCCTTGAAGAGTTGCTCCTTGCCCTCACGTTTGTAATCTGTCGAGAGTCGTTCCAATCCGGCGGCAATCAACGCCTCCGCCCAACTGCGATCGAAGAGTCGATCTTCGTTGCTCGCGCCACTGTGAGTCTGAAAAAGCGATTCCGCCGCTTCCACCTGGTCTTCATGCAAAGGCAGAAAATTCTGTGCACCGCCGCGCTTGAGCGTCCGTTGTCTGTCGGCGGCGTCCGCAAGAAAATTTTTTACGGAGGCGAGCAGAAATGAACGGAACCTGCCTTTCTGCCGATCCGCGCGGGCATAGACTTTGTGTTCGAGCAGGTAAGCAAAAAAACTCTGCGTGAGGTCCTGTCCGTCATGCACAGTGTACCCGCGGCTGCGCACGAAACTGTAAAGCGGCGCCCAATAGATTTGGCAAAGCTCTGCCAGTGCGGCCCCTGCAATTTCCGGTTCGGCTTCGCTTCTCCCGGCTGCGAGCACCATGCTCCAGTGGGTCGAAGGAAACAAATCGGGCTGACCATGCCCATTTCCGTTGGGGATATTCACCTTAACGGTTTTTATCTAGACCGCAGAAGAAAGCAAGCAACGAGAAATGTAAGATTTCGTGCAGCGCGCGCCGCGAAATCCCTTTGTAAAAGGAAAGCAATCATCATGCATGGCCATTAACATCAACAGAAAGATATATATGAAGAAGACAATTGTCGCCCTCACTTGCTGCGCATTACTTGCGCCGCTGGCATTTGCGCAGACAGGTTCAAAGGGTAAAAAGCAAGGAACAAGTAACACAGAAGGAGTAACGGTAACGGGAACGATCCTCAAAATTACGACTGAGGAAGGCTCTGCGGCTAATTACCAGCCAGCCAAGACCCTCGTTGTTCGCGAGGACCGTTCGAATACTCCAGGCAGCTACGTACTCAATGGGCCTGGTCACGTTATGAACAAGAACGGCGAAGTAATCCGAACTGCGATTAAGCCTGGCGCTCACGTGCGTATTTATTACGCAAACTCAGGCGACTTACGCATCGTTGACCACGTCGTTATCGATTGACCGGAGTCCTGGAATAATAGCGATAAAAAAGCCGCAGGATTTAATGAAATCCTGCGGCTTTTCTTGGTAGAGAGACCTCGCTGCGATATCCGGACTTTCTTCGAAACTTTTGTACTGAAGACGTACGAATAAACGAGCGAATTTCGTGAGGCCAGGTAACGCTGGTCACAAAAGCACAAAACTCTCCTGCTATCCCTAATACAGAGCTGCGGCAACGACGGTGAATATGTGTAAACGGCTGCGAAGCTTTACATAGTCGATTGCGGCGCGTGTCGTGTCCGACCCGGCGCTCCAAGGCTGAGGGAATGGCACCGCAATGACCGCAGATGCAACCTCCATGACTAACCAGGCAATTCGGAGGGTACGCGAATCGATTCTGATCTGGGTAAGTGCTGTGCTTGCCCTGCAACCGGATTGCGCGATAATGAACGCCCGCAAATCAGCATCGCTCGCCAATCAAATCGACAAGTATTAAAGGCTGGGTAGCTCAGTTGGCAGGGCAGTGGACTGAAAATCTAGTGTTTGCCCCTCGTGACAAATTCGCTCCCTCGCACAGTTGCGAACATGAATGACCGTAAAAGAACAAGAGCGACCGTGGTACGGTCAATACAGTATCAACGGCTCGGATTTTGCTTGAGGCGCGCTGGCTCAATCGCGTACTCGACAAAATCCGCGAGGCAAGCCGCCGAGTAGAGCGCGGCTTTAAGCGTCGTAGCGGTAGATGCGGTAGAAGCCCGTCGGATCGTAGAAGAGTTCCGTTGCACGGGCGAACCCCGCCTCGCGCCCGAGCTTGAGCCAGGTCGCGCTTGTCTCTGGTAAGTCGCAAGTGGTCACGTGATGATCGATCTGTGTCCACTCCTGATCGGAGAGGAACGTCCAGGCCGGACGGTTCACGCGGCGAAATCGCTCGAGATAGGCGTCACGCGTCTCGCCCTCGTTCAAGCTCGGCTCATAGATCATTAGGAAGTTGCTGGTCGATCCGTGGATTGCCTTGAAGAGATCGCGCTTCCTGTCCGTCGCGAGATGATGGATCGAGAGGCCGCACCAGGCGGCGTCCGCTTTCTCGGGCCGCCTGGTGAGTGCAGTGACGAAGTCACAGTGGTTAAGCTCGACCTCGAACGGAACGCCGGTGAGGTTCTTCGCGGCAAACTCAAGCGCTGGCTCCGACAGATCGATGCCGTGATAGTGCCTGACCTTGGTGCCGGCGAGCGCCGTCCGCATCTGGCCTGCATCGCCGCAGGCAATGTCGAGAAAGGCGAAGGGCTCGGCGACGTCGGCGAGCGCCCGATGCAGGACCGTTCCCACTTCTTGATGGGCGAGCGCATCGTTATCGACCAATTTTTGATAGGTCGCCCATTGCTGTTGAAACTGCTCAAGCGCGGCGCAGTCGGCGATCGCGCCTTTGGAATGAAAGGGATGAATGTGGATGTTCATGCCTGTGCTAGTCGAGGCGGCGGGGAGTTTCACAAAGGTCTTCCACGCACTTCTGCATTTCTCCGCATAACATCGCGCCGGATTTCCTGCAGTACATCAATGGAGATCCAAATCAGACTTGTGGATTCTGCCCTTTGCACTCTACACAGCAATGAGAAATTGGATAGAAACCGAGGGCCAAATAATGACCGCCAATGGGCTCTGCGAAAATTGTGGGGCAAGAATTTCTAGTGATGCGGCACGAGAAGTTTGCCCGGCTTGTCTGCTAGAGAGTGGCCTTGGTCTGCTTGGCGATGAGAGTGAGGACGCCGTCGATCACGAGCCCCTGCCGCGCAGGAGTCATGGTGCACCTCCGGTTAAAACGCTGGGAGATTTTGGCGATTACGAATTGCTGGAGGAGATTGGTCGTGGCGGTCAAGGCGTGGTTTATCGCGCCCACCAGAAAAGTCTCAATCGCACGGTAGCGCTGAAAGTAATTGGCTTGGGCCCGTGGACCACCGAAGCGCATCTGAAGCGCTTTCGCCGCGAAGCAGAAGCCGCCGCCAGCCTCGACCATCCATTTATCGTTCCCATTCATGAAGTGGGCGAGCACGAGGGCTGCTGCTACTTCAGCATGAATTTCGTTGAGGGGGGCCAGCTTGACGAAACAGTCAGGCGCGTCCCGATGTCGATCCGGCAAGCGGCGGAATTAATCGCAAAGGTAGCGCGCACCGTTCATTACGCGCATGAACACGGGATACTGCATCGAGATATCAAGCCTGGGAACATTCTGTTGGACGCAAAAAGCGAACCGCATCTGACTGATTTTGGCCTTGCCCGATTAGTGGATGCTGAGAGCACGGTCACCCGCACACTGGAAGCGATGGGCACACCCAGTTACATGGCACCGGAACAAGCTGCGGGAAACAACGCAGCTGTCGGTAAGGCCACAGATGTCTATGGACTTGGCGCGGTCTTCTACGAATTGCTCACCGGCCATCCACCTTTTGCCGGAGGAACAACCCTTGAAATCGTTCGAATGGTTTTGGACACCGAACCGCGACAGCCGCGCCTGTTAAACCCGAAAGTAGATCGCGATCTGTCCACGATTTGTCTCAAATGCCTGGAGAAAGATCCAAAGCGCCGTTACTCCTCGGCTCTCGCGCTGGCCGAAGACTTGGAACACTGGCTAAAGCACGAACCAATCCAAGCGAAGCGCAGTGGATTTTTCACACATGCCCGAAAATGGGTGCGGAGGAAACCGGATATCGCTGCGTTGATTGCAGCGTTGGCTGCTTTGGCAACGGCCATCGCCTGGAATGTTTGGAGAAGTGAGTTGTTTCGCGCTGCGCCTGAAAAGAGCATCGCAGTGCTTCCCTTTGAGAATTTAAGTCGCGATCCGGATAACGCCTATTTCGCCGCCGGCATTCAAGAGGAGATCCTGACGCGGCTAGCTAGCATTTCAGACTTGAAAGTCATTTCGCGCACTTCCACGCAGCACTATCAAAGCAAACCCAAGAATCTCGGCGAGATCGCGAAGCAACTTGGCGTAGCTCACATTCTGGAAGGCAGCGTGCAGAAGAGTGGCGACGTAGTGCGTGTGAACGTGCAGCTAATCGAAGCAGCGAGTGACTCTAATCTTTGGGCCAACACATTTGATCGAAAACTGACCGACATCTTTTCAGTCGAGAGTGAGGTCGCCAAAGCCATCGCCGACAGCTTAAACGCGAAGTTGAGCGGTGCGGAGGAGCAACTGATCGCGGCTCGCCCTACGAGCGACCTGACGGCTCATGAGCTTTATCTCAAAGGGCGCGTGCTCTGGGGAAAGCGCGGCGGCGACAATATCCGCCAGGCGATCGCATTCTACGAGCAGGCGATTGTGCGCGATCGGAACTATGCGTCCGCCTATGCGGGGCTGGCCGAGGCTTACGTTATTCTGCCGATTTATACGGACGCGTCAGCGCGAGAGGCTTACGCGAAAGGCAAGGCCGCCGCCTTAACGGCGCTGCAACTCGATGACAAACTGGCAGAAGCCCACAACGCCCTCGCATTGGTTCTGTTCCTCTATCTCGATTTTCCAGGTTCAATTGCGGAATTCCAGCGCGCGATCGCGCTTAACCCCAACTACGCCACTGCCCATCACTGGTATGGATTTAATCCGCTCTCTACTCTTGGCCGGTTCGACGAGTCGATCGCGGAAGGTAAGAGAGCCGTCGAACTCGATCCGCTCTCACCAGTCATCAACTCGGACCTCGGATCCATTCTGATGGTAGCGCGCCGCTTCGATCAGGCGATCGCGCAACTGCGCAAAACTTTGGAAATGGATCCGACCTTTTCCCTCGCACATGGGGCTCTGGGAGAGGCACTTCAGTTCAAAGGCGACCTGCCGGGCGCAATTGCGGAATACACAAAAGCGCAAGAACTGGGCGGGGATACAAGAAGCCGGGTGTTAATGGCAGCTGCTAAAGCGCAGTCAGGCGACAAAGATGCGGTCGTTCGAATGCTCGCTGAACTGGAGGAAGCCAGCCGTAACCGTGAAATTTCCGGTGCCCAGCGTGCGGTCCTTTACCTGAGCCTGGGAAATCGCGCCGAAGCGATCCGTTGCTTGGAGCAGAGTGTAGCTGATCACGACAGTCAGGATGTCGCTTGGATTAAGGTTTATCCTAGATGGGATCCGCTCCGGGGAGATCCACGCTTCGAAGCGCTGGTGCAAAAGGTGGTTGGTCCGGGCAAGTAATAAGCGGATTTGGGCGTGGTATAATCTTGAATCTACGCCGCGACGGCGAGACGAGTCGGCCAACGCAGCGCTGGCCGTCCCAAAAACGAGACAGTAAGTTCCCAAAAACGGAGCCACTATCGTACGCCGTTCATGCGATCGGCATCGCACAATCGTTTTTGGATAAGCAACTTATGATAGCCGCCATCTTATGGCACGGGTGATGCATATAGAGTTGGTGTCAACCAAACCATTACTATGAATAACCAATTCGAATCCGCTTACGCTATGTTAGTCCGTTCCGAAGAAAAAGGCCGCGGCATCTTGGAAATCCTCGTATACGCCGCGTTTACGTTCAGCGTCGTCCTGTCGATCTGTCAGTTCGCGGGCGCCTAAGCTTGCGTCGCGACAGCACTGAACGCTGAAACAAAACGCCGTGAAGACTGAAGATCGGCAAGAAGCGTCGGCAATTTTCATTCAGAGAGTAAGCGCCGCCGTTTCGGAATTGAAAGTAGAGATCGGGAGTCTTTTCCACTTACTTCTGCATCTCTCCGCATAACATCGCTGCCCATTTTCTGCAGTACATCAGTGGAGATCCAAATCAGAGAAGGCCAAAACAATAAACGGAATTAGTTTTATGAAAAATATTGGAACTTCTGTGAAAGTATTCGTGGCAAATAAGCTTTGGGGGGATGCAAACGGTCGGGAAACATCCCCCTCCGCCCAAGACGTTTACGAGGTCTGTCCCCGCAAGAATCAGGACGGCTTTGATCTAATCAGCGATCGGCTTCCATATGGCCCAATCTGGTATGCAGGGCCCGACGCAATC
>DASSFL010000028.1:0-27673 GCA_035694525.1 Candidatus Udaeobacter sp. | reverse complement strand
TTAGACAGAAGAATGTGCCCGGCATCACCGCAATCCATCACTCGCTGCGCTATATTGATTCCCGCTCCGGCGATGTTTGTCCTGTCATTGACATCAGTAGTTCGACCGACGGGCCCGCTATGAACGCCCATCCTGACTTGGATCTGCGGATGATCCCGCAAGGCTCTGCTAATCTCCAGCGCACATCGCACCGGTTCTTCTGGACTGTGGAAAAAGAGAAGCGCCATGCCATCGCCGGTAGGCACCCGGATGAGTTCGCCCCTCGCTTCTGCAGCGTGAAAACTTTCGGTGCTCCGCACGATTTGCTTCAACCGTTGCAGCAATTCGATCTGCTCGTTCACGAGCAGTTTTGAATAACCGACCACATCGATTAATAACAGGTGTGCGATTTCCAGCTGGAGATCGGGCGTCGGTTCCGCGGGCGTGTCTTGCCGGTTCACCCTTTAGTACTACGGATTCTAACAGTGATGGTTAGCGTGGTCGAGAGGAAATGGGAATTTGCACAAACTCAAACGCGCATCCAAAATTCATAAGCTTCTCGCTAATTGACGAGCGCCTTTCCTACAGTCCCAGATTGATACGTTCGCAGCTCTGTGCGGATAAGATCAGGGCCGAACGCCGCCACGTTGAGAATAATCATCACAAGGGAAAAAAGGTACATTCCCATCGCGAGTCCGATCAGGAGGTGCATTCCGCAGATACAAATCAACCAAATACTGCGCGTTTTGTTGTCCCAAATAAAGAATGGATATCCAGTTTCGAGCAGACAAATAACAACTCCTACAATTGGGAAAACTAACTGCCCTCGAACAAGTATCTCGGGATCGATGATGTTAAACGGCGGACGTATTAGCGCTCGCCAAATACTCGAACCATTCCACCATCCGCTTCCGAGGCATTTTGTTAAGCCACTGAAAAAATAGATGACACACAGATGCACCTGTAACACGCGCCGAAAAAAACCGAGTAACTGTCGATCTTTCGGTCGCCATTTCCGCCATTGCCAATCGAGCGAATAACGATCAGGCAGCGGTGATAACATCAAATAAAAGAGACCGATGGTCATGAAGTTATCCATACCATATGACACGAACCCACCGCTTTCGGCCGCGCATAGATGTAAAAACCACGCCACTATCGCGGAGAGCCGACAAGCAAGCCCGAGGAGAAGGCTGCAGCCAGCAACAAGTAAACAAATCCACGCAACAGCAAGGACAGTCTCTTCATGCAGGCCAAGGTGCTCTCCGGACACGGCGAACCAGCCCAATCTCGGGACAAAATGACTTTCCACGGAAAGCAGCGCTTCTGCCAAGTCTCGGCTGCCTAGCCCTCTACCCCCTCCCCCAAGCAGATCATTCCAGTCGTTTCGTAACGATAATGAATACAGCGTTGTTTGAAGACCGAGGCCGAGTCGTAGAATAGCGAGCCAACTGTCTGTTTCCAACGGGAACAGAAATCCGAGCAGTCGTTTTCTAAACGCTTGCATCTGCTTAGCGATTTTTCGGCTTGGCGGGCTCGTTCTGAAGACTGAAATCGTAAGCGTACAAGAACTCGTACGATCCTCTTTTACCGCCTTCGAACTCTGTCACGCTGGGCAAAGTGATCGATCCAAACACGGCCCGGATTGTCTTCACCTCGGGATGCTCGCGCCGGACGGATTGCACCAGCCTTTTTACCAGATGTTCCCGCAAGACATCGTGCTTGATGCGCCCGATCCCGTCCAGCAAACTGGCTATTCGTAAGCCGGCCGCCGGGCTACTGACCGATGGCAGCTCGTACTCCACTCGGCCATCGGGATAGTGTAACTCAAAAACGAGCTTGTAACTACCAGGCACATTTGGCGCAAAGTAGCCATAGCCCGCTTCGATCCCAGCGACGTGCAGATACGTTGCGACGACTTGTCGGATCGGGTTTGATGAAGCCAGACGCTGGCCTAGGGCAACGGAAACGGTCTTCTCAGCCCTCTGCGAAAAGTTCTTAAAGGACGCAGGAAGAATCGTTGGTCCCTCAGCGACCAACCGCAGCGTTTCCCGACACGAAAGTAAAAAGATCAGCAGGAAATGCAGGATGAACCATCCCGCGCAAACGTACTTTTGCCGCAAGACACGTCCAGGTTTCAGGGCGCAGGAGTTGGCGCCGGCGCAAGTGCGTCCAAGACGGTCTTTATGTCGTCTCTATTCGCAACGGCAACGGCAACCTTGGTCGTAACATTAGGATCGTTCGCTCCAGATGCTCCAGCCGCTGCGTCGTCCGCGACTTTGGATTTTGTGACCTTAACAGTCTTAAGAATTTCCTCACAGGACTTAGCATCGTACGCTTTTTCACCGGCGGCTTTCAGTTTACGAATCTTGTAAGTACCCCCATTTTGACAAACCTGTTTCAATGCTTCGTCGAATGCTCCCTCACTCGTCCAATAAACGTATTCCGTCTTAAAAATCGTATCAGTTCCAATGTGCAGAAACAGATTCTGGTCGGGTTTTTGGTTAGGGACCATTCTATAGGTAAAAAACCAACTGACGACCGCAAGGGTCAGGATTACCGCTAATACAACGAATGCCAATGTTCTAGGTAGGGTTTTCATAGAAGAGCGACCGACGGGTCTCGGGGTACGTAGTTTTTACCTTCTTCTCCGGAAACGACGGCACGAAGTTCTCGAAAAACATCTAGCACAGCTATCCTGCCTGTGGAGCTGGTGCCCATCCTGGCTACCTATTGAAAAGCCACGTGAAGACCAGACGCCCACGAATGAGGCGAATGGACGCACCTACTCGTTTGACTCCGGGCATCTTAATTGGCAAACATAAAGTTAGGATTACAGTCTGGCACTCATCGAGCACACGGAAGTTGGAAGCGATTCGAATGCGCCGGGAGGAACTGTGCGTGCCTACCTTGACGTGATGACGCGCGCATTGAGGTTGAATGCGCTATGAAAACTGTCTCGCGCGTTTTTGCTTATTTGAAGCGATATCCGTGGATGGCTGCAGGGACGTTGACCTGCGCGATCCTGAGCACGCTGATGGTGATCGTTTTCCCGGCGGCCACGAAATGGATCATCAACGACGTCGTACGCGCGGGTCGACCGGACAAATTGCTGCCATTAATCGCGCTTGCAGGGATCGCATTTCTCTTGCAGCACGGGTTCAACGCGCTCCGCATCGTGTTGAACAACACGTTTGAACAAAAAGTGATCTTCGATTTGCGCAGCGATTTGTATTCGCACATCCAACTGCTGCCGCTGCGGTGGTTCGACAATCGCGCTACGGGCGATCTGATGACGCGGGTAATTGAGGACGTCAACTCGGTCGAGCGTGTGCTGATCGACGGAATCGAGCAGGGTGTCGTCGCCATTCTGCAGGTATTCATCGTTGTGGGAATGATGTTTTATCTGAATGCGAAGCTGGCGTTGCTTGCGCTCGTCCCATTCCCGCTGCTTATCGCCGGCACGCTCACCTATACGCTGACTGCGCATCGGCGGTATCGTTTGCAGCGCCGGGCTTCGTCAGACATGAACGCGCTCCTGCACGATAATCTGGCAGGCGTGCGGCAGATCAAAAGTTTCGTACGCGAGAACGAAGAGCACGCGCGGTTTAACCGGGTAAGCGACCAATTGCGACGCGCCACACTCGTAGTGATGCGGGTATGGGCGATTTACAGCCCCTCGATGTCGCTGTTTGAATCGATTGGCGCGCTGCTGGTACTCGGGTTTGGCAGTCACGCGGTGCTTACGGGTTCGATGCAGATTGGCGATCTGGTCGCGTTTCTGATTCTACTCGCATTTCTCTACGATCCCTTGAGCCGACTGCATCAGCTCAATCAACTTGTGCAGGCCGGACGCGCGGCGGGCGAGCGTGTATTTGAAATCCTCGATGAACCGGCTGAGGCGGGCGCTGTAACCCTGACTGACCATGGCCGTCCGTCGATGGGTGGTGAGTCTCAGGGTAGTCCAATCCTCGGAGATATTCGCTATCAGGACGTGAGCTTTAGCTACGTGGAAGGATTGCCCGCGCTGAGGAATATTTCCTTTCACGCGCCGCCAGGTGCGACCGTCGCGCTGGTGGGCGCAACCGGCGGCGGTAAGTCGACAGTGGTGAATCTGCTCGTGCGTTTCTACGAATTCAACAGTGGGCAAATCTACGTCGATCGGAAACCGATTAGTGAATATGATCTGCGTGCGTTGCGCGATGCGATCGGTGTGGTGACGCAGGAAAGTTTTTTGTTCAACGGATCGATTCGCGAAAACCTCCTCATGGGAAAACCGCAAGCGACTGACGCGGAATTATGGCGCGCGGTGATTGCGGCGAACGCGCAGCAATTTATCCAACGTTTACCAGGCGGCTTGGAAAGCGTGGTGGGCGAGCGTGGAGTCAAATTAAGCGTAGGCGAAAAGCAACGACTCTCCATTGCCCGCGCACTGTTGAAAGATCCACCGATTTTGATTCTCGATGAAGCGACCGCGAGTGTGGACACCGCGACGGAGCGCCTGATCCAAGAAGCGCTCGAGCGCCTGATGGCCAACCGCACATCGATTGTCATCGCGCATCGGCTTTCGACAATTGTGCATGCGGATCAAATCCTGGTACTCGATCATGGCCGGATTATTGAGCGCGGCACACACGACAAGCTGCTATCACTCGGTGGAAAATATACGCGGCTGTGCCAGCAAAGTTTGCTCGAAACCTCCCCGCTGCGGGAAACAGAACCGCCAGCAGAAATTGTCGCTTCACAGACAGCCGAGACCGAAGAAGAACTGCCAGTCTGCTAACAGAGAGATTTCCGTGCGGGGGACCACGAGACTCTTCTGCATGATGTTTATTTAGCGCAGTGCAGCTCTATTGGGCCCGTCCGCATGTTCCAGGCTTCGAGCGGGGCAGGGAGATCACAAGTCTATATTCCGGCGCGCTGAAGGACCGCTTCATATTTTTCTTTTAGCTCAGCGTATCGTCGCTCGGCTTCCGCCAGAGCGCGGCGCTCTTCTTCCAAATTTTGTTCGAGATCACGAACCTGCTCTTGGAGAGGAATGGACATTCCCGCCACCGCTGGTCCGATGGGATCGCCCAGTTGAATTTCGGCTTGGGCATCCCCGGTATCTGCTTGTCCCGTTTCCCACAACTGCGGCATTTCCTGAATCTTGCAATGCGCGCCATTGCGGGTGTTGATAACGAGAGTTTCGCCATCGATTTCGCCGAGCCGAATAAATTCCTGGAGGGCGCCCAGGGTTGTCGGTCCGTAATAATGCTCGCTGGTGAGCTCGACCAACCAGTCCATACCAAGCTGAGCCAGCATCGGCGCTTTTACCCAGGTCTGCCGGTCGTTAGAAAGCGTATCGTGTGGTGCGATCTGCGCCGCTGCTGCCCAGCGCGCGATTTGGTCAAAACGCACCGGACCAAAGGTGCTTCCGTCTTCGTGCTTGCGCAGAAACCAACTTTGATTCACGAGCCTTGTATCACTCTGTTGGCGATGGCGAACTGGAAGGTGCGGGCGATGCGGCGGGGACAATGATGGTCTGTCCCGCCTGCAGCTTGCGGCCATCTTCGATATGATTGGCGTTTTGCAGTTCGTCCACAGTCACTTTGTACATTTTCGCGATAGAGGTGAGTGTCTCGCCACGTGCGACGATGTGCGTGTTCCCGCCGGCCGGATGCGATGGAGCCCCGGCTTCAGCGGTAGGCGTAGTTGTCGAAGGCGTACTTTCTCCGATCATTACGCCCGGGCGCATGTGTGCGATTTGCTGTTCCAGCTTGAGGATCTCCTGAGAAAGCGCGTCAATCTTGGCGTTCTGTTCGTCTATCTTTTTCGCCAGCGCTTCAAGTTGAGCATTATCATCTGATTTGCGAGCCTTCGACGCGGGCGTTTGAGCAGAAGCAACGCAAAGCAACCCGAAAAGGAATGTCGCGCAGAAAATCAATGCGAGCTTCATCGGGGCAAAACTTTGCCATCAGCAGATTTGTCTGGCAAGCGTCATCGCTTCGCAACGTTGAATCGTTAAAGCGTTAAGAACGTTGAAGCGCAAATCCCATCTGACGTGTGGCCATTCAAAAATGACGCCAGCTGTTGCTCGTTCCTTCGTCCTTCATCAATTCGTGCTTCGTCACAACGTTCCAACGGTGCCGGGCTCTAACCGTTTTAACGCTTCAACTGTTTAATTTTTCAACAACGCGGAGCGTGCAGCTTGCCTTTCCAATATTTGCTCTTAGATTTTTTTATGCCCGAGCGCATTCAAAAGCCGGTGGAACCGGCTCCGTGGGGTCCAAAACAAGGCGATGGTGGAGGTCCACGTTCACCGGACGTTTCCCGGCCGGACACTAAGGATCTTTTAAAAAAAATGCGCAAGGTGGATCCCAATCAATCCAAGCGCTATCGCCAGCGCACCGGCCAATAATGGAGCGCTCCCCGGTGGCGTTTGACCAGAATTTCTCTGGCGCAGCCGGTGATTTCCCTGCGCTGCTGCGGGGCAAAGGGTTGTTAGGTCCGGCGGCTGCGAATCCCCTCCCACAAGCGGGAACGCCTCACAAAGCGTGGCAACCAACGGAGGCAACCACAATTCTCGCTTTCAAATTTTCGGGCGGCGTGCTGGTGGCAGGCGACCGCCGCGCAACTGCCGGCAACACGGTTGTGTACGATCGCGCGGACAAGGTTTTGGAAATCGACCGGCACTCGATTATGGCCATTGCCGGCGTGCCGGCGACAGCATGGGAAATGGCGCGTGTACTCGAACACTCGTTCCAATATTTTCGGCGAACGCAGCTGCAGGAAATGAGCGTCGACGGCAAAGTACGCGCTCTATCAAAGTTGCTGCGTGACAATTTCGGGTTCGTCATGCAGGGCATTGGGGTCGTGGTGCCGATTTTCGCAACCTACGATTTTCATCCGAAGCCCGAGGCTCGCCTTTATTTTTACGATGCGATGGGGGCGCAATTTGAAGTGACCGATTACGCGGCAACAGGATCGGGATCGCCGGCCGTGCGGGGCATTCTTTATTACGAAAACAATTGGGGCACGAAACCATTGCAGGAATTGGGTGAAGACGAAGCAGTGTCGATCGCGTTGCGTGCATTGGATACGGCCGCGGAATCGGACACATCAACTGGCGGCGTAGATCGCAGCGGAAAAATTTATCCGTTGATCAAGATCGTATCGCGCGGAGGCATCACTACTTTGCCCGAGAGCAAAATTGCTGCGGTGTTCAAGGAAACCGTCGCATGATTGAAGAGCCGTATCGTTGGGTCGAAGCGATTGCTAATCGCCGCGAGTACATCGAAGCGCAGCTTGCGCATGGCAGTCCGATCGCGTCGCTCGGTTATCGCGACGGCATTTTGTTTCTCACCGTCGGCCAGACGCGCCAGAAGATTTTTGAGATTTACGACCGGGTTGCCATGGGTGCAATTGGTCATCCCGGAGATATCGAACGATTGCGTATGGCGGCGATCGAATTGGCCAGCACTGAAGGCTTCACCCGGTCCGCGACAGATGTTTCGTTGCGACGGCTGGTACATTACTCGCTCAGTCCGGTAATGAAGAGCGCGTTCGAACAGGTCTATGGGCCACCGTATCTGGCGCGGATGCTCTTTGCAGAGGTCGGAGAACAACCTGAGGGGGATTTATTTTTGCGGGTCGAGTACGATGGCGAGATCGCGGCCAATGGTGCAACGTACGCGCAAGCGCGGCGGGACTTTGCCGCACTCAGCGGGACACAGCAATCGAGAGAGATGATGGAAACATTTCTCGCAAGCCAGCATGCGCCGGATGCCAACCTCGAGTCGGCCCTCAACTCCGCGCTCGATGCATGGAGCATCGGGCACATGACTTTACAAACCAGCGACGCAAAGGAACCGCCAGAATGCTCTGCTGTCAGGAAACACCTACAGGAGCAACTCGCACATGCCGGAATTGAAGCCGCAGTGCTTGAGCGCGACGCCGGCAGGGCAATCCGTTATCGTTCGTTGTCAGACAACGAATTACGCCCTTTGATCCGCGATTAATTTATGGGAAAAAATCATCGGCTGGAAGTCACACGTGAAACCGCTTCGGAATATCCTGGCTCTCTCGGGGTTGTTGCTAATGATTGCGTCTTTCGTCTGGATGCAGTTCCGCCAGACGGACAGAGCTAAGCCCGCCGCAGAGCCCAGAACAGCGCAGCCTTCGGCTGCACTCGGTACGTTTGCAGTAGTTGTTCTTGATCCCGGTCATGGGGGACAGGACTCCGGGGCAATGTGCGGAGGGCTACTCGAAAAAGATCTGACTCTGGACGTGGCGCAACGAATCGATCGTTTGCTCGACTCGGAAGGAATCGCGACATTGATGACTCGCCTGGGAGATACTTACGTCTCGCTGGCAGATCGCGCGGCCTTCGCCAATCGAATCACAAATTGCATTTTCGTCAGCATTCATTTTAACGAGGACAACAAGCCCGTCGCCAGTGGGGTGGAGACTTACTACGCCTCGCATCAAATCACCTCGGGTTCCTCTCTGGCTTCGTGGCTGCCTTTCTTATGGCGACCACTTTCCGAGTCGCCAAATCCTGAAAGTCAAAGCCTCGCAGGATTTATTCAAGAAGCGCTGGTCGCCCGCACGCGGTCCATCAATCGGGGTACACAACCCGGACAATTTTTTGTGATCGCAAACGTGACTTCTCCTGCCGTCTTGATCGAAGGAGGATTTCTCACCAACAAAGAGGATATTTCCAAACTGGTCAGCGAAGATTACCGCGATCAGATCGCCGCAGCTGTTGCTGACGGCATTTTGCACTATCGCGAAGCGGTAAGTCAGCGTAAGCCGACATTGGCGGTCACAGAACCGGGAAAGCGCTGAATAGGCAAAAAAGCGAGGGCGTCAAATAGCATCAAAATGAAGGCCAAGATCGCTGCGCTGATCTTCATCGGATCGTTTATGCTGGCACGAGCGGACCAAATGATTGAAAGCGTGCAGCAAGCCTTGAAAGACCAGGGCTTTTATTATGGCGAGATCACCGGTCAGACGAATGCGAATTTAATTGCGGCCATTCGCCGCTATCAAATCCGTAACGGACTTCAGGTGAACGGTGAGCTCAACAGTGAAACGCTTCAATCGCTCGGAATTAACTCTTCTGCGTCTGCGCAACCCGCGGCAAGGCCCGCGGCGCCCAGCCCCACAGCACCCAAGCCTCGGGAACAATCTCCCGTTCAAGAAACGAACATCACACCAGCACCGGTTCGGCCTTTCCCAAATGGGCCGCAAGATCAACAGGTGTATCCCTCCAACCCCATGGCCCCAGATACTTCTACGACAGGTGCGCTTGCTCGGACACCTTTTGAAACGGCGCCGCCCGACGTGCAACGCAACGTGATAGTCTCCGCTCAAATCGCGCTAGCGCGACGCGGCCTTTATCACGAGGATGTCAATGGCGTCTATGGGCCGGCAATGGAGTTTTCGCTGCGAGCATATCAAGCACGCACTAAGCTTCCGGTAACAGGCCACCTTGACTTGCAAACGCTCGTCGCCCTTCGCTTGTTACCGCAGCCGCGCGAGCCATTTTACGATCCCGCACACAGACGTTGGCGTGATCCGCCAGGCCCTCCGGTTCGCGGTGAATGGGTTCCTGAGTGACATCTCGCAAACTTGTAGCTGGCAGCGGCACGTGGGACGCACGCGCTATTTGGGATTGTCGAAACTGACCGATTGCAGTTCGGCAAAGACTGTGCCGACGAAGACTTGCGCTTCAATGCGAAGCAGCAGTCGTTCGGCATCATCTGACACCCAGATCGTGGCGCGGCGAAATTTCCGGTGCGGCTCCAACTGGCGATGCTTGCCAATCCGTTTGAGCTGCAAATCGAGTTTGATTGCGCTGTAACTCCCAGCGTGCACTGAGATTTTTTCCCGGCCAACTACTGTGACCGTAGCAAGGTAAGCGTTGGTCGCGGGATAGGCCACGACACGGTAAACGCTGCGATCCTTAAGCGACTGACTGCGCAAATAAAGCATGGCCGAAAATAAGTCGAACAGGTTGGGAAAATTAAACTGGCGAGTCTTCGCTTCCGCTCCGCCTTTACCCTCTGTTCTCGCGCGAGTCACCCCGTTATTTGTGAATGTCAGATGTGTGACAATTTTCTTTGATCGATAAGTCTCGATTTGCTGGGCTTCGATCGGCCGCAATGTCTCGGGGCTGGCGATGGCCTGATAGCTGACATCCAGTTTCCACAACGCCCGTACAAAGCCGATGGTTCGGCCCGTTCCGTCGAGTTGAAACTTGTTTTCAGATGGCTTTGTAAAGTGAACATCGCCAGTAGCAGCCGTCAGACCAGACCATCCGAAGCGATAGGACGCACGCAACGGGCGCAGCTCCGGAAAATTTCCAGCCGGGTCCTTGCTGAGTGTCGCCTCCCAATTCTCCGCGAGCGAGCTGGAGCAGAATGCAAGAAGGGCGAAGATCGCCGGCAGGATTCGCGGCCGGATTAGAATCGATATTTTCGCGGGCCGCAATCGTTCTTCAACCGTCTCCCTTTCATATGGGCCGCTGCTTTTCATCCGTACGAAAAAAATACACGCGAGTTTAGCTCGCGTGTATTTCCGAATTGTCGAATTTAAATGTTAAGGCTTCGCGGCTTTTGCCGGAGTGGCGGATGGATTCACTTTTGCAGTTGAGCTCACAGCGCGTCCTGGCTTGTTGAGCACGGCGATAATGTCATTCGTAAAATCGACATTGTCTGGCGCATACAGCATGAATGGGACGCCGTTGATGCTCATGCCCGATTTATCGAACACCAGGTCGAAATGATTCGCTTTGACTTTCTCCATCACGACATCGGTGATTTCCTTTACGATTCCTTCTCGCACACGCATTAACTGCTCCTGCAATTGTCGTTCGCGGGTTTGACGGAAATCGCTGATCTCGCGCTCCATGTTTTTGATGTTGGCAATCTTGTCGTCCCGTTCCTTTGCTGTTTGGCCCTTCTTATCCGCGCTCAGGGCCGCCGACTCCAGCTGCTTGTTCAGATTATTGATGTCGTCCAGCGCCTTTTTGTAAGACTCTGCTCGATCGTCGTACTCTTTCTTGGCGGCATTTTTGGCGTCATTGATTTTTACTTCGGCTTCCTTGGTCTTGTTGTATTCCTTGAAAGCGCGCTGCATATCAACCGTTCCGATTTTCATTGTGCCTTGTGCAAGAGCCGCAATCGGAAAGACCAGCGTCAATGCAAGCATTGTAGACAGAGACTTTTTCATAAAATGGAGGATACAGTGCTAGGAATCGCGTTAGACTGCAACCACATATATTCGTTCAAAATTGATAACCCACGTTGAAGTTGAAACGGCCGCCACCGTGATATCCGTCGCGCTGTATCGGATATCCGTAATCGAGGCGAAGCGGACCGATGGGCAGATCAAGGCGGAGCCCTATGCCAATATCCGAGGCGATATGGTTGAACCCGAAGGACCATTCGCCGCTGTTAACAAAACCGGTATCGTAAAAAACTGCTCCGCGCGCTTTTTCAATGATCGGGAAAGTCCATTCAACCGTCGTGCGCCACATCGACTTTCCACCGACTGGTTCGCCATTCTCATCCTGCGGACCAACTTCGCGAAACGGAAATCCACGCAGGTTATTTGAGCCCCCGAGATAAAGCCGCTCAAAGATTGGTACATTACTCCCGCTTCCCCACTGGCTTACGGTGGCGATTTCGCCGTTAATCAGCAGGATGGTGTCCCACGGAAGGTGGAAATATTGCGACCCTTCTAAGTCCAATCCGTAAACCTGAACGTCGCCTCCAAGAAAGCCGCCGGCAATATAAGGAGAAAAGGTAACGCGTTGCCCCCGGCGCGAGAGCAGTGGGTTATCGCGCGAGTCGTACACGACGCCGCCGAAAACCTTGCTCTCGGTAGTCGAACCCTGCTGCGATTTGATGAAGTCTGATGCGCTAACGGAGACATCAAAGATATCGACCTCCTGCAGTTGGTACCCCAACGTCCCGTACGTATACGTAGTGAGCGGCTTGCGCAGTTCCATGGCAAACCCGTAGTTGCGCTGGTTATACTCGGAGCTCAAATAGTTTGCCTCCGTATAAAAGACCTGGCCATTCAAGGACAATCGCCGATCCAGGAAGTACGGTTCGGTCAGCGAGAGAATAAAATCCTTCCGTTGCGTGCCGTACTGGATCCGTAGCCTGAACTTTTGGCCTCCCCCGGTAAATGAAGGCCAGTTGAACAGATCGAAATTGCCCTGGGTTAGTTCCGCGAATCCAACCAACTGATCGATAGTACTGTATCCACCGCCGAAACTCAGCGAACCGGTCCGTTTTTCCTGCACCAGGATGGTAAGATCCTTGCGCCCGGGAATATCGGTGTCTTCCGGATAAGTCTCGACTTTTGCAAAATACCCCAGGTTCTCGAGACGTTTCTTGGTGATGTCCACGCGTACGGTGTTAAAGACGTCACCGGGTGCAACGAGTACTTCGCGCCGGATGACTTTGTCCTTGGTGCGCGTGTTCCCCTCGATGTTGATCCGATTTACGAAGGAGCGAACGCCTTCCTCTATATTATAGTGTACATCGATCACAGCAGGACCGGCTGGCGCGCCCTCCGGTTGAACGACTAGATCGACATAGCCGCCACTGCCATAAGCATCGGCCACCGCCTTGGCATCATCGCGCAACTGCTTGGGCGAATAGACGCTGCCTTCCTTCATCTTTAGCAGCGCACGGATCTTTTGCTCCGTCGTATTCTGATAACCTGAAATGATCAGCTTGCCCACGTGATACTGTGGGCCTTCAGCAATCACAATGGTGAGAATCATGGGGCCCTTCTCCTTGCGTTCCCTGCGCACGTCTTTTATTTCCACGTCGATGTAGCCGTGGTCCTGGTAAAATTCGCGGATTTTGTCGAGATCCTGTTGCAACTGCACGTCATCGAAGCGGCCAGATTTATCCAGGAAGGAAATGGGGGTCTTACCGCGCGTCTTCATCTGTTTGCGCAGCACCTTTTGGCTAAAATGCGTGTTTCCTTCGAAGTTAATCCGGCTCACTGCGCCTTTAACTCCTTCGGTGACAGTGTAAACAACCCGCGCTGTCCCGCGTTTCTCGTCAATCGGATCTATTCGAAATTGAACGCTGACGTCAGTGAAGCCTCGCCCCTGATAGACTTCGATAATCTTCTGCCGGGCTTCTTCCAGTTGCTGTTCGTTAACCGGTTGATTCAGTTTCAATTTGATTTCTTTGCGCAGTCTTTGTGCTTTCACGCGCTGGGCACCGTCGATTACGATCTCGCGCAGGATCGAACGCGTTTGCACGGCAACGATTACCCTCAATCCATCGCCTTGCGGCTGAGCAAAAATGCGAACGTTTTGAATTGAGCCGGTCTTGTAGAGGGCCGCGATATCCTGCTCGACCACCTCGTTGGAATACGGCTGGCCCACCCTGGTCCGCATTTGTGCGAGAATTCGTTCCTTGCTGACAGTGCCGGGGCCTGTGTATTCCACGTCAATTGAGCGGACGATGGGAGGTCCCTGCGGCGCAGCCGCCTGCGGTGCCTGCGCCCGCGCGACTGTGGCGCCAAGCAGTGCGCAAATCGAAGCGGCCCAAACTGCAAACGGCGGGGGGCGCATCCATCCAGAAAAATATCTCATAGGTTAAGAAGCGCGGCCCCGCGCAAGCGAGGCCACGCAGGACAGGCGGCTATATCGGAAAGAAGGCATCAGTCGTCAAGGCGAGATTTTCCACAGAGGCGGTCAGTTTGAACCCCGGCCGTCGGCTTTCAATTCAAAAGTTCATACCAATTATTTCGGCGGCGTGGTTCGTAGCCGGCGTCGCGAATAAGCGATTCAATTTGACCGGCATCTAATCGAAAGGTTGTTCCGGCGCTGCTGACAACATTCTCCTCCATCATCACCGATCCGAAATCGTTCGCACCATATCTGAGCGCGATCTGGCCGATCTCCGGACCCTGGGTTACCCAGGAGCTTTGTATATTGTCGATGTTATCCAAAAAAATGCGTGCCAGGGCCTGCGTTCGCAAATACTCGGCCACGCCGGTTGGGTGCTTAATCTTCAAGACGGTATGCTGAGGTTGAAACGTCCAACAGATGAACGCCGTAAATCCACCACTGCGGTCCTGCTGATCACGAATGCGGCGCAAATGTTCGACCCGGTCTTCGATGGTTTCCACGTGTCCAAACATCATCGTCGCGCTGGATTTCAATCCGAGCTCGTGGGCTGTTTGCATTACCTCCAACCATTGATCGCTGTTAATTTTCAATGGCGATATTTTTTTCCGCACCCGATCCACCAGAATTTCGCCGCCGCCTCCTGGAATTGATCCAAGTCCAGCCTTCCTGAATTCCGAAATCACTTCGCGCAGCGGCATCCGGAAAGTCTCTGCGAAATGTTGAAACTCCGGCGGACTGAACCCGTGAATATTAATGTGCGGATATTTTTCCCGAATGTGACCCAGCAGATCGACATACCATTCGAATGGCAATTTCGGGTGATGCCCCCCCTGCATCAGGATTTGAACACCGCCAACGGAAGAAAGTTCGTCGAGTTTCTGATCAATCTGCTCGAACGAAAGCACGTAGTGGTCCTCATCCTTCTCTGTTCGATAGAACGCGCAGAATTTGCAGTAAACATTGCAAACGTTCGTGTAATTGATGTTGCGATCGACAATGTAGGTGACGATCTCGCGTCCACGTCCGGCGTAACTTTTCGCCTTTGCCAAATCGCGCCTCGCATTGGCCAGCGCTCCCACCTCTTCGAGCGGCCAGCGATACAATTCGAGCCCCTCGTCCACAGAAATTCGTTCACCTGCCAGCACCTTCCCGGTTAGTCCATCTCGATTCAAAGAGACCATCGCCCGCCATTTTATATGACGCGGCGGCCCAATGCACGTAGATGATTCCAATGAAGCATCGGGCGGCGATGGTCGGTGCCGGTGTCTCCGGTCTGACCTGCGGCGTCGTTTTCGCCGAACATGGACATCGAACAACAATCTTCGCCAAAGAAATCGGCCAGCAAACCACTTCTGGGGCCGCTGCTGCACTCTGGTTCCCTTACGATGTGGAGCCCGCGGACAAAGTCATCCCCTGGGCACTCGAGACCTACCGGACGCTTATCGATCTCGCTCGCAACCCCGATAGCGGCGTTTCGATGATCGAGGTCTACCAATTTTCGCGCACTGACGAAATTCAGATTCCAGATTGGGCGATTCCCCTCGGCGCGCGAACCGTCGTCCCGAGCCCTTCGACTTCGTTCAGGACAAGCTCCGTCGAGCATGGCGCGACATGGATGGGAAGACCGGCGCCTGAGCGAAAGGGAAGCGAGCGAATCCCCTGTCTCAAGATATTCAAGAGTGGTTTTTCGCTGCGCGTTCCGCTGATGGACACAACGATTTATCTGGATTACCTCGCGAAACGTTTTGTCGCCGCTGGCGGATCAATCGCCGCGAATACCCATTTAACGAAACTCGAAGAAGTAGATCAGCAATTTGGTCTCGTGATCAACTGCGCAGGGATCGGTGCCCGCGAACTCGTCCGCGATGCCGATCTTGAGCCCCACCGCGGGCAGGTCGCGATTGTGCCGAGGATCAAATATCTTCCATACGCCGTCGTTTGTGATGATGCGCCGCTGATGTACGCAATCCCGCGCAGGAACGATTGTGTTTTCGGAGGGACAAACGATCTCAGCGACGATCTTATCGTGGATTCCGCAACAACCGCGCGAATCGTCGCCGGGTGCAGCCGCGAATTGAAGATCGAGAAGCCGAACGTACTCGCCGAGCGCGTCGGGCTGCGTCCATTTCGCAAATCAGGCGTTCGCCTCGAGCGCGATTACCTGACCGACGGCCGCACCGTCGTTCACAACTACGGCCACGGTGGGTCCGGCTTCACACTCTCCTGGGGTTGCGCAGAAGAAGTCTTCGAGCTTACAACCGACACTGCAAGGTAGCCCTATGTCAGCGCGATGCACTGAAACGAGCTGACCACATCGTCTGGGCCTTTTTCGGCAAAAAAACTTTCGTAATAACCTGGACCCAGGTCCCAGTAAGGTCCCTTGTAATAGTCGTCGCGATAAAAACGCCACACGCCGTTTACCACGATCAGGCAACTAATGCGGTCGTTCCAAAAATCTCCAACGTAATGGAAACTCAAGTTGGTGCGGGCGTAGGCGCCCTTGAATCCAACGTGATCGTAAAGCACGATTTCCGGCAGACGAGTTGACTGCGTCATGAGCGGTACAGGCTCTTTCCCGGCCGCAGAAGCGTGATAACTCAGCGGACCAAGTTGCCATTTCATGTCGATGACGCAGCCGTTATCCGGCGACAATTCAGTTTTGGGTATTCGTGGCATAGGCGTGGACGGCAGGGGTTTTTCCAATTTGATCAAATGATAAGTGCGCTGTCGAGCAAAGAGATTTAACGAAGAGTTTCGAGGATCATAATTGATCAAGTGCAGGAACGCACAGGCGTAACGGCACAATTGGGTGACTAGCTTTTCGCCCGGCCGATGACGCCGCATGCAACGCGCGCGCCGGAGTCACCAGAAGGCTGGGATTTGAGATCGTCCGCCTTCACGTGGACTACGACGGAACGTCCGATCACAGACCGTTCGTCGTTGGTGAGCGAGATTTGGTGGTCCACGTATTCCAGCGTCGCCTTCCCAGAGGCGTCGGCTTGCACATTTCCCATATCGCCTACATGCCGTTCGGGTGTGTCGGGTCCTGCATGCGGTTTGTGGGTCGGATTAAAATGCGCACCAGCCGAACTCGCATCGGCTGCGCTGCAATCACCGAACTCATGGACATGAAATCCATGATTGCCAGGAGTCAGGCCGGTGATTTCCGCCCGGACCTTCACCCCATCGGCCTCTTCGGTGAAGGTAACCGTACCGCTGACTTTACTGCCTGCGGTGGGATGAAGCACCGCGACAGCCTTCAGGGGTCCCGCCGGTTTTTCCGCCGGTGTTTGGGATTGTGCGCTGAAACCGGCTGCTAACAAAAATATCAGCGCAATGACTGAAGCTCTGAAGGTATTCATAATAGCATCTCTATTTCGCAATGCCCGGTAAGTCCAGCCGCATCAAACGCGCGAAAACCTCAGTTCACAACCGTCATCCCGAACGAAGTCGAGAATGGAGCGACTCGGGAAGACGCGACATGGACGGGCAGGCCGGCGGCTGAGCAAGCGGGAAGTGAGCGAATCAAATCCCGCAGCACGGCCTTTAAGGTAGCTTCGCGGGATTCTTCGACTCCGCTCCGCTGCGCTCAGAATGGCGGATATGCTAACCCCGTACTGCCCGCAGATAAATCTCTTCCAGCCTCTGCGCCTGCGCCCGCAGATCGAAATTTTTTCGAACGATCTCGGCGCCATTGAGCGCGATCCGCGAAAGGAACCCAGAATCTTGCGCCGCATCGAGAAGCGCAGCAGCCAATTTTTCATGATCACCCTCAGGCACGAGGACGCCAGAAACGCCGTTCTGGATTACTTCGGGAATGCCTCCATGATCGGTGGCAAACACCGGGAGGCCGCTGGCCATTGCTTCCAACATCGAATTTGGAATGCCTTCCTGATTTCCGTCATGGCCCCTCTGGCTGGGATGTAAAAAAATATGCGAAGCGTAATAGATTTCGCGGAGTTGCTCCTGCGACATGAAACCAGTGAATGAAACGCGACCGTCGATATTGAGTTCACCCGTCAAATTCTGAAGTTGGCCGAGCAACGGTCCTTCTCCAGCAATCGTTAGGTTCGCATCTGGATGTTTACGCAGAAAAAGCGCAAAAGCGCGGAGCGTGACTGGGAGACCTTTCTTTTCGATCAAGCGACCAGCCTGGACGAATCGCCATTCCTTCGCCGCGGCGACGAAGTTTCGTTCGCGAAAAGGAAATTCGTCCAGAGGAACCCCGGTTCGCTGGATCTCGATTTTTCTTTCGTCACAACCCAGATGAATGACTGCGCGCCGCAGCGATTCCGAACGAACAAGGACGAGCTTGACTGCACTGAGCATTTGCCGCGTGGTTTCGCGATAAACCGGCTTGTTCATATCGACAGTCACATCGGCGCCGTGAAACGAAACAATCGACGGTCTCTTCCACGAGAGAATCAACGGCAGGAGATGAACGGCGATCTGGCCAAAGTAAATGTGCAACAGGCGAGCGTCGGTCTTGCTCAAAATGTTCTGTAACACGCGCAGCTCACTGTCCGAAATCTGCCATGGCACGTCACGCAATTGCCTGAACCAAAAGCGTCGCAAGAAATGCGTCGCCGGCTTTGGAGCTATGTAAATTGGCTCAAACGGATAGCGCCCGGCTTGTTCGCGCTTCTGCGCAATCACCACGGGCCTGCATCGTTCCAGGGCTGTGATCTGCCGATAGATATGCAACATCTCTGGCTTCAGAAACGTCGCGCAATAGCAAGCGACGACCGGGCGTGAATCAGCGGATGGAACTTCCAACGCCCAACGCTCAACGCTCAACGCTCAATGATCAACTCCTCCAAATCCAATTCAGATTGAGAACTGTGAGCGCACTTCCTCCGATACGCGGACCGGTCGGCCGGTTTGCACATCTATCGGACACCAGAGAGTCCGAGCCTCGGACAAGAGCCGGCCGTCGTGATTGCGACGGATCTCTGTGAATCGTTCAAACGTTAGCCGAGTGGCTTTACCGACCCAGGTACGCAACGCCATTTCGTCGCCCAGCGTGGCAGGCCCTTTGTAATCGATCTCGTGTCGCAAGACCACCCAACCAATGCTGTCCTGCGCTTTCGGACTGGCAACAGCCCGCCAGTGCGCCGTGGCAACATCCTGGACCCATCGCAAGTAAACCGTGTTGTTTACGTGATTTTGCTCGTCGATATCACCCGGCAGCACCGGAATGACCATTTCAAAACGTGCGGACGACATCGGAGATTTCGGGAGAGGTTAGAACTACGAATTCGAAAACAAAGTGGACGTCGAGTCAGCTTATGTGAAATCGACGCATTAATTCCTGCCGGGCTTCCATGGCAAGTTCAGGACTCATGCGGCTAAGGACTTTTTCACGGCGTTCCGGATCCATGGCTGCCAGGTCGCGCACCACTTTGTTGCGCGTTCTCCATTTTGCATACTTGGTCCAGCCGATACCGATCGCAAGAAGCCCGGAGATGATCCAAACGGTGATATCCGTCCCGCTCACTATAGAAATAAAGAAGCGAAAAGGGTTAAGAACAACCTAACGTCTGCAGTCGTAGAGCGACTACAGCGAATATTGACTTGCGGCAGTAAGCGCATCGCGTGATCAACAAGCATGTATTCAGTTGAGATCGATCGATCGAAACGTCTCCTGGTGATCAGCGCTCTGCAACAAGTCACGGCAGAGCAGGCAAAGCTGGCCGCAAAGCAGGTCCGCGACCTTGTGCGCGATGTCGCACCCGGCTTCCGTGTTCTTGCTGATTTCCGGTGGTTGGAATCAATGGATTCGGCATCCGCGCCTCACGTTGCCAGGATCATGGACACGCTTGCTGAGAAAGGGGTCTCCTCCGTTACGCGAGTGATGCCCGATCCACACAAAGATATTGGTCTCAATATCCTGTCACAATTTCATTACGGTCCCGAAATCCAAATCGCAGCGTTCGAAACCTTAGCTGACGCGCTGCAAAGCCTGATCGAGCAATGACAATAGAGAACTGCGCGAGAGTCGCCCGCGCAGCACCACGTCCAGCCCCACTCTGAATTGGCCGGATTCAAATGACTTCTCTCTGTTTTATTCGCCCTTGCCTGCGGCCCTGTTTTTTTCTTTGACCGCCTCGGCTTCGGTCATGTATTTGCCCTTCTTGGTCGTGCCGTAAAAACGCGACCCTTCCTTGTGGTACACATGCGAGTCCGTGTTAACCCACACCAGACCGTGGCCACCGCCGGGAGCCGGCGCAGTAGCTGCTGCGGCGGCGCTCGTATTCTTGCCAGCGGCACCGCTTACGGCCGCGGGACTCGCTGCCGCAGAGCTTTTTGGCTTGAACAAGTCGCCAAGCGAGAATTTAGCAGGCGACGGTGAGGCACTCGTTCCCGTCTCTGCTTTCTTGCGTCCGCCTTTTGCTTTGGGAGCGGCTGCGGGCGACGCAACAGGTGCTGCAGCGGGACTGGCTGCTGCACCAGCCTCCGCTTTCTTGCGACCGCGCTTCGCTTTTGGTGCACCGGCAGGGGACTCTCCAGGGACAGGCGACGCTGTGGTTTCGCTGGTTGATGCCGTCGTTTCAGCTTTCTTTCGTCCGCGATGTTTTGCCGGCGACTCGCCCGGGGTCGGCGATTGAGCTTGCACGGCGCAAACAGTGGCAAGTCCGATTGCGAGGAAAAGAGTAAAGAATCTTTTAGTCATGGGCGCGAGCCTAACCAAACCGCGGGATTGCAGTCAACGCATTTTCAAGGCAGCCGATTTTCGGCGGAAAAAGACAGCAAACCGCTGCGCCTTTGGATCCCACAACGCCAGGGAATAGCGACGCTTGGGCCGAGGCCGAGGGCGCTGACTCCGAAAGTTGAGCACGGCAGGAGCCTGCGCTACAATTCGCCGGGATGCTTGACCTGTTTTTGGGATGCCTGAAATGGGCCGCGGTCGGTTTCATCGTCGCGTTTGCGCTGATGAAGCTGTTCGAGGCAAGCCATATTCACGACGACATCCCCAAACCTGCCTTCAAAATACGTCAGACGAAGCGCGCCACGTTCGTGTTGTCGACTTTCGCCGCGATGCTTTCCGCCCTGGTGTGGCTGCTCGTGCAAAAGCTGGACTAGTGCCTGTCTACGCGTAGCCGCCTTATCCACTGTGGCGGTCCAAAGGCCTGATTGGCGAACGCGGATCAGCCCATGTAGAAGCCGCCGTTTACGTCTAAGACATGTCCGGTGATGTATGAAGCCATCGGGGAGGCTAGAAACAGCGCCGCATTTACGATCTCACTAACATCACCAAGACGGCCGAGTGGAATTTGCTTGATGAAATTCTGGATCACTTCATCGGGCATACCTTTGCTCATGCCGACGTCGATGAAACCCGGCGCGATAGCGTTCACCGTGATGTTCTGGCGCGCAAACTCCCGCGCCGCAACTTTCGTGAGTGCAATGATGGCCGCTTTGCTCGACGAATAATTTGCCTGGCCAAATAACCCGAGCTGCCCACTGACGGACGACATGTTAATGATCCGCCCACCGTTTCGCAGAATCGCGCCAGCCTTTTGCGTGACGGTGAATGTGCCGGAGAGATTTACGCGCACCACGCTCTCAAAGGTTTCCGTCGACATTTTCTTGATCGTGCGATCACTGATGATACCGGAATTGTTCACGAGAATGTCCAGCCCACCATGCCGATCTTGTATTTGCTTCATCATGGCCTCGACCTGCGCGGGTTGCGTGACGTCACATTCAATCACCAGTGGCTCATTGAGTTCACTGGCCACATTGGTCGCATCGGTCTCATTTTGTCCCTGCGCGTCGGCCACATAATTGACCACGCATTGCGCGCCGCATTGGCCAAATGTCTTGATCATCTCCGCGCCAATCCCGCGCGAGCTACCGGTGACGAGCACGACTTTGCCGCTGAAGTCGAGTGGATCAGACATTTGACGATTTAACGATTTAACGATTTAACGGTTCAACGCTAGATTTTTCCGATGGCTTCACCGATTCGAATTCTGACCGCAGTCCCGATTTGCGACGGGCATGACAGCGCGATCAACACGATCAACCTGGAATTCATCAGGCACGGGATTGAAGTCATTTACCTTGGTTATCATCGCTCGGTAGGCGACATCGTACGTGCCGCAATCCAAGAAGACGTGCGCGCCATTGGTATCTCGAGTTACAACGGCGGTCACATCGAGTTCTTTGCCGAAGTTGTTGGCCTTTTGCGAAAACGTGGAGCGAACGACATCAAAGTCTTTGGCGGTGGCGGCGGAACGATTACCCATGAAGACGCTGTGGCCATGAAGCGCAAAGGCGTAGACAACATTTTCTTTGCCGGGACATCACTGGCAGAAATGACCGATTATGTCCGCAAGCACTACGGAGGGCCGCGCGGGAAAAGGTCGCGGCCGAAATCCCCCGACCAGGCGCTCGCCCACAAGTTGACAGCAATCGAGGACGCCTACGGCAGAGGCAAACGCTCAACGTCCAACGTCCAACGCGTAATACCCAATAAGAAGATTCGAGATTCGAAATTCGAGATTCGAAATTCGAGCAAAGCGCGCGTCATTGGTTTTACCGGCCCGGGTGGCGCTGGCAAAACCACGCTGATTGACGAGCTAGTCCTGCGTTTTCTGAATCAGAATCCGAAGGGAAGGATCGCGATTTTGTCGCACGATCCGAGCGTAATTGGCGAAGGGGCATTACTTGGCGATCGAGCCACGATGATCAACTCGCAAAATGATCGTGTGTTCATGCGCAGCATGGCGACCCGCGGCCAGGCCGGCGGTCTTTCGCCCGCTACGCACGATTGTCTTACGCTACTCGCCCGGTCGGGGTTCGATTACGTGATCATTGAGACAGTGGGCACTGGCCAGGAGGCGATGCCTTTTCAAAAAAATGGAATCGTCAATCAGACGGTGCTGGTAATGAACCCTGATTACGGGAGCCGTTTGCAGCTGCAAAAAATCGTAATGCTCGATCTCGCTGACATCGTGGTGGTGAACAAGAGCGATCTTCAGCGTGCCCGAACTGCGCATACGGAAATCGAACAACGCTTGGAACAAAACCGCCGTAATCAGCAGCTGATCGATACCGTTGCAAAACGCCATCGTGATCCTGGCGTCGACGAATTATTTGGGTTAATTTCGGTCCGCGGATAAATCAGACTTGTCATGTCGAGCGAAGTCGAGACATCTCTTGATAATTCGAAGGGTGAGGCAACAATTAGAGATTCTCGACTTCGCTCGGATGACAGGAATGCAAAAGTCGAGCCATGAGCAAACTTGGACAAGTTGTTGAGTCGATCGAGAAGTACAACAAGTTCGTTCTCGATCAGGTGAAGCGTGCGCGCACCGATGAAAAATTCGGACGCGAACTGCTGGGGCGCTGGAACGATACCAAAGCGAAAATTCCCATCTCGCGGACGCCGACCGGGCTGCCGTTGCCGCGCATGGCGCTACCGGAGATCGATGAGCCGGGCGAAATCGCGCGGTATCTTTTCGCTGAAGGATTACCAGGTGAATTTCCATTTCTGAACGGCGCCTATCGCGAGATGTATTTGGAACCGATTCGCGAGGTCGAAAGCTTCGAAAAAAACGGCGAACCTCCGCAACGGCCAGCGCGGCCCCCATTGCCTCAAGCCGAAGAGCCGACGCGTTTGTTCTCCGGCTTGATGCTCGCAGAGGATACCAACGAGCGTTTTCACTATCTCACCCAGCATCAGCGCACGCACCGGCTGAGCACCGCCTTCGATGGACCTACGCTTTATGGCATCGACAGCGACGCGGATGGCGTCTTTGGAAAAATCGGCGAGGGCGGCGTCGCCATTGACACGGTCGAGGACATGATCCGGCTTTACGATGGTTTTAATCTGGGCTCTCCGAATTTTTCCGCGTCGATGACCATCAGCGGCCCTGCGCCGATCATAATGGCGATGTACATCGCGGCGGCGAAGCGCAGGTTCGGTCCGAAAGTTGTTTCGAAGCTGCGCGGCACAATCCAGGCGGACATCTTCAAAGAAGTCCAGGCACAGAACGAAACGATTTTCCCGATCGAAGCCTCACTGCGTTTTCTTACCGACATGGTTGAGTTCACCACGCGGGAAATGCCGCGCTGGTATCCGATTTCCATTAGCGGTTATCACATCGGCGAAGCCGGTTCGACACCAGTGCAACAAGCCGCTTATACGCTCTCGAACGGTTTCGCTTACGCAGAAATGTTCGCCGCGCGAGGAATTCCTGTGGATCAATTCGGGCCCCGCCTTTCATTCTTTCTCGATTGCGGTCTCGATGTTGAATACATCGCGCTGTCTCGTGTATCACGGCGCATTTGGGCAATCGGAATGCGCGATGTGTTTGAGGCAGGACCGCGAGCGCAGCTTTTCAAATTGCATACCCAGACCAGCGGTCGCTCGCTGATCGCAGCGGAATTCAAAAATAACCTCACCCGCACTGCAGCCGAATTAATGCTCGCTTACATGAACGCGACGAATTCGTCCCATTCCAACAGCGCAGACGAACCGTTCACAACGCCGAGTGAAGAATGGATTCGGCTTGCCGCGCACGGACAGGCAATCCTGTTGGAAGAGTCCGGCATTTTCAAGCACACCATGAACATGTTGAGCGGTTCGCCTGGGATGAAAGCGGTAGAGCGCTCCGTGGAAGCGGCGATTCTCGATGAGTTCCGCGAGATAGAGCGACTGGGCGGCGTGCTCGCAGCGGTGGAAGACCGTTATCAGCGCAGCCAGATTCAGAACGCTGCCCATCGGTATGAGCAGCAAATCTACAATGGGACTCGCCCAATCATTGGACTCAATCGTTATCGCGACGGCGGCGAGGAGATACCGGAAGTGAAACTCACGCGCACGCCTCGAAAGAAGCAGCAGTTACAGGTGGACCGTCTGGCCAAATTCAAGAAGAAAAATGCCGATAAAGCCAAACGCACGCTGGATAAACTGGCTGACGCTGTTGAACGTAGTGAAAATTGTTTTTCGAGGTTGCTCGAAGCAGCGGAAGTCTGTTCGTTAGGCCAAATTACTGGCCGCTTACAGGAAGTAGTCGGGCGTTTCCGACCGATGGTGTAGCACAGTCATCCTGGCCGTTGGGGCAGCGGGCGTCCTCGCCTTCCGGTTCTCGTTGATAATGTCGTGTTTGGTTGCCACGGTAGCTTGTCCTCCCTTAAACGGATCGGCGAAAGCCAAACGCTCACTGCCGCGGCAGCGTAACCGCCATCAGACTCGATTCTCCTGCGGTGGCAAGCCAACACAGATACTTGGTTCATCAGTCAGCATGATGTGCGACTGAATTTTCCGAAAACAAAAAAGCGGCCTCCGGTTTCCAGAGGCCGCTTGTGTTTCGATGGCAATGTGAACTCGAATTTCAAATCACGGCGCAGGCGTGACGTCGAGAACGCGCGTGGCGTAGGTGATCGGATCACCGCTGGGGTCGAGAAATTCCAAGTGCACCGTCTTGACTTCGTGTGGATGCAGGATGCCGTCGCCGCCCACTGAAACGCTCACATAAGGGCTGCCCAGCGGCGCGAGCACGGCCGTCGCTCCGTCCGCATTGAACAGCGTGGCGTTGGCGCTCAAATTATCGAGCGTCAGCCATAGCGGCTCAGGTATCGGCGAAGTTCCGTCGTTCCTGATGTGCACCACCTGGGAATAGGTTTGTGTATTACGGTGGAACACAAACCCTTCGCCAGTCACCGATGCGCTCGCCGGAGCGGGAATGGCGCCGGACACAAACAGGTCGCTCAAGTCGTTTGCAGTTGCGACGTTGTTAAAACCGCCAAAGTTGTTGGTCTCACTCGCCGGAATGGGATTGTTGACGTTCGGCAAACCGAAAATTTCTTCCATCGTTTTGAGGTCGGAAGAATGGCTGAACACCACTGAGCTGGCGTAGCCGTTGCCCTTGGCCAGCGGCGAGATGACGAATTCGGGGATCGCGCGGCTGGCGTCGTCGCCGCCTTCGGTTTCGTCCCACCAGATGATAATCACGCCGTTGTTTTGATACGCGGGCGTAGCCATGATTTGCGGAACAACGATTGAGAGGAAGTTGTCACCTTGCGCAATGCCAGCCTGGTCGCCGGTGTAATGCGTGCCCTGGTAAGTGAACCCGCCGCTCAACGCACTGTGCGCGTCGTTAAACTGATTCGGCGTGATCCAATTGTATCGCCCGATAGTGTTGTTGTTGAGGTCGTCAAACAATTGCGCGAGCGGATAGACATTTTGGAGCTGCGTGTCGGCAAAGAACGCCATCGGGTTGTGCTTAACAGCGTAATTGAACTGGCCGGTGCCATAGTAGGGATTGATGAATGTAGCGCTCGTCCCCGATGCGCTGTGGATCGCGCTGGTCGCAAATTGAACGTCTTCCTGATAATTCTTCCATGGGATGCCGGCGGCAATCAACTGCCTGGTCAAATGTGGAACGTCGAAGACGTTGTTGTTAGCCGGATTGGGGTCGGCGTCAGTGTGAATGCCGAAATCTGAGCCTGCTTCAGCCCAGAGGTAATTCGGCTCGGACGGGTGAACGCCTGTACCTGAGTTGAAATAAGCCGTGGCGT
This sequence comes from Candidatus Udaeobacter sp., assembly GCA_035694525.1. Classification (GTDB taxonomy): domain Bacteria; phylum Verrucomicrobiota; class Verrucomicrobiia; order Chthoniobacterales; family UBA10450; genus Udaeobacter. Next base: position 1,512 of record DASSFL010000028.1, on the reverse strand, counting down.
AGGAAACCTGCGCAGCGTTTGGATTACCCGGCGTAATGAGGCTGTTCATGAACGGCGCGGCGGGATTGCCTAAGATCTGCTGCGGATTAGTCTGCGTAGGCGGTTGCGTGAAGTTGTGATTCTCCATCGCAATCACGAAAACAGTTCCAATTCCTTGCGGCGGATGTGCCGGAGATGTTTGCGCCGCACATAAAACACCGGTTGCGACGCTGGCGAGCAGCGCTGCTTTGCGTCGGATGTTTCCGAGCAAAAATCCGTGAAATCCGGCCGCGTCGTTTAGGTGATTGTTGTTGTTTAATCGAGTGATACGGAGTTGAGTTTTCATAGTATTTGATGCTGATTTGGATTTCATGTTTTCCCCTTCGCGCGACCAAAGTAAACGTGACGTTTGTGATAATTCGGTTACGAAAATGGCGGCAACGTGACAGCGGCGTTAACACGTCAGGCTTTCGGCAGCGAGCGTGTCGGACGGCGGACTACAAGCCTAGCTTCTGGACGTGCGCATCTGACAATGCGGACAAAACCACGCGGTGCGTCCGCCGATGGTCGCTGATTTAAGTCTCCTCCCACAACGAGGACATTTTCCGCCTTTTCCACGATGTGGCAGCAGCCATGATCTTGGAATTTGGTTCGTGTCAGCCCTAGCCGTGATCGCTCTTTCCAAAACGTAGTGTGTAGCGCGAAACAGTTTTGTGAGGGCTTTGTCGTTCAAGCGAGCAATTTCGGTCGAGGGATGCATCCGTGCGCGGAAAAGAATTTCGTCCGCGTAAATATTGCCAATACCTGAGATAATCCGCTGGTTCATCAAGATCGATTTCACAGCGCCACGATGCTTCTCCAGTATTTTTCTGAATTCCCCGAGACCGAAATCAAGTGCATCCGGTCCCAGTTCGCGCTCTTTCAGAAATTCGTTGACATCTTTTAGCAATCCGATCTGGCCAAACTGCCGTTGATCGTCGAACGCCAGGCGATGGTTGTTGGCGAAAACAAAGAGCACTCGCGCATATCGCGGGGCTTCTTCGTCGTTTTTGAAATACTGCAGCGAGCCGGTCATGCCGAAGTGGAGTCGCAACCAGAGCTCGCCATCGGCGCGCACAAACAGATGTTTGCCATAGCGCCGACTTGATTCGAAGCGGCGCCCTTTCAATCTGCGCGCAAGCTCTCGCGCTGAAGTCTCTTTCAAGATGTATGTGTTACGCACATCGACGTCCTCGATACGCTGATGTAATGACGTGGCGTCAAGGTATCGCTTGAATATTTCAACCTCGGGCAACTCTGGCATCGGTGTTAGATACGGCTAATTCAGAGGTGTCCCATAAACAATCTGCGACCTTTTGTTGGACTTGATCTGGCAGGTCGGAATTTTGGAACTTTCGGAACTTTATGTCGGTAGAGTCGATCGAGAGGTTCGTCAGATTGTTAAAACAATCGCCGCCCGGCGCAGTGTTTAATCCGTGGTGGCAGGTCGATAGGCAAAACGACATTGGCCGCGACGCGCCCGTAATCCGAAGG
>DASSFL010000027.1:0-4873 GCA_035694525.1 Candidatus Udaeobacter sp. | reverse complement strand
CGGTTTTCACCGGGCGGCTTCCAGGCTTTCGAACATTATTTTGCGTTGCCGGCGGCCATTCGTTTTCACCAGAACATCGGGCCCGCCCGAATCACGGCTCGCACGCACGAGTTGAACGGTCAACTGAAGGAAGGACTTGCGCGGATGCCGAATATTCAGCTCTACACCCCGCGTGACGAGAATCTTGCGGCCGGAATGGTTTGCTTTGATGTAAAGGGAAGGAGGCCCGAGCAAGTTGTGAAGCGCCTTCTCGATCAGCGTATTGTCGCTTCAACGACTCCTTATCGAGTTTCGTATGCGCGCTTGGCATGCAGCGTCGTCAATACTCCGCAGGAGGTCGACGCGGCGCTTCGCGCAATCCGAGACATGGCTTAGTACGGCCGGGTCACCGACCCCGGCTACAGGGTTGCCGTTAGCGCGTCGACAAAGTCACGCGGAGTTTGAGCATGCAGCAGCGCCGATCGTATCGCGTCATCTCTCACCAGCCGGACGAGCGTCCCAACGCAGATCAGATAATCGTTCACTAACCGTTCTGGAACACCGATTACAAAAATCAAACGGGCGCGAACTCCGTTGTGTCCGAATGGAATCCCGGCACGGCTGCGACCGATGCCAACGACAATTTCATCAACCAAATCCGTTCGCGCATGAGGGAATGCGACGCCGTTTTCGGCCACGCTGGGGTGCGCCGCCTCGCGCGCGAGCACCTTTTCAAAGAACGCTTCCGGGTTCTGGATCTTCCCATTTTGTGCCAGCAACTCGATAATCTCGCGCAGCGCGTTTGGCACTTTCCTGGAGCGCAACCCCAGGATCACCTGTTTTTCGTCAAGCAGATCGGTCAGCGCGATAGCCATTGGGTGTCGAGAGATTTATTGGATTATCAGGCAAAGCCAGTTATCCAGTTAAATACGCGGCCGTGGCAACTGAAAACACAGCTCTAGCAGAAAACGAAGAGAGAACCGTCTCTGTGCAACGGAGCATCTATGATCCGGGCTATGTCAATGCGATGTCGCATTTTTACCGCGGCGAAATGGGCCGGATCATGGTGTGGCGGCAGCGACTTGATGTGACAACAAACTGGGCGATCACCAGTACCACCGCCATTATCACCATTGCATTCTCGACTCGCGAGGTGCCGCACATCATTTTCTTTTTCAATCTTGCCATTGTGTGGGTGCTTCTCTGGATTGAGGCTCGCCGCTACCGTTTTTACGATGCTTTCCGCGCGCGCGTTCGGATGCTCGAAGCGCATTTTCTTGTGCCGATGGTGATGGAAAATCGCGAGATGCTGCAGGGCGAATGGAAAAAACTCGTTTGCGAAGATTTGATTCTGCCTTGCTTCAAGATCAGCAAACTGGAAGCGGTCGGGCGCCGATTGAAACGCAATTATATTTTCATTTTCATTCTCATCCTGATGGCGTGGGTGACGAAGGTATTTTTGCATGCCAGCGAACCGATTAACGATGTGGTGTCGTTTTACCAGGCAATGCGCATCGGACACATTCCGTCCTGGCTGGTGGCGCTGATTTTTGCGGGCACGTTTGTGAGTGTGATTTCCATCACGATTTACGTCAGCAAGAAATCTTCCGGGGAGATTTCAGAGTTCGGTACGCACCGTTCGCTCTGGCGGATTTGAACGTCATTCCGAGCGAGGTCGAGGAATCCGTGATGAAACCCAAAATCAACGCCGCAGGATTCTGCGACTCCGCTATGCGGAGCCTGTCCTGAGCGAAGTCGAAGAGCTCCGAATGACTGCGTTTGAAAAACTCTGCGAAATTGTCGCAAAGCTTCGCGCTCCCGGCGGCTGTCCCTGGGATCGCGAGCAAACCCATGAATCACTATTGCCCGCGCTGATCGAAGAGGCATACGAAGTAGCCGGGGCGGTGCGCGCCAACGATACCGCAAATTTTCGCGAAGAACTCGGCGATCTGCTGCTGTTGATCGTGATGCATGCCCAAATCGCGAGCGAATCCGGCCGGTTCGATATCAACGGCGTACTCAAGGATGTAACGGAGAAACTGATCCGGCGCCACCCACACGTATTCGGCAACAGCGATGCGCGCGACAGCGGCGCAGTGCTAAAACAGTGGGAATCGATCAAGCGCGCTGAAAAAAAACATAAACCTGGCCGTAATGCCGGTGATGCAGCCGGACATTATCTCGATGATTTGCCGCTCGCATTTCCCGCCCTCATGCGCGCGCAAAAAACGCAGTCGAAGGTTGCCCGTGTCAATTTCGACTGGACTGAACTGGGCGACGTGATCGCAAAAGTTGAAGAAGAGATTCAGGAATTAAAACAGGCGATTCTGGAGCAAGATCGGAAATCGATCGAAGACGAAGTAGGGGATTTGCTCTTTGCAGTCGTCAATCTAGCACGGAAATGCAAACTGGATGCGGAAAGCGCGTTGCAAGGCGCGACTAACAAATTCGTGATCCGTTTCAATCGATTAGAGGACGAACTGCAATCACGCGGCAAAAAACTGGGCGACGTCGACCTTGCCGAGATGGATGCGATTTGGAATCAGATTAAACAAACGTCCAACGCTGAACGTCCAACGCCCAACGCCGAAGCTTTCTGAATTGAATGTTGAGCGTTGGGTGTTTGCTTCTCTCGTCTCTTTGGCGATATTTCCCGCCCCGATGAATCTTCTGATCAACCTGGCGTTGGTGTTTTTTGTTCTGGTGGCCCTGCTCATGGTGCTCGTGATCTTGATGCAACGTCCAAAGAGCGAAGGCCTGGGCGCAGCATTTGGCGGGGGAGTCACGGAAAACATTTTCGGCGCGCAAACGACGAACGTTCTTGTGAAGTTCACAACCTGGTTGGCTGGCATTTTCTTCGCACTCACATTTGGGTTGTCGGTTTTGTATGCGCATCGGGGTGCGGGCGGGGACAGCGCGTTCCGGCGTGAGCTGATGAAACAGCAAGCTGCTCCGGCAACTTCTCCCGCACCAGCCACGGCTCAATCTTCACCCGTTTCTTCTCCAGCCAGTTCGCCCGTTCAGGCGTCTCCCGCTTCTACTCCAGCGCCCGCGGCGCAACCAACAGCGACGCCGTAACGCTGGCGTTTCGCTTAAGCGAACAAAAAAGACGGCTGCCCAGCCGCCTTATTTTCACTCGGCGATTTGAAAGCCGCCGCTGCCTGAGGTCCGCGGCAAAGTTCGCCGAATTGTTACTCCTTCGCCATACGGTTGTAACAATCGGCTTCTAGCCTCCACGCGTTCACTTAACCGCGTCTCCCCAGGCGACCATAACCATCAGAATAAGGAGAAACGAATGTTCACAAGAAAAACCATTTTACGCGCAGCCGGAGCGAGTCTGGCTGCAATTCTTTCACTGGCGGGACAGCCGGTGAAAGCTCAATCCGATGCCGAGCGGCTGCAAAAACTCGAACAGGCCGTCAACCAGTTACAAAAGCGAAATACCGAGCTTGAACAGGAGGTTTCGGGTTTAAAGAAGCGCACCTCTTGGGCGCCCGTCGTTGGCGCGGAAGGCAAAGGCAAGACGGAAGTAACCAGCGATGGAAAGACATATGTTGAGAAATTCGTGCCTGATTTTCATGGCGGCGAAAAATGGAAGTTGTCCCCGTGGCTCACTGAATTGGAGCTCTTTGGTGACCTGCGTCTGCGCTACGAATACCGCGGTGGCAGACTTCCCGACCACTTTCAGTTCGGTCAGGATAACCAGAATGACTGGCAGGAGCGCGAACGCGAGCGCTATCGTCTTCGCATAGGCCTTCGCGGAACCGTTCTCGATGATTGGTTCTTTGGTGTGCGGTTAGAGACGAGCGCCAGCGCGCGGTCAACGAACGTCACTTACGGCGCCGACACATCGACCACGTCACCCGGTGGTGGCGGACCGTTCGCAAAAGGAGATGACGGCGTCTTTATCGGCCAGGCATACGGAGGTTACAAAGGTTTCCCCGACTTTACGTTCACTGGCGGCCGAATGCCGAATCCGTTCGTCAATACTCGAATGGTGTGGGATGACGACATCAATCCGGAAGGTTTGGCGGAGCAGTGGAAACATACGTTTACCATCGGTGGCGGAGCAGCGGAGCCAGTGTCCTACAGCAAGGACGGGAAAAATGTAGCCGCTCCACCTCCAGCGGAACCGTGGTTGAAAATCGACGTGTTCGCAAACTTCGGTCAGTTTGTTTATGACGATTCTAACCCGTCAAACCCAATTGGACCGCCCCCAACAACGACACAGCCAATAGGCGGTGAGACCCAGCAGACCCCGCTTGCCAATGCATTCTTGCTCGGCTGGCAGGTTGGAGCGAGGTTTGATTTCCCAAAAAAGTTTTACTTCCAACTGGCGCCAACCCTGTACAACTACACCGGCGACGGCAACACGTTTAACGTGCATTTCTCAGGTGATCCGGGTGGCAATCAGACGGGAATTAACAGTCTTTTGGTTTTCGACATTCCCGCCGAGATCGGCTGGAAAGTTTGGAAAATTCCCATGCGCGCCTTTGGGGATTTTGCAACGAACTTCGACGCGGACGACCGTGCAACAGCGGCAGGCCATCCAGGCGGCGGTGGCCAGCGCTACGCTTATCAAGCTGGTCTCGGTATTGGTCAGCTAAAGAAGAAGCGCGATTGGCAGATGGAGGCATATTGGCAACACCAGGAACAATTCTCGCTGGATCCCAACCTGATCGATTCAGACCTGTTCAACAGCCAGCTGAATCAGCAAGGCGTCGTCCTGACAGCAGGATACATGCTGGCTGATGCAATACTCTTCAACGTCACCTGGTCGTATGCCTGGCGTATCAACGGCTCCTACGGCACAGGGGGCCAAAACGGCGACATCACTATCAATCCGACGGACCAATACCAGTTATTCCAGGCGAATCTGAACTTTAAATTCTAG
>DASSFL010000026.1:0-1590 GCA_035694525.1 Candidatus Udaeobacter sp. | reverse complement strand
CTGGCATATGTTTATTATCGGCAGCATTACGCGGCTGCGGCGCGGGTTTGTCTTGGGCACGTTGCAGCCATTGTGGCGGGCAACGACCCGAAACTTGGTTAGCTAAGCGATGTGCTTCAAGGTCGGAGTGGCCTTGACCGGGGAAGTAGTCGTGGAGTTGTTGTGATGGGTCAAACATTTTGATCCACCTTAGTTTCTTGTTTCAAGACTTCATTTCGCATCATAAGAAGTTTAGCTTGAATTAGCACAGAGACTTCACGTCGCATCTTAGTGGTAAGAGTGGCCTTACGCATTTCTTCGTCTCCCTTACGTTTGGCAGCTTCGGCTGCACTCTCACGGTCCTTTGCATCTGAACCAACTACCGTAAAGATTGTAGTTAACATACTCTTTTGAAAAGACTCTCTTTCCTCGTCTCTTTCCCAGACGGTTAGGGCTTCAATTAGGGTGTTTATGTCGTTGGTGTTTAGGTTGTTCATATTACTTTTGTTGTTGGGCGGCGGCGCGAATTGCTTCACGCAATGTCGGCAAGGTAAAATCCAGATGTAGTTCATGTTCACCTTCGCGGTTGGTGAACACGCGACGTTCTAGCTCATCCAAAAGTTCCGTGTCCTCCTGCTGCGCCCACCTGACCTTGATGCCAGCAACCTCGGAAGGCTGCTGCTGCGCCCTGAGCGCGGCGTTGATCTTGTCGCATAGCAGTTGCGCTGCTCCACGTTTCAATCCCCACGGTCCAAGATCATCCGGCGTCCACTCCCGCACATTCGCGGCGGCTCCAGTCGCGGGACTCGAACCCGCTGTTCGGCCTATGACGCTTGCTTGGCCTTCGCTTGCGTCAGTCGTTGGCTCTGCACCTGCACTGGAATCAGTCGCGGCGTCGTGCTGCTGCTGCGCCCTGAGTTTGCGAATCTCGTCTATCAGATACGAACCAGTATCGCCGATAGCTTCGATTTCCTTCCAGATTATCGGGCGTTGATCTTCGTTCGTATTATCGTCATGGAACAGATTCAATAGCAACGCCAGAACAGATGCCATCTTGGAGTCATGTAGCTCCTGCTGCGCCCTGATAGCAGCGTTGTAGGCGTCGGCGATGCGCTGGCAACCGCCGTTAGTGTTGCCTAGGAGCTTTATCACATCGTCTTCCGTCCACTCCCCCCACTTTTTCACAACCGGATCAGTTTCACTTCCACAGTTAGGGCAATTAGGTAAGTGCTTGTTGTGACCTTCATAATCTGCGCGTTCGACATTGCACTTTGGGCAAGTCGCGACGGGAATTTGGTCGATGTTCATGTTAGTTCCTTATACACTTTCTTCCAATCAAACTCAAAATTCTGTCCCTTTAGATGTTCACATCTACTCCCACAGCTGACGTGCTCAAAGGTTTGAAAACTGACCATGAGACGGCCTTGGTTAGTTGCGAGGTTGCGATACATATAACCAATGGTGTCGGCTTTAGAAGCGGTGATGTTCCTAATCTTACCAGTGAGTTCGAGGTCTTTGACAGCAACTTCTTGTCCGCCTTTGTCAATGAACTTATCTCGCAAGTGACAGACCAAGATAAGCCTACGCGTCGTGCCCGAGAACATCCCAAGC
>DASSFL010000025.1:0-10620 GCA_035694525.1 Candidatus Udaeobacter sp. | reverse complement strand
ACGGAGTCGCTGTCGGAGGGCATCCAAGTTTCTTCGATCGCGAAAATTTCGGACGCAAGGAACTAAAGGTAAGTAATCTGGAAGTGTTCGACGCCGTGGTTTATCAGCTTGGAGTTTTTCAAGCGATCGCCTCCGCTGTGGGGGTGCAACCGAGCCATGTCAAACCGCACGGTGCTCTCTATAACATGGCGGTGCGCGACGACAAACTGGCCGATGCGATTGCGCGAGCCATCGAATCGGTCGATCCAAGGTTAATTCTGTTCGCGCCGGACGACACCGAGCTTGCTCGTGCTGGCGAGGTGCATGGGCTGCAAGTCGCGCGCGAAATTTTCGCCGATCGTAATTACCTGAATGATGGCTGGCTGGTCCCACGTACCCGGCCGGATGCATTGCTCCATGATCCAAAAGAAGCCGCCGAGCGAGTACTAAGAATGTTGCGCGAAGGCAAAGTGCGCTCGGTCGAAGGCCGCGACGTCGATGTGCGCGGTGAAACAATTTGCGTTCATGGCGATACGCCAGGAGCGGTTGAGTTTGCACGCGAATTGCGCTTACAACTCGAGCACGAAGGCGTGAGAATCAGCGCGCCGCGGAGTTTGTTGTGACGAAAAAGAGCAACCACGGAGCCGGCGCGCCCCCGCGCCGAACAGCAGGCCCTGTGCGGCCCGAGGGCGGGCCAGCTCCACGTGGCCCCGGACTCGTTCGTACACTCGGACCGATCGATGCCACCACGATCGTGATTGGCTCGATGATTGGCTCGGGGATCTTCATCACGTCGGCCGAATCGTCGCGGTTGAGTGGTGCACCGGGTTGGTTGCTTCTCGCCTGGGCAGTTGCCGGTCTGCTGACAATTACGGGCGCGCTTTGTTGCTCGGAACTCGCAACCATGATGCCGCGCGCGGGCGGCGTTTATGTCTTTTTGCGCGAAGCATACGGTCATTCAACCGGATTCTTGTATGGCTGGACTCTGTTTCTGGTAATTCAAACAGGAACCATCGCTGCGGTAGCGATCGCGTTTGCAAAATTTCTAGGCGTCTTTGTCGTGGCAGTTTCGCCCGAGAATTATTTGGTTCCTCCGATTTCGTTAGGCCACTACGCGATCAGCTTATCAACAGAACAACTCGTCGCGATTGGCTTGATCGCGTTGCTGACGTGGAGCAATACGCGCGGGCTTGAAGTCGGAAAAATTATCCAGAACACATTCACGTTCGCAAAAACAGCGGCGCTCGTCGCTGTGGTGGTGATCGGCTTGTCGTTTGGCTGGAAAGCCAATTCTGCAGCGTTGGGATCGGCATGGTGGGACTCGTGGGCAAATGGCTGGAGCCCGCAGATGGCTCAACCCGGCTTCACGTTGGCCGGCGGACTCGCCCTCGTGCTGCTGTTCGGAAAATCGATGGTCGGTCCGCTCTTCGCGCAAACCGCCTGGACAAACGTCACGTTCATTGGCAGCGAAATACGCGATCCCGGGAAAAATCTCGTACGGGCGCTGGTGATCGGCTGCGGCAGCGTGGTCATTCTTTATCTACTGGCCAATCTCGCGTATGTCGCTGTGTTGCCTTTCTCGGAAATCGAGCATGCGCCTCACAATCGCGTTGCCGTGGCCATGATGAACACCATTTTCGGTCGTCCCGGTGCGATGTGCATGGCAGCAGCAATCATGATTTCTACCTTCGGCTGCAACAACGGCCTGATACTTTCCGGAGCTCGCGTTTACTATGCGATGGCGCGCGACCGTCTGTTTTTCAAAAGGGTTGGAACCACCAATCGCTTTCATGTTCCGGCCGCTGCGTTGGTAATCCAGGGGATCTGGACCGTGCTCCTGACTCTGCCACGCACGGTGACACGCGACCTCTCAACACATCAGGTTGTTTATGGAAATGTTTACAACCAGTTGCTCGAATACATCGTCTCAGCGGATTTGCTTTTTTATATGCTAATGGTTGTCGCCGTAATGATTTTGCGACGAACAAAACCCGATGCTGGTCGCCCATATCGCACTTGGGGTTATCCGGTCGTACCGATCATCTCGGTCCTGCTTGCTGGATTATTGATTGTCGATCTTGGTTTTCTCGCGCCCGCAACTTCGGGGATCGGCATTCTCATCGTCTTGACCGGAGTGCCGGCGTACTTCTTCTGGCGAAAGTTCGCTGCAGTTGAAACAAATCCGGCTCGCATCTGAGGCACGAAATCTTTTTGTATGCCTGCAAAATCGAAGAAACAACAAATGGCGGCTGGCGCTGCGCTCGCAGCAAAGCGCGGTCAACGCTCCAAGTCCTCACTTAAAGGTGCTTCGCGAGGGATGTACAAATCGATGAGTAAAGCGGAGCTGCGCAGAATGGCCAAGACCAAGCGCAAAGGAAAACCGATGAAGAAGCGGCGTTAAAATTTGCCGAAGCTTTGATAAGTGGGACAGGGGTGCTCATTTTTTTTGCATTATCTCCATCACTTCTTTCAACGGTTCCGCGCTCACCTTGCTCGTCCCGGCAAAGGGATGGTCGAGGACATAGATCAAAAACAGAATCAGCGTGATCATCACCGTGAGTGTAGTCGTAAGCAAGTATTGCGCCTTGATGTTCTTCATTCCGAAGAAACAGCCATAGGAGACTGTGAATACCGCACCAACGAGTAACACGAACCAGACGGCCCATGGGACGGTATCGTTCCCCGCAAATATTCTCAGTCGGCGATACTGAGCGAGATCGTTCAATCGCTTTAAGGTCTCGGCGTAGAGTTCTCTGTTGGGAATCGATTTCTCATCCATCTGGTAGAATATGGCCATAAGCTTCGGGAGCGCCCTGCTTGAATGAAGGGATATCTCGCCTTGAGACATTCTCTTTAGCTCGTCGTCATAAACGGATGTGACATAATCGATCAACGCCTGTTTCATTTCTTTACTCGCAGGATCGGGGAATGCTTCGACGCTGTGAAAGACATCGGCAACCTGGTTGGCTTCCAATTGCAGATTCTTTGTGGCATCGGAGTAGCCGCTCCAGGTAATAAACACAACGAACGCCACCATGACTCCGTAAAACAGGCCGAACGCATTGAAAATGATTGCAGCCACTTCGTGGTTCTCCCTTAGCACTTCCGCCGGATACTTCCTTCGCACCAGGTAAAGGCCTGCCAGGGCGAAGCAGGTCGTAATCGCCGAGACGGTCAAAAATGAAAGCGGCACTGGCCAATCAAGGAAAAATTGCATGGCTCTTCTCAGGTTCTCGCCAGAATTTCCATCGATTGTCGAGAGAAAAGAATCGATTTTGCGAGAGTCGCCGCTCAAACTACCCGCAAATCGTGAAAACGACTTTTCTTTTTGGGCTCGCAGTCCTTATAGCTTGCGGCGCCGTTTTCGCGCAGGAGACGTATCCGGGTGGAATCGTTTACGGCCCCAAGGCCGCGTTCAAGATCGATGCGCCGGCAGGGTGGGTTCTCGATAACACCGCCGGAGCCGAGCAGGGACTGCCATGCGTTCTCTATCCGAAAGGATCTACCTGGGCCGATGCGAACGCGATCATGTACGCCAAGATCGCAGGCACAGATTACGAGGACGTTGGAAAGTTTGTCGCCATGGCAATCCAGCAGATGGAAAAAGTGCACAGCAAACCAAAAGAGAAAGTCGACTCCGGGAAAACGGGCGACGGGCAGCCGTATTTCATCAACGAATATCCGGCCACCAAGTCGTATTCCCAATGGGAGCGCGTCGCCTACATCCAATTGCCCAAGGCAGTCGCTTACATTGTGTTCTCGGCACGAGACGAAGCGAGCTATCGCAAAAATTTTCCAGCGCTCAACCAAGTGCTTAAATCGTTCGCCTACATGAAAGTCGAAGACGATCACAAACAACATTGAAGCTAAGCCTACTTAAAGGGTGCGACCTGTAGCCACGGCGCTGTGTCGCCGTGCCCCGGAGGCAGCAACATCACTGAGGTGCCTCGACACAGCGAGGCGGCTACAACATTTTTGAAATGGCTTCTAGAGACGTTCGCGGTTCGCCAGCGCGCGGAAGATGCGTAGTTCGCCATAGTCGTACTTGCCGCCGAGTAACGACCTCACGTCTGCAAGTTTTCCGTCAGAAACTTTTCGAAACGCGGACGCGATTTCCTCGCGTTGCGCGGCGGTGAAGAACCGGTCGGGCTTGAGGGATTCGCCCGATTTAATCGCGGCTTCAAGATGCTCGTAAACGGTGCTCCGCACGAATCCGCGTGCACCGGAAATATCGTGCACTGATTCGCCGCCGCGAAAACGCCGAAGCGTTTCTCTTTGGCTGTCATTCAAGCGTAAACGACCCGACGGGCGCAAAGCAGCGAGGTCGGCAGAAAATGTTCGGCGCGGATTAGCGGCAAGATAATTTTTGATTTCGCCCAGGAATACGTCGGCAAAATCCTTCAACTTTTGCTCGCCCACGCCGGGAATACGGCGAAACTCGGTCGCCGCCGTCGGATAATGCTTCGCCATTTCACGGAGCGAGACATCGGAGAAGATGACGTAGGCTGGCACGTTGCGTTCGTCCGCCAGCTTGCGCCGCAGACCGCTCAAGCGTTCGAACAACACTTCGTCGCATTCGATCGCGCCCGCGCGAGCCTTTTGATCCCGCGCGACAACTTCAATCTGCTTGGTGAGTGTGATCGGCGTACGGTGGCGCAAGGCGTCGCGGCCAGCCGGCGTGAGACTTAAGGTCGCGAACTTTCCCGGGGCGGATTCGATGAGCCCCAGCCGCGACAACTCGCGCCCGATCGCCTGCCAGGCTTCACGTTTCAAATCGCGGCCAATCCCGTAAGTAGAGAGCTCATTGTGCCTTCGTTGCCGGATGGCCTCCGTGTCTGCGCCGCGCAAAACATCTGCGATATGATTCACCCCAAATCCGAATCCGCTTTTCGCGTGGATGCGATGGACGCAGGAGAGAAATTTCTGCGCCGGAATTGTGCCATCGAACGTCTCGCGCGGAGTGAGGCAATTGTCGCATCCTTCACACGATAGCTTCGGAAATGTCTCGCCAAAGTATCCGAGCAAAGTTACGCGCCGGCAGTCGCGAGTCTCGGCGTAATGAACCATTTGTTGGAGTTGTGTCCGCGCGATTCGCGCTTCGGCGTCGCTCTTTTCGTCGATGAAATGGAGCTGTTTGGCCACATCGCTCGCGCTGAACAGCAGCACGCATTCACTAGGTAACCCGTCCCGGCCTGCGCGCCCGGTCTCCTGATAGTAGCTCTCCAGATTTTTTGGGAGATCGTAATGCACCACGAAGCGAACGTTTGGTTTGTTGATGCCCATCCCAAACGCAATTGTCGCGGTGACCACCCGAACGTCGTCGCGCAGGAACGCGTCCTGATGTTTCGTGCGCTCGGAACTCGTTAGGCCGGCGTGATACGGTTTCGCGCTGACTTCGTCTTCGTTGAGATTCCGCGCCAGCGACTCGGCACTCTTCCGGCTGGCGCAGTAAACGATGCCGCTATCGTTTGGCCTGCTGCGAATGAACTCGAGTAACTGTTCGTAGGGCGCCGTTTTTGGAACAACGCGGTAAGTGAGATTTGGGCGGTCAAAGCTGGCGACATAACACCGCGGCTCCCGCAGCTTCAGCTGCTTTACGATATCCGCGCGCACTCGTTCGGTAGCCGTTGCAGTGAGCGCCATCATTGGCACGTCCGGAAAATGCGTCCGTAATTTTTTGAGCTCGCGATATTCCGGCCGGAAATCGTGTCCCCATTCGCTGATGCAATGCGCCTCGTCGATGGCGAACTGCGCGATGTTCCAGTTCAGCGCGCGCTCCAAAAACGTATCGAGCATCAACCGCTCCGGCGCGACGTAAAGCATCCGGTACTCGCCGCGATGCAGCCCGCGCCAGCGCGCCACAGCGTCCTTCCGGTCCAGCGTTGAATTCAAGTAAGTCGCCGCGATCCCGCTGCTTTGCAGCGCGTCCACCTGATCTTTCATGAGCGAAATGAGCGGCGAAACGACAATCGTGAGGCCTTGGCGTATCAAAGCCGGCAATTGAAAACAAAGTGATTTTCCGCCGCCCGTGGGCATCAGCACAAGCACATCACTTCCCGCGAGCGCGTCGTTGATGATCTCATGCTGCAGCGGCCGGAATCGATCGTAGCCGAAATGCTTCTTTAGCGTCGGGGCTAGATCCATTCCTTGATGTTCCTCGCTGGTTTTTGTTGTCTCAGCGAAATTCTCCTGTAGCACCACAACTCAATCAGGAACGGTCGTCACTTCTGCCGTTTCAGACGAAAACCATCAGCGTGCGCCCCGTAGCCGCTCGCATACTCAACTAATCCGACTCCTTTTTTCCAAACGATCTTTTTGAAATGACCGGACGGATGACTCGAATCGTAAACGCATAAATCGGCTTTGAGATTGATCGTTGTTTTCCATAAACCATCTTCGTAATTGAAGCTGCCGCGAGCGATTCCGTAAATTTCGCCCTGCCCGAATTCCGGCGGTTTATCCAACGCCGAGATCTTCTTAACCGCAGCATCATTGTCCTCTTCATTCAACAGAACGATGCGGTCATCTGTGACAATGAAATAATCCGGCCGAATTTCACGTTTCTGCGGCGCGCGCGATTTGATATTGGTAAATTCGATTTTAAAAATTGCGCCCCACGGCATCCTGGCGAGGCGCGTCGTAACGACTCGGGCAGTGAGCGGGATCTCGTCCTGCTGAATCTCGTCGCCCCACTCGGTCCCTCGAAATTTGGCGGACACCGGCTTGTCGGACGGCGCATCGAGAAATGGGTTTGCTGCGTGAGTACAGCTGGGCAGCAAGATCGATATCATAACTGTCGCGATTCGCCACCGGTTCATGTGGCAATCCTAACGATCAGGCGATTGACAATGCACGCCTGAATTTCCTACGCTGGCAGCCTGAAAACGCTCGGGTTATCGGGTTTGCTCGCAGCGTCATTTCTCGTTCTGTCACCGTTGCGGGCGCAGGATGCGAAATTCGCAGCGGATAACTTGAAGTACAGCCGCGATTTCTATTCCAAGGTCCATTTCGTCGCGATTGCAAAGCTTGATTTCGGGCCAGGCGGTACCGCCGATTTCAAATATGACCGTTATCCAAACGGCGGGCCGGAAAGAATACAGGCAGGGGACGCCGAGTTTGCCCGGAAGGACGGAAAAACCTGGCTAAGATCGAATGATTGGGGTGAAACCGGCAAGCCGGTTGACGCTCAAACCTCCAAGCGACTGAACAACTGGGTTGGCCTGATCGATGCACGATTGCTTGGCGGACCGGCTTCGAATGATCCGAGTGAAGGTGCGACAGTAATGAAATTCCTGGGGAAAGAAGATCGGGGCGAGCGCGAAGAATTCATTTTCGAAGAATCAAAAGAAAAACCGAAAGCGAAGTCCTATCCGCACGTCAGTTTTGGACGATATAAGAACGCGAAGGATCAGCAGGTGTTGCTCTCGGAATTTTCCGGACCGATGCGGCTCGGTGCGCGCGAGGCGAAGGTGAACGTCAGTTTTAGCTATCTGGTCGCGGTGCAGATAAAAGATGAGACCAACGCGGCCGAGTCCCCATCACCATCGCCGACGGCAACGGACAGACCAGGGAGCGGCACTCTCAAGTCCGCCTCCGCCGGCGAGTCAGCATCATCAGCGTCGCCCGCTGATAAAGAGTCCCTTGAGAATCTTGTTAATCACGGGATCGAAAAAGGAAAGGAGGGGGACTTGGATGGAGCAATCGGGAATTTCACCCGCGCGATTGAGCTCAATCCAAAAGATGACGCCCCTTATTATAACCGCGCCCAAGCCAAATGGCTGAAGAAGGATGCGGCCGGCGCCATTGCCGACTACACCCGAGCCATCGAACTAGGCTCTCAAAACCCCGCCGCTTACAACAACCGCGGCAACGCCAGAGCGGAGAACAACGACTGGGATGGCGCAATTGCGGATTATACACGCGCAATCCAACTCAAGCCCGATTACGCACGCGCCTACCACAATCGTGCTGTGACGAAGCAGGCCAAGGGAGACGCGACTGGCGCCGAGGCTGATTTCAATGCCGCTGAGAAACTCGATCCGGAATTGACAAGCGAAAGATCGGCCACGGATTCAAAAGATAATCGGCCTTCGGGAGCGACCATCGTTAGTCTCCTGGATGGCAAGCTTAAGCTCGATATTCCCTCTGATTTTTCTCGCGACCCTGACGATCCCAAGGACCCAAAAACGCTAACCAAATTCTCAGGCCCCGATGGCGCATGGGGCATAGTGTTGCGCGGCACGCACGGCCTCACACCGGATAAGCTCGATGGTTACCTCAAGATGCGTGTGGCCGAATATAGCAAGGGATTCAAATGGCTGCCGAAGGATTCGCATCTGCAATGGTTGAAGAAAGACATCGTGACGATCGATGGTCGCAAATGGGCGGACTGGCGCTATGTCCCGATGCCAAAAGGAAAAAAGGATCATTCCCATAATCCGGTCTATACACGATTCCTAACGACTTCTTACAAGGGCCAGCTCCTAGAGATCAGCTTTACCTCGAATCTGAACACGGATCCCAAACTGAAGCAGGAGATAGACCGCATCATGGATTCGGTGCACCTCGAGGAATAGAACGCGCTTGACACGAGTTTCATAAATTTACACCAAATGACCAACAAATGACTCCGGCTTATGCCCGTCGTGACAACTCGTGTAATTCCTCTCTTTGTCGCAATGGTGGCGTGCGCAATTAGTAGTGGTTTTTCCATTCTTGCTGCCAATGACGACCGACTAGCCGCCAAAATCAGCGCCGCGTTGCCGATCAACGTTCCTTCGAGAGCTTTCCTGAGCTGGTCAATTTCGCTGACAAGCTCCCCGACTGCTGCTGACGAAAGCTTGGCCATTCGTGTCGAGTAGAAGATCACAGATTTAAGGAAACGAATGCAAGTCTCGAATTCGCGCCTCGACATGCTGGCGCGGCTTTTTTAGCCTCGCACTGCAATGCAAATCGCTGCTTCTAGGGAAATACTCATCTCCGAACGAATGGTCGAAAATAGCCGGAGACCCTGGCCCGCCAGCCCGCTCGACTATATGCGCATGCGCTGAGCACTCAAAAGAATATGGGCCGCAGACTTCGAATTTTCGTGAGCAGCACGATGAAGGATCTCCGCAACGAGCGGGTCGAAGTGGTGCAACGACTGAAGTTGTTCAACTTCGAGGCGGTGAACGCGGAAAACCTTAGTCCTACAGGAGGCAATTCGTGGGAAACAATCCAACCGGAGATTGCCTCGTCCGATATCATGATTCTGCTCCTCGGTGAGCGCTATGGCTGGATCCCAACGGCTGGGCCGGGAGCAGAACATAAGATTTCGGTCACCGAGCTCGAGGTCCGGGAGGCCCGGGAACTCGGCAAACCGATTTTGGCGTTCGAGAAGCGCCTCGATGAGGACGCGGACCGCACTTCCGAAGATGCCAAAGATCGCGACGCCTTTCGCAAGCGGATCAAGGATTGGAGCAATCCTGGCCTGTTCGTTGAGTCATTCGATTTGGCGCCCGACCTCGCGGACAAGGTTGGCCAAGCCGTGATCGGCCTGCTTTCGAACAAATTTCAGCGGCAACGGATCAGCGCGCAGGCGGACGCGGTGAGCCGGATGACCGAAAGCCTTCCTGGTTCGACTCCGGTCAAAGGCAGAATCCTCCCTTCGATTCCGGGTCATTTGCGTGATGCCGTGCGAAACCGGGCGGCAGTTCTGTTTGCCGGCTCCGGCATGTCTCTCAGCGCTGGCTTTCCTTCCGCGGCCGCCTTCAACGAGCGCTTCATGCAATTGATCAGGGAAAAGCAGCCGGACTATTTCCTAAGCCCCGCGGCCTCCGCTTTCGCCGGGATTGCCACCGACCTGGAAAACTTGCGCGGTCGCCAGTATGTCACTGATGCCGTCCGTGCATTGATGGATGCCCCGCAGAATCCGCAGCCGACCTCATCGCATCAGCATGCGGTCCGGCTCTTTTCGCGAATCATCACCACGAATTACGACGCACTTTTCGAGCGCGCCGCGGAAGCCCAAGCGCTAGAAAGGGCTGTGGTAAGGAGCGAGATCGCAGAGAATCGTTTGCCCGATCCGGTCATTGTCAAACTGCACGGCTCGTCCGACATGCCGGAATCGCTGATGCTCAACGAACAGGACATCATTCTTTTTGATCAGGCTCGGCCCAAACTTTCGAGCGCCGTGCGTGGGCTTTTGCACGAGCACATCGTCGTTTTCGTAGGCACTTCCTTGCGCGATCCGAGCGTGATTCGCCTTTTGACGCAAGCCGGGGAGCGACCGGGCGGCTACTTCGTGAGCCTCTCCGTTTCGCCAGTGGACAGGGCGAGGCTGAGGCAATGGAATTTGGAAGGCATCGAGGCGGATTCGGACGATTTTCTGGGAGCACTTGCTCGGGAAGTGTCGTCCCACGCATGAATCGGCTTCGTACATTTATCTCTGGAACGTTGTCGAAGCGATAAATTGGTGCCATGGCCGCAAAGATAGTCGCGGAAAGCACAGTGATTGTCCATGGTCCCGAGCAGCCGCGCTTACCCGCCGATCGACCGGAACTGCCGGTTTTGGTCAACTACATTCGCGCCGGTCGATGCGCGCTGTTTGTCGGTGCGGGTTTATCTGCGCCTGCCGGGCTGCCGACTTGGAGCGACCTAATG
>DASSFL010000024.1:0-1086 GCA_035694525.1 Candidatus Udaeobacter sp. | reverse complement strand
TCCTGAATATCGGCGGGATGAACGACAACGTTCAACAGGAGACCCAGCGTGTCGACCAGGATGTGCCGCTTGCGACCCTTGATCTTCTTGCCCGCATCGTAGCCCGAAGGATCAAGCCCAGACCCCCTTTTTGAGCGCCCTTCGCGGACTGCGAGTCGATGATCGCCACCGTCGGGCTTGCTTCACGCCCCTCCTCCTCGCGCACCGCCACGTACAGCGTGTGATGGATGCGCTCCAAGGTGCCGTCCCAGTTCCAGAGCTCGAGATAGTCGTGCACCGTGCTCTTCGGCGGCAGATCCTTAGGCAGCGCCTTCCATTGGCAGCCGGTCCACAGCACGTAAAAGATCCCGTTCAACACCTCGCGCACGTTCACAGACCGTCTGCGCCCGCCGTGCCGGCCTGGCGGGATCATGGCCGCCACGATCGCCCATTCGGCATCAGTTAGATCGCTCGGGTAACGAAGGCCACGGCGGTCCGCCGCAAGGCGGTGTTCAGGCTTCCACATCGGGCGCTCTCCAGAGAATCAAGCGCCCATCAATGAATCACATCCGATTCATCGGACTCAAGAACTTCCCGGATCGGCTCTTAGAGCCCATCCGGAAAGTTTGGATTCATAGCGAGGCATTTGCGGCAAGTCGCCTGAGCATGATGCGGATCATGGCGAGGCGGATGAATGCAGCAACGGTCGTTGCGTAGCGTTCGAAGTCGCGAGCCAGGCGACGGTTACGACTGATCCACGCGAACGTTCGTTCGACGATCCACCGTTTGGGTAGCACCTCAAATCCAGCAGCGTACGATCGCTTGACGATCTGCAAATTCCAGGCACCAGTGCGCCACACCGTCATCGCCATCTTGCGTCCCGCGTATGCACCGTCAGCAAAAATGCGTTCGATGAACGGGAATAGTCGTCTCGCCCGACGCAGCAAGTGGAAGGCGCCATCGCGATCCTGAATATCGGCGGGATGAACGACAACGTTCAACAGGAGACCCAGCGTGTCGACCAGGATGTGCCGCTTGCGACCCTTGATCTTCTTGCCCGCATCGTAGCCCGAAGGATCAAGCCCAGACCCCCTTTTTGAGCGCCCT
>DASSFL010000023.1:0-3342 GCA_035694525.1 Candidatus Udaeobacter sp. | reverse complement strand
GAATCGGAAAGAGTCACTATCCTGGGTGGAGCTGGGTGCGCAGGCGCCCACGCGGAATTGATTGAGTTGGCTGGTAAACTCAACGCCCCGATCGTGCATGCGCTGCGCGGGAAGGAGTTCATCGAGTACGACAACCCGTTTGATGTCGGCATGACTGGGTTACTCGGATTTACCTCCGGTTACCATGCCATGATGAATTGCGATACCTTGCTCATGCTTGGAACTGACTTTCCCTATCAACAATTTTTCCCAAGACACGCCACGACGGTTCAGGTGGATCTTCGCGGAGAACAACTAGGTCGTCGCACGAAGCTGGACTACGGATTTGTGGGCGATACGAAGGCGACGCTCCAGGCGCTTCTCCCGAAGCTTAAGCAAAACGCCGAGGACAAACATCTCAAACAAAGCGTCGAACATTATCGCAAAGCACGAAAAGGTTTGGACGAGCTCGCGACCGAAGGCAGTGAAAGGAAAGGGAGTCATCCGCAATTCGTCGCACGCCAGATCAGCGAGCTGGCGAGCGAGGATGCCATTTTTACCTGTGACGTAGGCACGCCCACGATCTGGGCGGCGCGTTATCTCAAGATGAACGGTAAACGACGATTGCTCGGTTCATTCTCGCACGGATCGATGGCAAACGCCCTGCCGCAAGCCATCGGCGCCCAACAAACTTATCCCGATCGACAAGTCATTTCTATGTCCGGAGATGGCGGGGTCGCCATGCTGCTGGGCGATCTGCTTTCGCTTCATCAGTTGCAGCTCCCAGTCAAAATCATCGTCTTCAGAAATGATGATCTCGCCTTTGTTGAACTGGAAATGAAAGCGGCTGGCTTCGTCGACTTTGGAACCGATCTGAAGAATCCGGATTTTGCAAAGTTAGCCGAGGCAGCCGGGGTGCTCGGACTCACCGCGGAAACACCACAAGACGTTCGACCGATGATCACGAAAGCTCTTAAACACGACGGACCGGCTTTAGTGGAGGTCCACGTCTATCGGCAGGAACTCTCCATGCCTCCGACGATAAGTCTCGCGCAGATGAAAGGCTTCACTCTTTTCACTCTCAAGGCAGTTCTGAGCGGCCGGGGTGACGAAGTGGTCGATCTGGCAAAGATCAATCTCTTCCGTTGAAGCGAGGCAACGACACATTTCCGCTACAACGCGTAATCGCCCCAGCCGGAACGGATCTGCGGCTCGGCTATTAACGAACGAACCTTGTTGAGCGCAGATGCAACAGCGTGATAGCGACCGACAATGTTCAGCGTCAGTAAAGGCACTTTTACTGGGTAGCTGGCCAGGATCCTCTGATCGCGAATCTGTCGAAGCCCTTCATCCATTTCAGTCAATGCGCTGTCAACGGTCGGCAGGTCGCGCTGGGTGGATCCGATTCGAAGGCACTCCGCAAAGGCGTCCAGGAGCTGCATAAACTCGGTCCTCAGCCGTTGCAACGGCACGCGGAGGAATGGTTCGGCGGCTTGAGGTACATCGTCCGGCAGCGCAGTGAAATGTTTAACGCGGTAAGCCAGCACCACGAGCTCCATAGTCAGGACGGACAGGAGCTCTCTTTCTTCCTTCGTGCGCCAGCGCCCTGGCAGGTCGATTTGCCGGGCAGCCTGGTAGGTCTCGCCCGAACGAAGCGCCAATCGAATTTGGACCGCTTCCCGATGCGGGTCATCGCTTAACAGCATCTTCAAATCGGCCAGAATGCCAAGCAAGTCCTCCCGAAGCACTGTTTGCGGTAACACGGGCCAGAGGAACCTTCCGACGGCTGCGCCGATAAACAGTCCAATGCCTAGCCCCACAAAGGTATCAATAATGGTCTGTGATGAGACGGGTTGTTGCGGATTTAGGCCGACAAACGCGCTGATACTCAGAAGGCCAAGTTGCATTCCGAAGCTAATCCCGACAATCCTTGCTGTCGCGAAACCGAAGCCAAACAAGACGAAAAACAGCGCCAGATTCATTGCGAGGTAATTCGCCAGAAGCGGTGTTATAGCCAGGAGTACAACTGCGCAGCCGGCAAATACGAGGCAACCCAGAAACGCGTTTTGAAGCCCGTGACGATCCCCGCTGCCGCCCGCTCGGAGGAAAACCCGACCACTGCTTGCGCAGAGCCACGCCATAAGTGGGATGGAGGCTGCACCGGGCGGGTGTATCCACTTCAGGAGCGTGACGCCAATCACCGCGGCAAGCCCGCCCTTGATAGCGATCCTCACCCAAAACCATTCAATTGTGGGCTGGCCGACCAAGCTGGATATTGGTTTCGGCTGTGGGTGCCCACGCCGCGGCAAGCTGTTCGTAATGTCGCGCAGAGTGTTGAGCTCATCCCGAAGCAACTCGAGAGCCGCAAAGTGTGATCCGAACGTGACGTCGGCTGCGATTGATTGATCCATCAAGAACCCGTGCCCCCAAACTTCCGTAAGTTTTCGCTCAAGATCTGCAAATGCAGCATTCAAAGAGCTGGCCGGTAGGAGCTCACCCGCTGGGCGCGTCGCCGACAAGATGCGAATCTCTTCCGCGAACCCGCGATAGACCTGTTCCAGTTCGTTCCGCAGTCGGTCCACGATCGGGGAATCGGTCAGACGCCGTGCGGCGAGATAGAGAGCCAAGTCACAGACGCTGCCGAGCGATACCAAGTAGGCATCGTAATGCGGCAGTTGCGCGGAAAAGAAACTGCTCTCCCTGGCTCCCGCATGGCGCAGATTGATCAGGCCCGAAAGCCGCGCGGCGAACGCCTGGCGAAGATCATCGAGTGTCGCATTCGTCATCACGCCTCCAGCGGGTGTTTCAATCCGGGCCGGCACCAACGCTTCAACACCTAGCAACGCCTCATGCGCAGACGTGAGAAATTCGTCCCGCGCGTAACGTGGCCAGAGAATAGTCGAGACCAGGAGCGCGCTTATGACACCCGCCAGGATCTCCTCAGTGCGATACAATCCCAGCTGCCACACCTGATCGGGGGCCGCGATGCCGTCTGTCGCGATGACCAGCGTCGTTAGGCCAAGCAAAAAATAGCTGTAAGGAAGTTGCCGCAACCCAAAGTGCCCGAACTGATATGTGGCGAAGGCCATGACAACAAAGAGCACCGGCAGGAAAACAATCGGCGTGGATATGTAGTTTCCCACTAGCCAGACCCCTACCATTGCTCCGGCAATCGTACCCGCGACACGCATGATCGCTTTAACTGCAGCCGCGCCGACATACTGGCTGAGCATCATCACCAGGACAGTTAGAATCGCCCAACTGGCGTGCGGCAGCGGCAGGAGCTGTGTAAGACAAAGCGCCAGCAAACCGGCAAGCCCCAGCTTGATTCCGTGTCGGACTCTAAGATTCTTAAACACATCC
>DASSFL010000022.1:0-2236 GCA_035694525.1 Candidatus Udaeobacter sp. | reverse complement strand
GGAAAAACCAGCGCTACGCCAATGAAAATGACGATGAACAGATAGGGATTCGGCTTCATCGGTTGCGATCAAATTCGCTCGGAAAGCACAGCTGCCAAGTCTATACTTTTAATGAACCCATTGTCATTCCGAGAGAAGCGTCACCGCGTCGAGGAATCCCTTGCCTGGTCCTGTATGCTCAGTGCGCGTTTGCGAGGTCCGTCGTCGTCTGCGCAAGGCGGGATGACGGAGTTGCGTCGTGCCGTTACGCAATCGTCGCCAGAACTTACTCCTGCTCGCTCGACTTTCGACCGAACCAGCGTCGCTTCTTCGGTTGCGGTTCTTCCGCCGGGGCCGGCGCTTCGGCGGGTTTCTCTTCCTTGGCAGCCGGCTCCTCTTCTTTCGGCGTCACCGTTTCTGATTCTGCTTTGGTTGGCTTAGCTTCAGCTTCTTTCCTCTTCGCTTTTTTCTCTTCCGCCGGCTTTTCCTCGATCACTTCTGCCATATCAACCCACTCAACGAATGCCATCGGAGCGGAATCACTCTTGCGCTGGCCAAGTTTCACGATGCGCGTGTAACCACCATTGCGCTCCGCCGATCTCGGCGCGATGTCATCGAACAATTTCTTCACCGCATTCTTCTGGCGCAGGGTGGCGAGAGCGGTGCGACGAGCGTGAATCGAGCCGTTTTTTCCTAGCGTGACCATGCGTTCGGCGAGCGGACGAACTGCCTTGGCCTTCGCCAGGGTGGTCTTGATACGTTGATGTTCAATCAAAGAACAAACCTGATTAGCCAGTAGCGCTTTGCGGTGCTCAGCCGTGCGGCCCAGCTTGATCGTCTTTTTTTGGTGTCTCATGACGCAGAGAATGTGATTCTAGGGCTGACACTTACTCTTCGCCAGTCGCTCCGCTCGGGCCGGCGCCATCGCCGCTTACTGGAGCATCCAGAAGGCCGGGCTCGAATTTCATGCCCAGGCTCAAGCCAAGCTGTTGTAGCTTGTCCTTAATTTCGTTCAACGATTTCTTCCCGAAATTGCGGTACTTCAGCATCTCGGCTTCCGTCTTTTGGGCAAGCTGACCCACGCTAGTGATGTTCGCATTATTCAAGCAATTCGCCGCGCGCACGCTGAGCTCGATTTCGTTGACGCTCATGTTGAGCAGTTTCTTGAGCTTCAGGTTTTCTTCGCTCACACCAGCAGGTGTCTGGTCAAACTCGATTACCTCTTCGTTAAAGTTTACGAATACGTCGAGGTGATGCCGCAAAATGGCCGAGGCCTGGAGCAACGCATCGTCCGGCGTCAAGCGGCCGTCGGTCCAAACTTCAAGAATGAGCTTGTCGTAGTCAGTGCGCTGACCGACACGGGTGTTTTCGACCGCGTACTTGACGCGCGTGACCGGGGAAAAGATCGAATCGATCGGGATGAGACCGATCGCCTGGTCGGGACGCTTGTTTTCCTCGGCGTTAGCAAAACCGCGGCCGACACGCACATCGAGCTCGGCGTCGAATTTGTGCTTCTTGTCCAGAGTGCAGATGACCAGTTTGGGATTCAGTACCTCGTAGCCTTGCACCACTTGAATATCGCCGGCGGTGACTTCGCCCTCCTTGTTCACAACAAGGGAAAGCTTTCTTGGCTCGTGATCGTCGGCTTTGAATTTCACTTTCTTGAGGTTGAGAACGATGTCGGTCACGTCCTCGACCACGCCCGGAAGCGTGGCGAACTCATGCTGCGCGCCCGTGATTTTTGCAGCAGTGATGGCAGCGCCTTCCAGAGAGGAAAGCAGGACGCGCCGGAGGGAATTCCCTATGGTGTGCCCATAGCCGGCCTCAAACGGCTCGGCGGTGAATTTGGCGTAAGTATCAGTGGCTGTGTTCTCGTCTTTAGCGAGAGTTTTCGGCATTTCAAAACGACCGTAACGGATTGGCATATGTTTTAAGGATGAAGGAAGAATTATGAATCAAGAAATGACTGAGCCCTCGCGGCACTTCGTCTTTCTGCGTTCTTGCTCTTCCTTTCGGATCGCCGGGTTCCCCCTGGCGAGTGCGGTTTCACGTCCAGCGACGAAAACCCAGGGACCAACGGCGTAATTACAAAACTCGCTGCGGAGAATGGAATAAAAGCAAAATCCGCGATTTTGCAAGCGCCAAATAGGGATTGAAGCTGGACTTTGGCGGGTATCGTCCCCACAATTCACGCATGAAAATCCTCGCGGCTTTCATCGCCTTTGCACTGCTCTTACTAACTTCTCGCGGGGCAAGT
>DASSFL010000021.1:0-1292 GCA_035694525.1 Candidatus Udaeobacter sp. | reverse complement strand
TCGTTTAAAATTGTTCTTAAAGCAATTTAAATTATTTTGAAGTATTTTAATTCGTTTTGAAAACATTGTAAACTGTGTTTAAGCATTTTAAATTGTTATTAAAGTTCTTTAAACCTTTTCAAAATTGTTTTTAGAACATTTTAAAATGGTTTTAGAGCATTTTCGATGGTTCATAAAGCACTTAAACTTATTTTTAAAGAATTTAAAAATGTCTTTAAAACATCGTAAATTGTTTTTGAAGCATTTTAAAAACATTTAAAATTGTTCTTAAAGCAATTCAAATGGTTTAAAATTGTTTTGAAAGTATTGTAAACAATTTTTAAAGTGTTTTAAATTGTTTTCAAAGCATTTTAAAGCTTTTTAAATTGCTGTTAAAGCATTTCAAATTGTTTCTAAACCATTTTAATATTGTTTTTAACCATTTTAAAAGTGTTTTAAATTGTTTTGAACTTTTAAAATTGTTTGTAAACCATTTTAAAGCGCTTTAAATTGTTTTGAGTTGTTCTTAGAGCATTTTAAATTGTATCGAAAACATTTTAAATTGTTTTGAAAACATTTTATATTGTTTTGAAAGCATTTTAAATTGTTTGTAAAGCATTTTGAAAACATGTTAAAGCACTTTAAATCTTTCTAAATTGCTCTTAAAGCATTTAAAGATGTCCTTAAAACATTTTAAACTTTTTGGGAACCATTTTAAGATGTTTTAAAAAGATTTTAAAAGCACTTTAAATTGTTTTTAAAACATTTCTAATTGTTTTTAAAGTATTTCAAATTGTTTTTAAACCATTTTGAAAGCATTTAAAATTGTTTTTAAACCATTTTAAATTATTCTGAACTGTTTTTAGAGCATTTTGAATTGTATCAAAAACATTTTAAATTGTTTTGAAGACATTTTATATTGTTTTGAAAGCATCCGAAATTGTTTGTAAAGCGTTTTAAAAACATGTTAAAGCATCTTAGATTGTTTTTAAAGCCTTTTAAATTCATTCTAAAGCGTTTAAAATTGTTTTTAAAGCATTTAAAACTATTTTGAAAGCATTTAAAAATGTCTTTAAAACATTTTAAATTATTTTGAAACCATTTTAGGATGTTTCGAAAAATATTTTAAAATCATTTTAAAGCATTTCTAATTGCTTTTAAAGCATTTGTAATCGTTTAAAATTGTTCTTAAAGCAATTTAAATTATTTTGAAGTATTTTAATTCGTTTTGAAAACATTGTAAACTGTGTTTAAGCATTTTAAATTGTTATTAAAGTTCTTTAAACCTTTTCAAAATTGTTTTTAGAACATTT
>DASSFL010000020.1:0-2279 GCA_035694525.1 Candidatus Udaeobacter sp. | reverse complement strand
TCCGATGGCCCGTTCGATGGCGTCTCTTTGCGCGCCGGCGCGCGGCCCGGTCGCGAGCAAATCCCACATACCGCCACCATAATCGGCGTCGCCGGTGAGGGCATAAAAAATCAGCGCAACAAACATGAAACCGGCGACAATTAGTTCAAACATTTTTTGTGGTCAGTTCCGATGCCGGCGCGTCCGTTTTCATAAACTGACGGCGCAACAGATAAATCAACGCCACCGAAAGGAAGATGTAGACGAGCGTGAACATCACAAAAGGAATCGCAATCTTCGGCATCGGAGTAACGGCTTCTTGTGTTCGCATCACGCCGTAAATGATCCAGGGTTGACGGCCAAGTTCGGTCACCACCCAGCCCGCTTCGATTGCAACGAAGCCGAGCGGCCCGGCCGCGACGATCGTACGCAGGATCCATTTGCCATCCGGAACTCCGCGATTCTTCCAAGCGAGCCAGCCAACCGTCATCGACAAAGCGATCAATGCGAGTCCGCAGAGGATCATGAGATCGAACGACCAATGCACCAGTCGAACGTTTGGCCAGTCGTTAGGCGGAAATTGATCCAGCCCGATGATCTTGCTGTTCGGATCGCGATTTACCAGAAGGCTGAGACCGCGCGGAATGGTCAAGGCATAACGGGTGGTGCGTGATTCGTCGTCCGGAATGCCACCGAGTCGCCAGGGCGCGCCGGTTTGTGTTTGGTAAACGGCTTCCATGGCTGCGAGTTTGGCCGGTTGAAGTCTCGCGACCGAGCGCGCGCTCAAATCGCCGCTGATCAATTGCAAGGGAGCACTGATGCAGCCCAGCGCGAGCGCGATGCCCAATGCGTTGCGATGAAAAGTATTTCGGCGATCGCGCAAAAGGAAAAAGGCATGAATCGCAGCAACAGCAAATCCGGTTGCGATAAACGCAGCCAGAGTCATGTGGAGTACTTCATGAGCGGCTGCGGGATTCAGCATCGCCCCGATCGGATCGATTTCAGTGATCTTGCCATCGACAATCTTGAAACCGGCCGGCGTGTTCATCCACGCGTTCGCAGTCACGACGAAGATGCCGGACGTAACTCCGCCCACGATTACGAGCACGCCACAGAACCAATGCACCAGCGGCGGCAGATGTTTCCATCCCATCAAATACAAGCCGAGAAAAATCGCCTCAGTGAAAAACGCGAAACCCTCGAGCGAAAACGGCATCCCGATGATCGCGCCCGATTTTTCCATGAAGCCTGGCCACAGCAGACCGAGCTCAAACGAGAGCACCGTTCCCGACACAGCGCCGACTGCAAAAAGAATGGCTGCACCGCGCGACCATCGTTTTGCCAGCTCCAAAAAAACCGGGCGACCGGTGCGAAGATAAAGCGCTTCGGAGATCACCATCAAAATGGGCAGGCTAATTCCAATGGCGGCAAACACGATGTGGAACGCCAGGGACATGCCCATCTGCGAGCGGGCAAAAAGGAAATCACTCACCGAGAAGTTCGAATTCGACTCAACGTAACAGTGTGCGTAACCCGCGATCAACGGCATTTCGCGGACCAATCAAGTTGTTTCTCGCGCTCTTTGAGAATTACGCGCTCGAGGTCACAAATCATGACTTGCCAGCCTGACCGACTACCAAATTGAATGTGCGCGAATTTGGCTTGCGTCGCGCACCGCCAATCCAGATGATGACGACGAAAGCTCGACTGGCCACTCGATTTTCTACCACCTCGCGATTGGTCCGCAGCTGCAAGCAGCGAAGGAAATTATGAAAACTGCTAATCGTTGGACCATTGCGATCGCAGGAATATTTCTCCAGATCGCCCTCGGCGCTGTGTATGCCTGGAGTGTTTTCCGCGTGCCGTTGTCCAAGCAATTTGGTTGGAGCATCTCGGAGGTCACGCTCACCTTTACTATCAGCATCTTCGTGCTCGGCTTCGCTGCGTTCTTCGGCGGCTTGTGGATGGCGCGGAAAGGTCCGCGAATTGTAGCTTTGACCGGCGCGGTGCTTTATGGCCTGGGCGTCTTTCTGGCGAGCTTCTCGGCGAACAAGCTTTGGTGGCTGTATCTTAGTTACGGCTTTATCGGCGGTCTTGGGCTAGGTCTTGGCTACATTGTTCCAGTAGCTGTGCTGGTGAAATGGTTTCCTGACAAGCGCGGCCTTATCACAGGAATTGCGGTTGGCGGTTTCGGCGCTGGCGCGCTGATCACGGCGCCGGTCGCGACACGGCTGATTCAATCGGTCGGCGTCTTAAGTACCTTTGCGTATCTCGGCATCGCCTACCTAATCATCGCGATC
>DASSFL010000019.1:0-5123 GCA_035694525.1 Candidatus Udaeobacter sp. | reverse complement strand
AGCAACTGACAATATAAGTCGAAACCGATTGCAACGATGTGACCGCTTTGAGCTGTGCCCAGCATGCTGCCTGCCCCGCGAATCTCCAGGTCGCGCATGGCGATGCGAAAACCGGCCCCGAGCGAACTGTATTGTTTAATCGCGCTGATCCGTTTGCGCGCTGCGCCTACTGTCATCATCTCGCGTGGAAGCAGCAAATAAGCGTACGCCTTGTGCTCCGCCCGGCCGACGCGCCCTCGCAATTGATACAAGTCGGCGAGACCAAATTGGTCCGCCCGATCGATGATGATTGTGTTTGCATTCGGGATATCGAGACCGCTTTCAATGATCGTAGTGCAAACGAGCACGTCGATTTTTCCGGCAATGAATCGCGCCATCACGCCTTCCAGTTCGTCCGCATCCATCTGGCCGTGCCCAATCTCAACTCTGGCCGACGGACAAAGATCGACGACCCGATCGCGCACCCGCTGGATGGTCGCTACACGATTGTGGAGGAAGAATACCTGACCCTGCCGCTCGAGCTCGCGATCAATGGCCGCGCGAATGAGCCGCTCGTCGTAAGCCGACACCACTGTTTCTACGGGCAGGCGGTTGAGGGGCGGCGTCTCGATTGTAGACATGTCCTTTACACCCACGAGCGACAGATACAGGGTGCGCGGAATTGGCGTGGCCGAGAGCGTTAGCACATCGACCAGCTTGAAAAGCTCTTTGAATTTCTCCTTGTGCAGCACTCCGAAACGCTGCTCCTCATCGATCACCACAAGGCCGAGGTCCTTGAATACGACGTCCCCGGAAATGAGCCGATGCGTGCCGATGACAATATCGACGCCGCCTTCGCGTAATAGCCGCAAGACTTTCTTCTGTTCGGATTGCGAACGAAAACGGCTGAGCATTTCGATGCGCACCGGGTAATCGAGCATGCGTTGCCGGAACACCTCGAAATGTTGTTGAGCCAGAACCGTGGTCGGCGCCAGCACGGCCACTTGTTTTCCATCCATGACTGCCTTGAACGCGGCGCGCACCGCCACTTCGGTCTTGCCAAAGCCGACGTCGCCACAAATCAAGCGGTCCATTGGTCGAGGACGTTCCATGTCGATCTTCGTATCGACGATTGCCTTCATCTGGTCCGGCGTCTCACGGAACGGGAATGAATGTTCAAATTCCACCTGCCATTTTGTGTCCGGAGCGAACGCGTAACCCGGATGCGTTTCCCGTTGCGCCTGGACGGCAAGCATTTTCCCGGCGTAATCAAATACGGAAGCCGCTGCTTTTATTTTAGCGCGGGTCCATCTTCCGTCGCCGAGCGAGCTGAGAGGCGGCGATTTTTTTCCTGCGCCAACGTAGCGGGAAACCAGATACGCCTGCTCGAGTGGAACATAGAGCTTCGCTTCGTCCGCAAACTCGAGAACCAATACTTCCTGTGGTTGCCCTTGCTGTTGTAGGGCAAGCGCTCCGCTTGCCGAGCCTGTCCCATCCGCGCTTGGCAGGCGGGGCGCCTGCCCTACAACGAATTTATCGAGGCCCAGGAAACGCCCGATGCCATGCTCGAGGTGTACAACGAGGTCGCCCTCGTTGAGCTCACTGAAATCGATCTGTGCACGATGGCGCTCCGCACGACGCAAACGCCTGCGCGGATGGGCCGCGAATCGTCCAAATAATTCTGCTGCCGAGAGGACGACGAGGTTGGTGGCGGGGAAACAAAACCCTCGCGCGAGCGTTCCTTCGACAAAATCGATGCCGTCGATCGCGCCCGCCATGATTTCGCGAAAACGCTCGATCTCGCCTTCTGTCTGGAAGTAAATAACAATTTTCGCGTTGTTGCCCCGCCATTCTTGCAAGCGCTCGACAAACTGCGCCCGTTTCGCCTCGGCGAGCGCCAGATCGCCGACCGCAAACTCACCGATTTCGCAATCCTGGAACGCACCGCTGAAATCTTCCGGACCAGTCTCAATCCAGCCTTCGCTGATCTGGATGCGTGGAGGGGCGAGCTCCGGCGAGCCCAGCGTAGCTGGAGCTCCGCTCTCCATGTCTGGCTCAACGTCAATTACAAGATGATCGCGCTTGACGTAATCGCGAACCTGACCGCCCTGGTCCAGCCCTCCCTGGTCGAGCAAGATGTCGACTGACTTCAGATCGCGCACTGAAGTCTGCGTATCGATGTCGAACTCGCGAAGGGATTCGATCTGGTCTCCGAAGAATTCCGCCCGAAAAGGCATTGGGGCTTGCCACGAATAAAGATCAACAATGCCGCCACGGACGGCGAATTGTCCACGGGCGGTGACCTGGGCGACGCGCTCATAGCTGCTGCCCACAAGTCGTTCAAGCAGGCTTTCCATCTTCCAGACCGCTCCGCGCTGAAGTTGGGTAACGGCAGAATCCAGCGCGCCGTGTTTCGGCCCAGCTTGATCGAGACTCGCGCGTGTTGCTACGACGACGTGTCGGCCGGCTCCACGTCCGACTTGCATCAGGACCGCCAGTCGCTCGGCGACAATTTCCGGATCCGGCAAAACATTTTCGGCCGCTGCAAACTCTGCTTCCGGAAGGAAAAGCGCGTCCCGCTGCCAGTTTAGCAGACTTTCGTAGAGTGACTCTTGGGAATGAACGCTGGGACAAAGGATCCAAATCGTGGAATCGGCAGCGTGCCCATGATTGGGCGATAGCTGATGCCAGGCGTGCCCGATTATGGCGGCCAGAAATGGCTGGGCTGCCTGGATGACATGTGAGAACTGCACCGGCCACTGAGCATCTTGTATCGCATGGAGCTTGCGGGCCATGGGTTCGCTCGCCGCGACACGTTCCAGAAGCTCTATCCCGATCGGTTTTTCCACTGCAAAGTTTACGCCAAATTCCGCGAGAGTTGTAGCCGCGTCTGTGTTCTTGCGCCTTCGGCGATTGATTCGGCATCGGTCCGAGCCGGACTGGCATTTTCAGTCACCTTCACCAAAGCTACGGCGAGCCAAGGGAGAAGCCGATCCACCTAAGGTCGAACGCGTTGTCCTCAATGCGTTGGCAAACAATGGCGCGAATGGTTCGCACCGAATTTACAACGCGCGGCCGATGGCTGCGGCAACGGCGCGAAGCCGCGGGACGAGCTCGGCAAAAATCTCCGGCGTAAGCGCCTGGTTTCCGTCGCTCTTGGCCATCTCGGGAGAATCGTGCACTTCGATCATGAGCGCGTCTGCGCCTGCGGCGACCGCTGCCAGACACATCTGCGGAACGAATTCGCGCAGGCCGAGAGCGTGTGTTGGGTCGACAATGACTGGCAAGTGCGTTTTGGACTTTAAGATTGGAACAGCGCTCAAATCGAGCGTGTAGCGGGCGGCCGTCTCGAACGTTCGAATGCCGCGTTCGCAGAGGATCACGTTTGGGTTGCCTTCGTTAAGGATGTACTCCGCGCTCATGATCAAATCGTAAACGGTGGCGCTGAATCCGCGCTTGAGCAGCACCGGAAGTCTGCTGCGACCCACTTCTTTCAAGAGCGAGAAGTTGTGCATGTTACGGGTCCCGACCTGAAGACAGTCAGCATACTTCTCGATCATGGACAGATCGCGCGGGTCCATGACTTCCGTCACAACAGGCAGGCCTGTTTCCGCACGCGCTTCAGCGAGGAAACGGAGCCCCTCTTCACGTAACCCTTGAAAACTGTATGGCGAGGTCCGTGGCTTAAACGCGCCGCCGCGCAAAATTTTTGCGCCGGATTCTTTGACGATTGTCCCGATCGACAAAATCTGTTCCCGGCTTTCGACCGAACACGGACCGCAAATGAGAACAACGTCCTCATGTTCACCCAGACGCACGTCGCCGACTACGACAGAGGAGGCGCCGCGAGAATCCCGCGCTGCAAGCTTGTATGGCTTCAACACGGGGATGATGGCTTCCACCCCGGCCATCGCGGCAATCGGCTTTTCGCGAAGAAGCGCTTCCGGCCCGATTACGCCAATGATCACGCGCGATGCGCCGCGGCTGATTTGTGCCTCTAGGCCGAACTCGCGCACACGCGTGATGATCCGCTGGATCTGCTCTTCCGTGGCATTTGGTTGCGTGATGACGATCATATTCCTGTCAGCGGAATAATCAGGATGCCGTGACCGGGAATTTTCTGCAAGCCCAGATAATGAGCGCGTATTCCCTGCAATTCGTTCGAAAAGCGGCGGGGCACCGCCGCACTGCACAACGCAGCGCGTAATCGACGTTTGCCGGACTCGAATCGGAGGAACCGCGCTGGGAACCGTAATCTAATTCGTGATCGTGACCGGCGTCCCCACTGAGACCGACCTAAAGAAATCCTCGGCCATGAACTCGGGCATTCGGATACATCCGTGCGACGCCGGATAGCCAGGTAAATAACCTGCGTGCATGCCCGTTCCTGACACGATGCGCATAAAGTAGGGCATCGGCGTGCCTCTGAAGTGAGCGCCTGGCGGTTTGGGGTCTTTTTTAACCTCCACGTTGGGCACAACCACGTTACCGGCCGAGTCCACATAGTCTCCGAACAAGCTGGAGACGTGGTCCTTGTCCTTTTGAATAATTTTGTAGTGACCGGCTGGCGTGTTAAGGCCTTCGCGGCCCGTTGAGAGCTGCGAAACGCCAACCAGCACGTTGCCCTTGTAAAAATATGCGCGCTGTTCTCCGAGACTGATCTTCACAGACGGGCTTCCGTTGACGTTGTCTCCATCCCAGTAGGAGACAGTGTCCCGCGGCCCACCGGCTGGCGCTTCACCATAAACGCCGCCCAAATACTGTGTGTTGCCGGCATAGCGAGCGTCCCCACCGCAACCCGCCATCAACCAAACAAGACCAACAGAAACAATTACCCGCGAAAAACCCAACAACGAATGATGCATAGTTTCGACGGCGTTCTTAATGCGCAACCTGCGCAAAAAGTCAAGTGGAGTAGTCCATTCGCGCCCTTCTTTGTCATTCCGAGCGAAGTCGAGGAATGGAGCGAGCGGGACGAGCGACATGGACGGACATGCCGCGAGGTAGCGGAGAGAGAGTCGGGAGACGAACGAGTTCAATCTCTAACTGTTTCTGAAATCGGAAATATCGAGAGATGTCTCCACTTCAGTCGACATGACATAGGACTATTTGCACCACTGATCCACCCAATCATTCACCGTCTT
>DASSFL010000018.1:0-1496 GCA_035694525.1 Candidatus Udaeobacter sp. | reverse complement strand
TAATCTCGAGTGTCTCGCGCGAAAAACTTGATCTCGGCGATCCGCCGATCGTCAAAATCGATACGCCCGATCAGGCACGAGAGTTCGTGAGGAAACTGGCCGAACAAAAACCCGATCTGGTCAAGATTTGGTACATCGTCGACAAAGACCACCCGGTCGAAAGCTTCCGGCCAATCGTGCGCGCGACGATTGAAGAAAGTCATGCGCACAAGATCCGCGTCGCAGTGCACGCGACCGAATTGGAAACGGCACGCGCAGCAGTCGAAGA
Organism: Candidatus Udaeobacter sp.; assembly: GCA_035694525.1. GTDB lineage: Bacteria > Verrucomicrobiota > Verrucomicrobiia > Chthoniobacterales > UBA10450 > Udaeobacter. Next base: position 1,228 of record DASSFL010000018.1, on the reverse strand, counting down.
AGGCGCGGACGTCCTTGTCCATAGTGTGACCGACAATCCGGTTGATGACGCGTTCGTAAAGCTGCTGAAAGATCGAAACACGATTTTGTGTCCGACGCTCGTTGTGTTCGAGCGTTACGGCCGAACGTTCTCGCACCAATTGAACCTGACCCCGGAGGAGAAAGCGTGGGGCAATCCGGAAGTGATCGCAACGCTCGATGTCGCCAAAATTCCGCAGGACAAATTACCCGAGCGCATCAAGAACGCGTTAGCAAAACCGGATGAAGCGTTGGATCGCATCAAGAAAACCTATGAGGTCGCGCTGCCGAACTTGAAAAAACTGGAAGGCGCTGGCGTCACGATTGCCGCAGGAACGGACGCGGGAAACATCGGCACAATTCATGGCCCCGCGCTTTTCCGGGAATTTCAGTTGATGAAAGAAGCCGGCCTGACACCCATGCAGATTCTCCAATGCGCCACCGGGAATGCCGCAAAACTCTTCGGCGGCGACACTGGCGCGCATATCGGCAAGCTCGAAAAGGGCTATTTTGCTGACCTCGTCATTCTCAATTCGAATCCGCTGGATGACATCGCCCACGCTTCCGATATCGACACAGTGATTAAGAACGGCGTCGTCTATCACGCTGATTCCATTCTGCACTGAGCGTACCGCAATGTCTATGAAGTGGGCTTCGATTGTTCTCTCTTTGGCAGCACTGCTTGCCGCGTCGACTGCGGGCGGCGCGACGCCTTTAGCCACGCCAGCGACCGCGACAAGCGTCAACGAGATAGCAGAAGCTTACGTGAAACTGGTGCTAGCGATGGGTCAGCACGATCCGGATTACGTCGATGCTTACTATGGCCCGCCGGAATGGAAGAAACAGTCGGAGGAAAAAAAGCCGCTCGATGCGATCGCGCATGAGGCGACACGATTACGCGAGCAATTGGGGAAGATTTCCAAGCCGGCGGACGAGGTGGAGCGGTTGCGACGCAGCTATTTAACAAAGCAACTATCCGCGCTCGAAGCACGAGCGCGCATATTAAACGGCGAACATTTGAAATTCGACGAAGAATCGCAGGCACTGTATGACGCCGTTGCACCTACGTTTCCCGAAGCGCATTTCCATGAAATCCTCGCCAGGCTGGAGCCGAAACTTCCAGGTGAGGGATCGCTCTTGCAGCGGTACGAGAATTGGCGGCGAGCGTTCGTGATTCCCAAGGACAAACTGGACGCCGTGTTTCAGCTCGC
>DASSFL010000017.1:0-7047 GCA_035694525.1 Candidatus Udaeobacter sp. | reverse complement strand
AACTCCCCCGGTATGACCGCCTATCCCAATGATACCTGGGGAGCGCTCGTCAAGGTAAGACCGACCGCGAGGACCTACATCATGGGTGGCGTTTACAACGGCGACCCGTCCATCCGCGACAACAGTAAGCATGGTGCGGATTTCTCGATGGATGGACCGCTGTTCGCAATTGCGGAGATTGCGTATCAGCCCAACAGCCTTCCGGGCGACCGCGGCCTACTCGGCAATTACAAGGCCGGCTTTTGGTACGACAACAGTCTCTACACCGATTTTAACACCGACGCAGTGAACCGCGGCAACTGGGGCTTCTATGGAATGTTCGATCAAGTTCTCGTTAGGTTCGCGGAACCAGCTAGCCACCGTGGTTTCGGAGTCGCCGGCTCTTTCTTGGCCTCGCCCGACCAGTCCATCAGCCAGATGCCCTATTTTTTTACCGCCGCTCTTGTTATGCGTGGCATTTTCCCATCGCGTCCGCGAGACATAATCGGCTTGGGCGTTGTCTACGGTCATTTTAGCAATGATCTGCAGAATTTTCAGCGGCGGGCGCAACAGCTGGATCCAACTGTTGGAGTGCAGTCGCAGGAGACGGTGGTGGAATTGACTTACCGCCTAGCTTTGCTCAAGAGCGCGCTCTATTTCCAGCCGGACCTGCAGTATGTCTTCCGGCCAGGCGGCACCGGCCGGATTTCAGACGCGCTCGTCCTTGGTGCTCAAGTTGCCGTCAATTTCTGAACTATTGATGGCCGCCATGATTCAGTCTTTTTCCCATCTACCAAGATTCTCTAAAACTTAGAACGTGAAAAGCTCGAGAACAATGGAAAGGAGAAGAATTCGGAATGGATAAACCAGCGAATGCCGTTTCTCCCGCGATCCTCCACGCCAGACGACGTAGTTCCGCCTATGTAATCGTGCTTTCCTGCGTGGCGGCGATGGGTGGCTTTCTTTTTGGTTTCGACAGCGGTGTCATTAACGGGGCCGTCGACGCCCTCGCGAGAGCGTTCGGTACCCAAGCGGCAGGCACCGGCTTTGCCGTGGCTTCGGTCTTGCTTGGCTGTGCCGTAGGTGCCTTCGGCGCAGGCACGCTCGCCGACTCTCTCGGCCGGCGCCCGGCTATGCTTTTGAACGCAATCCTGTTTTTCGCAAGCGCTGTGGCGACAGGAGCCGCTAACTCGGCTGGGGTTTTCATCGTGGCAAGGATTGCCGGCGGCATAGCGATCGGCGCCGCCAGCGTATTGGCCCCGATGTACATCGCGGAAGTGGCTCCCGCGCACATACGCGGCCGCCTGGCCTCACTGCAGCAGATGGCGATTGTGACTGGACTGTTCTGCGCCTTTTTGAGTAACGACATCCTGGCCAGGCTTGCTGGCGGAGCTAGCGCGATATTCTGGGGTGGGGCGCCGACTTGGCGCTGGATGTTCTGGATGGAAGCCGTGCCGGCAGCCGCGTTTCTGCTGGGTACCATGCTAATCCCTGAGTCGCCGCGCTATCTTATTTTCCGTGGCAAACATGAGCAGGCACGCGAAGTCTTCGCGCGCATTGGTGCCGACGCCGAGAAACTGGTGCAGGAGGTCGAGCAGAGCCTGAAAGGGGAACATCGCCCGCGTTTGTCGGATCTCATTATTCCAGGCACGAGACGTATCGCTCCAGTGCTTTGGGTGGGGATGGGTTTGGCGGCTTTTCAGCAATTTGTCGGTATCAATATCATCTTTTATTACGGCGAGATCCTGTGGAAAGCAGCAGGGGCAACGGAACAATGGGCCCTGCGCATTAACCTGCTCACCGGCTTGGTCAACATACTCGCCACCATCCCGGCGATAGTGCTCGTTGATCGCATCGGCCGCAAACCGTTGCTGTTGGTCGGATCGGTTGGCATGGCTTTGACCCTCGGCGCCATGGCAATTGTATTTGCAACCGCCAGCGTAGGTCCTGACGGGAAGCCGTTGCTCAGTCATATGGCCGCGGTGGCGGGATTAACGGCCGCGAACCTTTACATCGTTGCCTTCGCTATGTCGTGGGGGCCAGTGATGTGGGTGCTGTTAGGCGAGATGTTTCCCAACCAAGTGCGGGGCGCGGCTCTCGCGGTTTCCGGTGCCACTAATTGGGCGGCTAACTTCGCGGTTACCGTAACTTTCCTGCCCCTGTTGAGCGCAGTTGGTCTCGCGGGTGCTTACGCGCTCTATGCAATAGCCGCAGCGATCTCATTCCCGTTTGTATGGGCTGCTGTGTGGGAGACAAAAGGCAAGACCCTGGAACAAATGAAAGAGGGCAACTAAGAGCGCGTTCGCGATTGGTTTCCTTATGAGGAGTAACGGGAAAAAGATTCGCTTCGGCGTGTTAAGCACCGCCCGGATCGGGGGTGAAGAAGGTCATCCCAGCGATGCAGAAGAGGGAGCACACGGAAGTTGTCGCCATTGCTTCGAGTTCGGCAGAGAAAGGGCGTGAGGTTGCGCATTATCTGGGCATTCCGCTCTGGCACGGCTCTTACGAAGCACTCCTAGCAGACTCGGACGTGGACGTCGTCTACAATCCCCTCCCCAACGATCAGCACGTTCTTTGGTCGATTTGCGCGTGTTGGAGGCGGGCTGGAGGACGGACGTCGTGAACCGGTCATCTGGTTGTGCTGCGCCAAGCGGATTGCGCAAGAAACGTCACTTCTTCGTGAAATGTCGATCTTCGAACGCTTCAGAAAGAGAAAGGAAATCAACACTTCAGATGATCAAAACCATTACAAACACTCAAACCGTCGAACGCATGAACTCACACACCGACAGCGGAATGACTTTTCGTCACTATCGCCAGCTCGTGAAACCAAAAGCTGGAAACCGCTACTGGCAGATTAAACCGAAGCCGAGTACCGACCGCAAGGTTGTGCAAGTCGAGCCTGGCGCCTTCACTGCGGCTGCGCGCCAAAGAGGAAGAGAGCCCGATGAAAGAGAAGCACGACCACGATCAGTCGTCACATATCGCCACCGACGTTCTCGGGAAACAGTTCTTCGGCTGTCGTCATTGGGAGATCGCCGAGCTTATCCTCAACATTAAATGTTTCCACAAAGCCATGGAGCAAAAGAACGAAGAGAAAGCCAACGAAATTTCTCAACGCATGGGCCCTTTGCTCTATCAGTTTAGCGAATATGCCATACAATGTCGTGCGCTCGCGTTGGTGCGATCTGCTTGATTTTCAGCCGAGGAAAACTCACAATCATTCCGTCGAACGACGTAAAACCAATGAAACCCCTACTGATCCTGATTGCTGCCCTCACGTTGCTCGCGCCGAATGCTCGAGCTGTAGCTTAAGGTTGAGACAGTTGACGGATGGCCATCTGTGAAATGACGAAATGAAAACCTCAAGAATTTCGCGCGCCCGCGTACAACGACGACTTATCCGTACCATTCTGGTTCCGGTCGACTTCTCCGACTGCTCCCTCGCAGGCCTAACGTATGCGGTTCGGTTTGCCAAGGAGGTTGGTGCGCGCATCATCGTCCTGCACGTGACAGATCTCGGCCCGGTGATGATGACCTCGGGACGTGGCGAGTATGATTCGGCCAGTTACATGGAAGCAGCGCGGCGTCGATGTGACGATCAGATGAAAGATTTTCTAAACCGCATCAATTTCAACGGCGTTCTGGTCGATACGTCTGCGGTTGCCGGATACTGCCCCGGTGCAATTTACGAAGCGGCTGCAAAGGAAGGTGCCGATCTGATCATTATCTCGACGCATGGCCGAACTGGTCTGCGCCGTGCGTTCATTGGCAGTGTGGCTGAAGGCACCGTGCGACATGCCGCCTGCCCGGTGCTTGTCGTGCCGTCGTTTTCGCGTGAGGAGAAGCGCGGGCTGAGCGAAGGCAAGAGCCACCCGGCGCTCCGAAGATCCAATTGAGAAACGGCCCGCGCGTTGTTCTTTGAACAAGAGTTAACAGAGCAGGTGCCGACGAAATGGAAACGAATGTGAATCGCACGAATTCCCGCACGGTAGAATTTTGGGCCGACGAAGGCGGCCTCGGACCGCCGGGCGCGGTTTGGCTGGAAAACGAGCAGGCATGGAACTTCACTTTGTACTCGCGGCATGCGAGCGGCGTCACTTTGTTGTTGTATAACACGACGGATTTCGTTCAGCCGGTGTTTCAACTGCAACTCAATCCCCTGAAGAATAAGACCGCGCGTGTCTGGCATTGTCTTATGCCGCAGCAGTTGGCGCCTGCGGCGAGATACTACGCCTATCGAGTGCAGGGTCCGCGGAGCCTTCCGGTGGGACATCGCTTCGACGCGCAGAAGGTTTTGTTCGATCCATATGCGGAAGAATTGTTTTTTCCGCCCGAGTTTTCGCGCGAAGCGGCGAGGCAGCCGGGTCGCAACGACGGCCGTGCGATATTAGGAGTGTTACCACGCACCGAGCAGCCGTTCGACTGGGGTACAACAGCACCACCGCGACATACACATGACGCGGTTGTTTATGAGCTACATGTTAAAGGATTCACCGCGCGAGCGAATTCCGGAGTCGCGAACGACAAACGCGGCACATTCTTGGGATTAATCGAGAAGATTCCTTATTTAAAAGAATTGGGAATCACTGTGGTCGAGTTGATGCCGGTACATCAATTTGATCCGCAAGAGGGCAACTACTGGGGGTACATGACGCTCAGCTTTTTCGCACCCCATCAAGCTTATGCCGTGTGTGACGCGACCGCAGAGTTTCGGCAGATGGTGCGAGCGTTTCATGAAGCGGGTATCGAGGTGTGGCTTGACGTAGTTTACAATCATACCTCCGAAGGTGACGTAACGGGGCCGACCTATTCCTACCGCGGGATCGATGACCACAGCTATTACTTGTCAGATAGGACGGGGCGCTACCTCGACGACACCGGCTGCGGTAATACAATGCGGTGCGCCCATCCCCTGGCACGCTTGCTCGTTTTGCGCAGCGTGCAGCATTGGACGACGCGGATGGGCGTGGACGGGTTTCGTTTCGACCTGGCATCGGTCTTCGCCCGGAACGAAGACGGCAGCATTAATACGGACTCTCCGGCGATTGCGACCGAGTTGACCGCGGCAGCGCTGATGTTTGATCTGCGGCTGGTGGCGGAGGCGTGGGACATTAACGCATACTTGTTAGGCCGGAGTTTTCCCGGACTCGCCTGGCGACAATGGAACGGGCAATTCCGCGATGATTTGCGGTCTTTTGTCAAAGGCGACGCTGGAATGGTTGGCGTCTTAATGCAGCGACTTTACGGGAGCGATGATTTGTTTCCCGAGGGGCCGGGGGATGTGTATCGGCCCTATCAGACCGTGAACTACATAACCTCTCATGACGGATTTTGCCTCTACGATCTCGTGGCCTACAACCAAAAACACAATCAGGCGAACGGCCAGGCAAATCGCGATGGGACGAGCGACAATCGAAGTTGGAACTGCGGCTGGGAAGGCGATAACGGCACGCCATTTGAAGTACTTGCGTTGCGACGCCAACAGGTGAAGAACTTTTTCACGCTGCTGATGCTAGCAAACGGGACGCCGATGTTTTGCGCCGGCGACGAGTTTCTGAACACGCAACGCGGCAATAACAATCCCTACAAACAGGATAACGAGACCACGTGGCTCGATTGGTCGCTACTCGAGAAGAACCGGGACATTTTTCGTTTCTTTCAACACATGATTGCCTTCCGAAAAGCGCGGCCATGGATCGCACGCAGCAGGTATTGGCGTGAGGACGTGCATTGGTACGGCGTAACTGGTCCGGTCGATTTCGCGTCACGCACACTCGCTTACTCCCTGCGCGGCGGAAACGAACTGTACGTGATGATCAATGCGTTCTGGGAGCCCGTACGATTTCACATTCAGGAAGCTAAAAACTGGAAACGTGTGGTGGACACGAGCCGGCAAGACATCGTGGAAGAGCCGGTGAGCTCCCGGGATTATGAACTGGCCCCACGTTCCGTAGTCGTGTTAGAAAGCACTTAATACCATGGCAAGCAACGCATCAAATGAGCTGGATGGAACTTCGTTAGCGCTGACTGCATCCCCATCGCTTGCCGACGAAATATTCCTTCAAGAACCGCGCTCACGCATTCGAAGACTAACTGATGAAATGACGCAGCCGACCCACCAGATTTGACCGGACGCTCTGTGTTTGTTATCCAGCGGAAACCGGGTGCTTTAACTTCGATGACCAACACCATGTGCCGAACCCCTGGGAATGGAAGTGATCACCATGGAAAAGAAAGTTATATGTGATTCCAACTGGGAAATGTCGATCTAGTTCGTCGTGGTCACGCCGACAATCAACGTTCGATTAGCAAATCTCTGAGAGCGTGTCTGCTCGCGCAGGGCGGCGGCGTCACTATGAAACTATCAATCGTGGCGATCGCTACAAACTCGGTGGGACGCCCACACGGGGTGAAGAATCTTATGCCTGTTGATTATAACGACGCGAGAAAAATGATCTTTCCCTGCGTCGACAAGCCAATATAGCCTGACAAATGCAAGGCAAAGCCCGGATGACTTGTCAGACGCCACCTCGGAGGAACGCTACCACTTACTTCCTTCCCGTTGCCACGGTTCTGTCGGCAATTGCCATTTTCATTGCGGACACTTGCACACTCGTAGAGACAGCTTTCGCCATGCTTTACGTGGTGGTTGTTTTGATGGCGACGCGGTTCCTTCCTGCGCGAGGCGTCTGGCTTGTAGCATCGGGATGTGCCGGACTGAGCGTGTTGAGCTTCTTTCTCACACCTCCGCCGACGCCGGTAGCGATCATGAATCTCTTCATCGGCCTGTCGGCAATTGGGTTGACCGCCCTTCTCGGCATGCGGAGCCAATCTGCGGAAGCGACGCTGCGTGAAAAAGCCAACCTCCTCGAGCTGACTCACGATGCGATCTTCTCGCGCAGCATGGATAACAGGATCACCTTCTGGAACAGCGGCGCCGAGGCGATGTATGGACACAACCGAGAAGCAGTTGTTGGAGGTGTCCCGTTCCAGCTCTTGAAAACCGTATTCCCTGTGTCGCTTGATGAAATCAATGCCGAGCTGCTGCGTGCAGGCCGTTGGGAG
>DASSFL010000016.1:0-2197 GCA_035694525.1 Candidatus Udaeobacter sp. | reverse complement strand
ATCCCGCGACTGCGGAAGCACGTTCACGCTGCATCCACTGCGTTTGTGAGGCGGTATGGCGCCCGATGAAAAATAATCCTAAGGAAAAAGCGGCTCCAATCACTGCGACATAGATCCAGGCTCGATTCTTTGAAACGTGTCCAGCACGAGGATCGACATCTTCTGTCCGTTTGAGGCCTTGCGGCGTGAGCTCGAAGGCCCACGCAATGACGAGCGCAACCGGAAATCCGATCGCCACGAGAAGGATGATCAGTCGAATTGCCCAGTTCGGAATTTCGAGAAACGGAAAAACTTGGGTCGCGACTTGGACGAGCAGCCAACCGACAACCGCATAAGCCACGGCAACCTTGTAAACGTTGCGCCGTTTCAGTTCGGAAAAGAAAGACACTTTGCGCTCGCTCATTGCGATGTTGGCAAACCTACCTTTTCAACCATGCTCTTGTAGCCGGCATCGCTGCGCAAGCCGCGCATCAGTGGGTCAATCAAGAGGCTGAGAATTCCAGTGTCATGATTATCGTAGGCAATTTGCAACCATTCGAAGGCCTTGTCCGTTTCGCCGCGCCAAGCGTAAACCTCGGCAATCTGGTACGCCAACAGGTCTCGGTCGTTGGCAACCATGTCGGCGAGCGCTGTGTCCGCAGCCGCTCGATCGCCTCGCGCGTAATATGCGAGCGCGGTTTCGAAACGGCGGTAGCCGTCGTTAGGCTCAAGTTGCGCTTCACGCAGCGCTGTTTCTCCGTCGCCACGCAGAACTGCCACGATTACTTGCCAGCGATGGCCGGCCGCAGCAGTTGGTTGCAATTCCAACGCTTTGCGCGCTACAGAATCGGCTTCATCGAGTTTTCCTTCAGCCAAAAGAATGCGGGCAAGGTTCCCTCGCGCGAAATAGGCGAGTGGGTCAAGTTCAATCGCTTGGTGAGCTAATTTCTCGGCTTCTTCCAGTTGCCCCATATAGATCAGGACGCGTGCCAGCAGGTCGTTCGCGGTCGCATTTGCCGGCGCAAGTTTTCTCACACGCTGTAGCTCGGCGAGGCCTTCGGCGAATTTCCATTCGGAAAAGAAAAGGACCCAGCCCAGAGCCGCGTGCGCCTCGGCGAGGTTGGGACCAACCGCTACGGCCTTCTCAGCATCTCTTTTTGCCGCGGCCCAAGCCTCCTTCTTTTCACCGGTGTTCAAATCACCGATGAAGGTCCACGCTTCGGCGCGCTCCGCATAAGCCAGCGCATAGTCAGGATCAAGTCCGATCGCCTGATCGAAGAAGCTAATCGCCTTGCGATAATCCTCATTGTTTCGGCGCAAGAAATAGAAGTGGCCCTGTAGATACGCATTGTGTGCTTGTGCATTTGGCGTCGACGCACTTGCGGCGGTTGTCTCTTTATCGCCGAGCAATGTCAGCTCAAGCGAGGCGGCAACAGCCTGGGCGATTTCGGTTTGAACTGCGAAGATGTCCTTAAGTTCGCGATCGAAAATTCGCGACCACAGCTCCGCTCCATCCGCGGCGTTAATCAGCTCGGCAACAATTCGCACCCTCTCCCCTTGCTTTCGCACGGTGCCTTCCAGGAGCGTGCTCACGCCGAGTTTCTCTCCGATTGTTTTGGGTTCCTCTTTCCTGTCTTTGAAACGAAACGAAGAGCTGCGACCGATGACCTTGAGGTTTTTGATTTGTCCCAACGCTGCGATCAGTTCTTCCGACAGCCCATCGGAAAAATATTCGTCGGCCGGATCGCCGCTTTCATTGAGTAACGGCAGGACTGCAATCGATTTCTGAGCAGCCGCTGTAGTCGGCGTGTTGTTTCGGAACATTGCGTTTCCAGCGGTATAGCGTCCAAGCAAAAACAGGCTGATCGAAAGAAGCGCGCCCACGATGATCAGGTATATCCAAACCTTGCCGCGTGACTGCTCACCCTCCGCATCGGCAATTGCCGTTCTCTTGATTCCTTCCGGCGTGGCTTCAAATGCCCAGGCGACGACGAGCGCAATCGGAAATCCAATCGCAACGAGCGCAATCACTATGCGCACGATCCAGTTTGGAATCTCCAGGAATGGAAAAACCTGGGTCGCAACCTGAATCACCAACCAACCAACAACCGCGTAAGCGACGGCCACCTTGTAAACATTCCGCCGCTTCAATTCGGAGAAGAAAGAGGGCCTGTCGCTCATGGCTCGGTGACGACCGGCGGCGTATAGGGCAGCGCCA
>DASSFL010000015.1:0-4112 GCA_035694525.1 Candidatus Udaeobacter sp. | reverse complement strand
GGGCTTCGCAATTCTGCCAGAGAACAAGTCGCTGACTAACGGTTGGATCCAAGCGGATTCCATCGTCGTGAATCCGCACAAAAGCCTTTTTGTCCCTCTCGATTTCAGCGTGCTTTACATGCGCGACCTTGAGCGGCTGCGACGCGTTTTCACACTCGTGCCTGAATATTTGCGCGGCGATACGGTCGAGGCGCAGAAAAATTACATGGACTACGGCATCCAGCTTGGTCGCCGATTTCGCGCGTTGAAAGCCTGGCTGATATTCCGCAGCTTTGGTCGCGAAGGAATGGCGGCCCGCCTTCGCGAATGTGTGCGGCTCGCGAATCTTTTAGGTGAGTGGATCAAAAACGACGATCGCTTCAAGCTCGCCGCGCCAGTCAACATGGGCGTGGTATGTTTTCGGTTTGTGGGACCTGGAGCCGGCGTCGTTGACGTTGGGCCGGGGTCACCACCCCCGGCAGCAACGGAAGACAAAATCGACCAGTTAAACAGCGACATCGTGGAAAAAATCAATGCAAGCGGCCGCGCTTATCTGACGCAGACAAAATTGCGAGGCCGAACGGTGATGCGAATTGGTCTGGGCAACGTACTCACGACGGAGGAGCATTTGCGCAAGGCTTGGGAAATGATTCGAGAACCGGCGAGCGCCCTGTAGCTGCTTCGCTGTGCGAAGCGCGTCACTGACATTGCAATAGATCGCGCGCAACGCGCCGCTCACACAGTGGCGGCAACAGATTTGCGGCTGAGGACAGCCGCCTCTACAATTTCCTCCGTTATGATGAAGTTACTGCGCAAGCACCGGGACTGGCTGATGATCGTCATCGCGATTCTGGCGATCCCGTTCATTTTCTATTTTGTGCAACGGCCGGATTACGGCGCGATGCGCGCCGACAAGTTTGCTCACATTTATGATCGGGATGTTTCGATGTTGGAGGCGCAGCAGATGGTGCGACTGCTTACTCTGGCACAGGCCCTCGGGATGTCAGACTTTGTTGAGACGTTGACGGCAGGGGCAGGCATGAATCCGAACCAGACCGCCGTCCAATTCGTTGTTAATCTCGTGGTCCTTCGGCACGAAGCGGCTCGGCTCGGTATTCGTCCGGGGTACGCTGAGATCGCCAATGTGGTGCGCACTTTGCCCGCGTTTCAAGGCAACTCCGGGTTCGACATGAAAAAGTTCACTGATTTTGCGCAGAACGCGCTGGGGCCGATGGGTCTTGCTGAAGAGCACATCGAGCAACTGGTCCGCGACCAGCTGTCGTTGAATCAAATCAAACAGCTTTTAGCCGCTGGCGTTACACTCCCCAAAGGCGAGCTCGATGAAAATTTTCAGCGTGGCCACGACACCTTATTTGTGACTGTTATTCGATTTCAGTCCGCTGATCTTGGTAAGGACATCACTGTCAGCGATGAGGAAATAAAAAAGCATTATGACGCCCATAAGGCCGAGCTTAAGACTGATGAAAAACGCAAAGTCGAGTTTGTCAGCCTCGCGCTCACCGATGAGGAAAAGAAATTAACCGGCAAAGAGCGTATCGAGGCTTTGCAAAAGCTTTCCGACCGCGCGACTGATTTTACGCAGGCGCTATTGGAGAAAGGGGCAGATTTCAACCAGGCCGCTGCGAAATTTCAGTTGCCGGTACGTGAGACTGGCGAATTTGCCAAAGCGGACCCTGACCCGCAGATGAAAGTCGATGCGCAACTTGGCCCGGCTGCTTTCAAGCTCTCAACGCAGGAGCCGAACAGCGATCCCGTTCAGGTAGCGGACGGATTTTATATCTTGCATCTCGCAGGGATTACCGAGGCGCGTCCGCTCACACTCGAAGAAGCGAAACCGAAAGTCGTGGAGACGCTCCAGAAATCGAAAGCAAAGGAGCTGATGTCGACGAAAGCAGCGGATGTGGTTCAACAATTGCGCGAAGCGAAGCAGTCCGGGCAACCGCTCGAGGCGGCAATTCAAAAGACTGGTGGGAAGGCTGAGAAGGTCCCGCCGTTTTCGCTGGTCGAAGAGGAGAAACCAAAATCGGAAGACAAAGAACCGAAGAAGAACGAACCAGCTGATCTTCCAGCCATCAAACAGGCTGTAGCATTTCTGAACGCCGGCGACGTGAGCGATTTTTTCCCGGCTGGTGAAACTGGATTTGTGGCAGTTTTGGAAAAGCGGGAGCCATTAGCCGGAGCCAGCGCCTCGGAGAAAAAGGCTGCCTACGAGAAAAGGCTCCTCGATAACAAACGGCAAATTGTCTTGATGGAATGGCTGCGTGACCGTGGGCAAGCTGCTGGTCTGCAATTTAGCAAAGGCTAAGCCTGTAGTGGCCCCGAACGCTTTCCGGCCAGCGCCTCGCCCCTCTGATGAATCAATCCGTTGACGAAATTTTTGACGACGCGAACGGCGATCTGGCCGTCGGTGACCTGGACAGTGCGGTGGAAAAGTACAGGCGCTGTGTGCAGATAACGCCTGATTTTTTCGATGGCTGGCACGCGTTTGGAATGGCGCTGATGAAACTGGGCCGTTTTACCGAGGCAATTGAAGCGGGGAAGAAAGCAGTCGAACTTCGGCCGAATGATCAGATCGGTTGGACAAGTCTTTCGCTATTTTACAATCGCGCCGGCAATATCAAGGAAGCCGAAGCTGCCGGGACGAAAGCAAAGATTCTGAGCTGGGGCGGAAAGGTGTCGAAAGAGTAGGGTTGTAGGGCGTTTGGCTCGTTCGCTTCCCGCGCACTCGGTCTGTGAGGTGCCTGTCTATGTCGCTCGGCGCCAGCCGGCTCCGTTCTGTGAAACGCCGATCTCTAATCGTTGGCGTCTGACACAGACGCCCCAACAAAACCGGTTCACCAAATATTGACCCTCTTGTCTGCCGGCCTAACCATTGGCGATCCGTCGGGAATGTTGAACGCCTGTTGAAATTCCGGCATGTTCGAGATCGGGCCGTTGCACCGGTAATGGGTTGGCGAATGCGGATCGGTGTTGAGCCGCAGTAACAAGTCGTCTTCGCGCTGATTAGCCCGCCACACCTGAGCCCAGCCGAGAAAGAAACGTTGTTCCGGCGTGAACCCCTCGAGCTTTTGTTCCCGCGCCTGAGGATTCTTATCGAGCGCCTTTTGCAGCGCAGCATAAGCGAGCTTGATGCCGCCAATGTCCGCGATGTTTTCGCCTTGCGTCAGTTCGCCGTTAATATGCTTGCCTGGCAGCGGCTGATATCCCGAATATTGATCGACAACTGCTTTGCGACGCCTGTCATATTCCTCCGCTGATTGCTTCGACCACCAGTCCCGCAAATTTCCGACTTCATCGAATTGCCGGCCTTGATCGTCAAATCCATGCGTCATTTCGTGTCCGATTACCGCGCCCATGCCGCCGTAATTGACGGGGTCATCGGCTTTTGGGTCGAAGAACGGTGGTTGCAAAATGCCCGCTGGAAAAACGATCTCGTTCATCATGGGGTTGTAATAGGCATTCACTGTTGGCGGCGTCATTCCCCATTCGGTTCGATCAACCGGTTTGCCGATTTTTTTGAGGTCGCGATTTGCCTCGAAATTCGCGGCTCGCATGGCGTTCGAGACATATGAGCTTCTGTCGATCTTGAGCAGCGAGTAATCGCGCCATTTATCCGGATAACCGATCTTGACGTTCATGGCCGCGAGTTTTTTCAGCGCTTGCTGTTTGGTCGGTTCGTCCATCCAGTCGACGGTTTTAATGCGATCAGCCAGCGCAGCCTTCAGATTGTTAATCATTTCCAAGGCGCGCGCCTTGGCTTCGGGTGGGAAGTAATCGGCAACGTAAAGCTTGCCCAGTGCTTCGCCCAGGGCGCCGTTGGTAGAAGCGACCACGCGTTTCCAGCGCGGCTTGATTTCCTTTGTGCCGCGCAGAACGCCCTGATTGAAATTAAAATCTTCGTTTACAAAATCCTTGGATAATTCCGCTGCGGCGTCATCGATCAAATGCCAACGCAGATAGGTTTTCCAATCGTCGATGGATGTTTTGGTGAACATCGCGTTGGCCGCCTTGAAGAAGTCGGGTTGGCCCACATTAATGTCGCCCGGCTCGTTGAGATTAATCGCTTTAAAATAATCAGCCCAATTCCAGTCCGGCGTGAGCTTTTGGAGATC
>DASSFL010000014.1:0-4187 GCA_035694525.1 Candidatus Udaeobacter sp. | reverse complement strand
GAACAAAATGTAATTACACCGATCGCAATCAGCAGCGCGACAAAGCGATGTATCATTTGCAGCCAAATTTGGAAAGCATCCACGTCCGACAAACCACGCGCATCTCGCCAGGCGTTGATCTTTGCCAACGCTGTGGCGCTTGTATCCGGAATCCACGCACCGTTAGCCGTGGGAAAATCGAGAATCGACAAGTCGCGATGCTGATGGCGCATTGTCGCCCCTAGCGCAAGCTGCACGTAAATCGCGAGCGTGACTACACCTGCAATGTTTCGAATCGTCGCAATGTGGGGCAATGACAATGGAGGGGCGAGCTCGCGCGAGACCGGGCCTTGGACAACCTCATCGCGGCCTGGCGTCGCAGGAGCTTCGCCTTCCAAATTAACTGCGTTGTGCCCAAGCGACCGCCAGAAGTTTGTCGTGACCAGAGCGATCACCACAAGTAGCGCGAGAAACGCTTGCGCAACGCATGCATGAAAGATGCCGATTTCGTCCTTCAGCATCGTAACGCGCAAACCACCGAGAACGCCCTGCAAGATTACGCCGGCAAGCGCAATCAGACCCAGATTCCGGACCCACCTGCGGCTTTCGCTGCGCCAAAGCCAGATCGCCAGAATGATCGTGAGGAACCCAACTGCTGAAGCAATTAGGCGGTGTGTATGCTCAAACAAAATTCCGCCGACCCATTTTGAGAGGGGAAATAGAAACATGTTGTAGCCGAACGTGGTCGGCCAATCCGGCACCGCGAGACCGACGTTTTTGCTGGTGACCATTCCGCCACTGCAAATGAGGAGCAGTGCGGCTACGCATATGAACCACGCGAAACGGTTAAGCCACTGTCCCGATCTCGGAGATTTCCCCGAATTCACTTTGGAAAGATAACCGCAGATTATGCGGATTTCGCCGATGAATTCCTGTAGCCATCGCCCCGTGGGCGACGCAACACCAGCCTTGCTTTCACATCAGCCAGGCGCTTCGGACAGCGAAGCGGCTACGGCTTAGGGCTTGGCGAGGCCGCAGGTTCGGACGGTTTGTTTTGAGGCTGTGGCGCGCCTGGCGATGGCGAAGGAGCGGCGCTTTGCGCGCCGCCGGCCAATTCGGCGCGTTCTTTCAGCCAGGCTTCGTAATCCTGCGGCGTATCCACTACGAGCGTCCCTTTCATTCCATAATGCCCCAGACCACATAGCTGCGCGCAAATTATCTCGTCGGTCCCGGTCTTGATGGGAGTGAACCAGATCGGAATCAGCGAACCTGGGATTGCATCGCCACCGATCCTCATGCTTGGCAAAAAGAAATCGTGGATGACATCCTTTGAGGAAAGTTCAGCAACGACTGGCCGATTTACCGGAACATGAAGTTCTCCAGCCGTTACGATATCGTCTTTGCCGGCAGGATCGTTCGGATCGAGGCCAAGTGGATTTGAGTTGCTTTCAAAACTGATATCGCGCCGGCCAAATTGTCCGTCCGGCCCCGGTAGGTGATAATTGAAGCTGAACTGCTGCGCGACCACATGGACAAGAAGCGCGTCTTTAGGCGGCGGAAACTGATTCACACGCTTCGCCCAAAGTGGAATCGCGAAGCCGAGCAGGAGCACCGACTCTATCAAGACGACGGAAAATTCCAGATGCGTCGAGATGCCGCTCCTCACACCCAGATGATCCGCCCCTGGCTGCCGGCGTTTCCGGAATCGGATCAGCACGTAAATAAAAAACGCCGACCATCCAACAAAAAGCGCCGCCATGAACCAGTGACAAAACTCGAGGATGTGATCGATTTGATATCCGTGCGAGGAAGCGTTCGGCGGCTGTCCCAAAAATTCGTTGATCAGCGCGAGACTACTCATATTTACTCAGGTCTTCCTCGGTGATCTCCTGGTGCGGCTCGGCAGGCATGCGTCCGTGCCGCCAAAGATGAAAACTGAATGCACCGATCCCGCCCAGGACCGACAACACAGCACCAAAAAGAAACCAGATCGCGACCGCCATATGCTCGGCCGATTTTCCATCCTTCGCGCCGTAGCAAAACGGGCACGCGAGCGCCTGCCCGACCGGCGAGAGGATAAACAAAAGCAAAGCCGACAGAATCTTTGTTTTCATGTGAAGATCCGCAGCCGCTTCATTTTCCGATAGAACCAGACTCCGTAAATGATCAGCGCAACGGCGGTCACGAACGAAGCGATCGCGCCCACGAGATAAACCGGCGCGCCTTCCACCAGATCGACCCAGACGCACCAAAGTCCGACTCCTAGCGCAAGCAGCGTCGAAAAGATGATGAAAACGATATGGAAGCCTTTAAGAGACATTTAGCGAAAGATCGGAAAGTCGTACCACGCCAGTAATATAAGCCAGAAGAGGCCCATCACAAAAAAGCCGGTGAAAATCAGGATGCGGTAAATCAGGCGTTTTTCCGCAGCCAGATGCATGAAAACCGCCGCAACGGCGGCTGCCTTGATCGTGGCCACCAGCATGGCAATTGCAATGTTGGCCTTGTCAGTACCGAAATGGACGTATGATAGCGCGACCGTGATCACGGTAAACGTGAGCAGGAGCGCGCCCACCATCAGATAACCTCTGACGTGCTTTTGTATGCCGTGCGCGTACTCCTCGTATTCCTTCGGGTCCTGCGAGATATCAGGTGGATTGTTCATTGGCTCAGAGCAGATAAAACAGCGGGAACACAAAAATCCAGACCAGGTCGACAAAGTGCCAGAAAAGGCCGCTCACCTCGACGCGATTCGCCAGATGTTCAGGGTTGCGCTGGTAAAGTTTTTTGCTGACCGGCAGCCACATGTAAATAAACACGATGACTCCGCCCAGCACGTGCAGGCCGTGTAAACCGGTAATTGTAAAATAACTGGCGAAATAGGCGCTGTGAGTTGGCAGAAACATCGTTGCACGTTGGACATCCGCCTTCTCGATCGTGGCGATTTTGTCAGTCACCGGCAGCGGTATAAAGTGCGGCCGATCCATCGCCGGATCGTCGGGATCAGCATTCACCGGATCCAGTGCGACTTCGTATTCCGTTGCGTTTTGACCATGCAGGTGTCCGGTGATCTCGATTCGCGGTTCAAGCCCTTTTTCAAGGCGTCGTTCGTTACCCAGATATTTTTCGTACTTCGCAAGCGCATCGGGTTTAATGTAGACGCCGAAGTGCTCGAACTTCTGTGGCCATTCGTAAGCGAGCTTGACGGTCAAGAAAATCAACCCGCACGTGATCGTGGCGAGCATGTACCACCAATAGGCCCGATAGCGCCTCATCTTCAGCGCTGCCCACGCCAGCACCACGGTGACCGACGATATGATGAGGATCGCCGTGTTCATCGTGCCGACGGGGACATTGAGTAGCCCATGCGGCCACGTCCCCGGCGCTGCATCGATGCGCAAGAAAATGTAGGCTGAAAAGAGCGCGCCAAAGAGCATTACTTCCGACGCGAGGAATAACCAGATGCCAATCTTGGCGTTCCAAAGCCCAGTGTCGGGACGATTGGAAACTGTATACGGAATTTCCATCGGTAGAACTTAGGCCAGAACTGGTTCGGCGGGCGGTTTTCGGCGAGTGCGCTCCGCCGGTTCCACCGGTTCGTTCTGCATCGTGAAATCGCGTTCGCGACCGGGCAGACTATATTCGTAAGGACCGCGATAGGCCACGGGAGTATGAACAAAATTTCCATGTGGCGGTGGTGAAGGCGCAGTCCACTCCAGGGTGGTCGCTTCCCACGGATTGTCGTTCACTTTTTCGCCGTGCTTGATGCTCCAGAAGAAATTAATGATGAATGGAATTTGGGCGAGCCCCATCGCCCAGGCTGCCCATGAGATCGGATGGTTCCATTGAAAACCAGTCAATCCCCAAATCGTATGCTCGTTCGCGACGCCCCATCCTTGTCCGCCATCGTACCAGCGTCGATGCATTCCGGCCATCCCCTGCAAAAACATCGGCAAGAAAATTAGGTTCATGCAAATGAGCGTTGGCCAAAAATGCACTTTGCCCCAGAACTCGCTCATCTTTCGGCCAGTCGCTTTCGGGAACCAATAATAGACGCCAGCGAAGAGTCCGAAAATTGTGCCCGGCGCAACGATGTAATGAAAGTGCGCGATGACGTAATAGGTATCGTGCAAATAAAGATCGGCCGAATTAAATGCCAGCGGGATGCCCGTGAGACCGCCAATTCCGAACATCGGCAGAAACGCGAT
>DASSFL010000013.1:0-2046 GCA_035694525.1 Candidatus Udaeobacter sp. | reverse complement strand
CTTTTTTGCATTGGCTACCAGATTTCCACCGGCGTCGGCACCTGGGGAAACCAGATCCCGGTAGGCTGGGCCTGGGACATTACCAATTTCGTTTTCTGGATCGGTATCGGGCACGCCGGCACTCTTATCTCTGCGATTCTGTTTTTGCTGCACCAAAAATGGCGCACGTCGATCAATCGTTCGGCGGAGGCGATGACGCTTTTTGCGGTTATCTGCGCGGCGATCTTCCCCGGCATCCACGTCGGGCGGTTCTGGATGGCATGGTATATGGCCCCGATTCCAAACAACTGGGGTATCTGGCAAAATTTCCGCAGCGCGCTGATGTGGGACGTGTTTGCGGTCTCGACCTATTTTACTGTCTCGGTCCTGTTTTGGTACACCGGGTTGATTCCGGATTTGGCGACGTTGCGTGATCGGGCAACGACAAAGGTCAGAAAGTTTCTTTTCGGAATTTTCGCGTGCGGCTGGCGCGGATCCAATCGCAACTGGCGCCATTACGAAATGGCATACCTGCTTTTGGCCGGCCTTTCTACGCCGCTGGTCCTCTCGGTGCACAGCGTGGTATCGTTCGATTTCGCTTCGACGCTTATACCGACCTGGCACACCACAATCTTTCCGCCCTATTTCGTTGCTGGCGCGATCTTCGGCGGGTTCGCGATGGTGCTGACCCTTCTCCTGCCGGCGCGTGCCATATTCAAACTGCACGATGTGATTACTCCCCAGCACGTCGACAAAATGGCAAAGATCATTTTGTTAACCGGCTCATTCGTCGCCTACGCCTATTCAATGGAGTTTTTCGTCGCTTGGTACAGCGGCAACTCCTACGAAAAGTTCGCCTTTTGGAACCGCATCTTCGGTCCCTACTGGTGGTACTGGTGGTTTGGCATGCTTTTCTGCAATTGTCTTTCACCGCAACTTTTCTGGTTCTCTTGGTGCCGCCGGAATGTGTTTGTGGTCTTTTTCGTCTGCATGTGCGTGAACGCGGGCATGTGGTTTGAGCGCTTTATCATTATTGCCGGCGGCCTGATCCGCGATTTCCTGCCATCGTCCTGGAGAGTATTTCATCCAACCTGGGTGGATATCTGGACCTACATCGGCACAATCGGGATTTTCACTTCGCTTTTCCTGCTATTCATTCGGTTCTTGCCGATGATTGCCATGTCGGAAGTAAAGACTGCAGTGCCGGAGGCGGACCCGCATTACGGCACACTACCCGGGGTTCAATCCGTATCTCCCGGAGAAAAGGAGCGCACACGATGATGAGGACTCCTGCCGGTCACAAGGTGTACGCTATGGCTGCGGAATATCCCAGCGCGGCCGCCCTTTACGAAGCAGCCAAACATGTCCGTGATGCTGGCTTCAAACGCTGGGACGTTTATTCCCCGTTTCCAATCCACGGAATGGACGAGGCGATGGGGCTTGGAAAATCTTGGTTGAGCGGTTGGGTTTTGTTCGGCGGCGTCACCGGTTTGCTTACTGCCGCCGTCGTCGAATTTGGTCCGTCATCGATTCTCTATCAGCTCGATGTGCACGGTAAGCCTTGGAACTTCTGGACGGTTCCGGCCTTTTTCCCGATCATGTTTGAACTGACGGTCCTTTTCGGAGCGTTCGCCGCATTCTTCTCGATGCTTGGCATGAACGGATTGCCCCGCTGGTACCACCCAATGTTCAATTGGGAACGGTTTATCCGTGTAAGCAACGACGGATTTTTCCTCGCGATCGAGTCGCACGATCCACGGTTCACCGAAAACGGTGTGCGCGAATTATTGGAAAGAACCGGAGGCGAACATATCACCATTGTGCACGAGGACTGAATATGTTGCGCGGCTTTCTGGTGATTTTTATTCTGTGCGGAATCGCGATCCTCGCGGTCTTTGGATTTCGTGGACAGAAGAGCACCGCCCCGCCGACTGAGGTTTTCCCCGATATGGTGCGACAGATGAAGGTTCGTGCACAAGCACCGCTTGGTCTTTTTGCCGACGGGCGCGGACCACGTCTGCCGGTCGCTGGCACTGTGCCGATTGGCTACGAGATGCCAAAGCCGGG
>DASSFL010000012.1:0-7431 GCA_035694525.1 Candidatus Udaeobacter sp. | reverse complement strand
CTTTCGCCGCGGTCCAGAACGATGGCGCGTTGGGGTATGCTCAATTTTTCTGCCAAAAACCTGCGCAAGGCCGCGTTCGCTTTTCCTTCCACTGCTGGCGCACGCAATTTGACCTTGATCGCGTCGCCATATTCGCCCACGACCGTATCAATCTTCGCATTCGGAATAACGTAAACTCGCACCGTGGCCAAGGACTTAAAGGCAGCTGAGGCCGAAACCAGAGAGATCGAGGTGCGAGCAAAGCGGACGAGTCTTTCGAAATCTGGTCATTAGCGCAGACCCACCGATTCGCGGACGCGTTTCATGACCTGATCCGCGATTTCATTCGCGCGGGTCGCGCCTTTTTCCAGGACGTCGTCGATGTACGATTTATCGGCCAGAATTTCTTCGCGACGTTTGCGCATTGGCGCGAAATATTCCCAAAGTTTTTCGAAAAGCTGCTTCTTGAAATCACCGTAGCCAATTCCGCCTTTTAGGAACTGGTCGCTCATCGCCGCGATTTCATCCTTGGACGAGACCAGCGAGTAAAGTTTGAAGATTGTCGATTGTGCCGGGTTTTTCGGCGCTTCCACCGGCGTAGAATCGGTCACGATGCTCATTACGCGTTTTCGCATCTCCTTTTCGTCGCCGAAGATGTCGATGTTGTTACCGTAGCTTTTGCTCATTTTCTGGCCATCGATCCCGGGCACGGTTTCTGTCGCAGCTTTGATTCGCGCTTCAGGCAACTTGAAGATCTGCCCGTCCGGCTCGGACTGCCCGAAGGTTTCGTTCATTTTCACAGCAAGATCGCGCGTGATTTCGATGTGCTGCTTTTGATCTTTACCAACAGGCACAACGTCGCTGTCGTAAATCAAAATGTCCGCTGCCATAAGCACTGGGTAACTGAACAAGCCGACGGTGGCAGGCAATCCGCGGGCGAGCTTGTCTTTGTAAGAGTGGGCGCGCTCCAGCAAGCCCATCGGCGCCACGGTCGATAGGATCCAGGCCAGCTCGGTGACTTGTGGAACGTCCGAGTGGCGAAAAAGCGTGGCGCGGTTGGGATCCAGTCCGCACGCCAGAAAATCCAGCGCGACCCGACGGCTGTTTTCACGGAGCGCTTCGGGATCGCGCAGGCTGGTCAGCGCGTGATAATCGGCGATGAAATAGAGTGCTTCGCCTTCAGCTTGAAGCGCGACAGCCGGCTCCATCATGCCAAAATAATTACCGACGTGCAGGGCACCGCTGGGCTGTATTCCGGATAAAATTCGCATGAGCTTGGCTGTTTGACACCCGAGTTTAGCAGAGCAGGGCGACTTCAGAATTCAAATAAATTTAGACTCCCATTTTGCCCAAGATTTCGACACAGAAAAACCCATACACGAATCCTGCAGTTTGATCTGCTCCCCGGAGCGCACACAGCATTTAGCCAAAATGTCCGTCTCTTTTTCTTCGATCACGCTGAGAATCTTCGCCTTTTCCCAGGCGCTGACCGACTTATCTGGACCCTCTTTCATTCGCCAACTCGGGATTGACCAGAAAAATATTGGCTATGCCTCGCGAAAGCGAGCACCTTGAAGCAAGTTTGTCTTCCCTTCGGCGAATTCTTGCTGGATATCCGCTGACAAATCGTTAGATAACCGCGCAATGGCCGAAAAGAACCCTGTTTCCGTCGTGACCGGTGCCGCCGGTTTTCTGGGATCGCATTTGAGCGACCGACTGCTCGCGGAAGGTCATCGAGTAATTGCCATCGACAATTTAATCACCGGCAATACAGCTAACATCGGCCACCTGGCCGGGAACGAGAATTTCCAATTCATCAAACATAATGTTTCGAATTTCATTTTTCTTCCGGAAGAGAAAATCGATTACGTATTTCACTTCGCATCCCCGGCCAGTCCAATCGATTATCTCGAACTGCCGATTCCTACATTGAAAGTCGGCGCGCTCGGCACGCACAATACCCTGGGGCTGGCCATGGACAAAAAGGCCGCGTTCATTCTTGCTTCAACATCGGAGGTGTACGGCGATCCACTCGAACATCCGCAAAAGGAAGATTACTGGGGTAATGTGAACCCAATCGGGCCGCGCGGCGTGTACGATGAGGCGAAACGTTACGCCGAGGCAATGACGATGGCATATCATCGCTATCATCGCGTGGACACCAGGATCGTGCGCATATTCAACACATACGGACCGCGAATGCGATTGCGGGATGGACGCGTGGTCCCGGCGTTTATCGGACAGGCACTGAATGGCCAGCCACTCACTGTTTTTGGCGATGGCTCACAAACGCGCTCGTTCTGTTATGTGTCCGATTTGATCGACGGAATTTTCAAATTGGCCATGAGCGATTTTCACGAGCCGGTTAACCTGGGTAATCCGCGCGAGATGACGATCAATCAGTTTGCCGACGAAATCATTCGCATCACCGGAACAAAATCGGTAATTGAATACAGGCCGTTGCCCGTCGATGACCCGAGAGTGCGCCAACCGGATATTGCCCGCGCAAAAGAAGTCCTCGGTTGGCAACCGCGCGTGAATTTCGAAGAAGGAATCAAGACCACGATCGATTATTTTCGGGAGTCGTTGGCTTCGCCGCGTTGAACCGTAAAAGCGTTAAATTGTTTGCATCGGGTCACGATTCACGAATCCCGAATAACGAAGGTTGCCTGCGCTTGCGCAAAATTTTACTGGCATTTGTCGCTATCTAGATGTGAATTGTGCCATGTTTAAGAGCGCGCTTTGCGTCGCCCTGGGTTTGCTCGGCGCTTTGTTGCCGGCTGTTGCGCAACAGCCGCATCATTCGACTAAACGCGAACAGTTGCGCTCCGCTGTCGCACCAAATGCCTCTTTGTCGCTGAATCTTTATCGGCCGAAGGTTTGGGGCGCGGCCGAGAGTTCACTTCTGCTTCATAACGGCTCGGTGCCGCTTTGGTTGGACGGCCCGGGATTAAATAACGGGATCGGCCCCGGCTACGGCTTCGCGAGTTCGTGGGTTCAGTTGGGATTCACGCCGTCAGATTTCTTGCCGGCTGCATTGCTCGGCGGTGCCCAGCCACCGGCACAAAGGCCGAGTGCCGCCCGGGTCCATGGTACGGATGGAAAGGATCTTGGGGCAGACGCAAAAGATTCGCCGGACGAGCTGAGCTCATCAGGGAATCCGATCTATTCCGGTGGCGAAGTGGGCTTCTTATACGGCCGATGGAGCGGGAAGGGTGGCGGCGACATGTGGCAGAGCTACATCGAAGGAACCGTCGGTAATGACAAATTTCAGATCACAGCCGGCGCGTCATACGAGGAATGGAATCCAAATGGACGCAGCGTCCGGTTTCGTTCGTTCGCAGCTCCAAGATAGCCGCGCGCGCCGCTCTGCATTCGAAAGCGAAGTAACTTCACGCTACGATGTTAAGATCGTCAATATTCTTGCCTCCGGATTGCACAGCACAGGCGTTGGCCGATTTCGAGAGGCTCGTCATCGAAGGCGGCGCAGTTAATCCGAAAGGCTTGGCGGAAAGGATCCGGAACGCCTCTCGCCTGTTGTTCCTGCGGGCGCCAGATGACCAACTAATTGGAGCAGGCGCTCTGAAACACCCCAGGCCAGAGTATCGGAATAAGGTGTTCGCCGATGCGCGAGCAACCGTGCCGGCAGACGAATACCCAGTTGAGTTGGGTTGGGTCGTTGTGGTTAAATCGTACCAAGGGCGGCGACTCTCAACTCGCATCGTGAGTGAGTTACTTACTTTCGCGAAGAATGAGAACATTTTCGCGACGACCCGCTCAGACGAACGCGTTCTGAGTTTCGCGTTCGACTGTGGATTCAAAATCAACGGGCAACCCTTCCCGAGCGGCAACGGCGACGATCTTGTTCTCTATCTTCGCAACTCGCACGATTATCTGCAGTGAAATGACGAGAAGCATTGCCTTGCCACGCATGCATTGTCATTTAACGATGAAGAGCTGAGCCAGTACAATCTCTCAACTCTCGACTTTCTTAGTTCAACGGCCGCAGCGCTCGATGGAATGCCAGGTCGAGCGATCTCAAGCTAAACAAGCAGCATGCTCTGCTGAGATACGCTGGAAAGTTTCCAATGCGTTGTCAGTCGGTAAATCGCTAGCAGCAATGGCGGCTTCAAGTGCCCTAAGTTGTGCGACGCACTGCTCCGCGCTCGAAAGATGAGTCGTAATTTGAAAGCTTTTGTGGAGAGCACCAGCGACGGTGCCTGATGCCGATAACAGGGCAACAATCGAACAGAGAATTCGCCATCCGCCGACAGCCTCCAGCGCACGGTTGCCTCCGACAACCGTGCCACCGGCAAGAACAGTGGCCAATGCTCCACAGATGATGCTGATGATCAGTAAGAGCGTATCCCAACGACGGGTCCGAGCGTAGTAACGCTCAGCTCGCCGCGAGGCATCGCGCACCGTGTTGAGTAACTCGTCCCGCTGTTGAGACTTGTCGGTGGACATACTGAAGGGACACTTAACGAAAAAGAGATAAGCCGCTAGTGGGCTCCATGGCAAGCAGGCTGACGATCATTGGATCAGGGCCGTTAGCTTCGTCGATCGGCACACAACCCAATTCAATTGACAAAAAAGCTTGGCTAACGAGGGACCTCTAGATAAACAAGGCGGTGAATTTAACTTAACCGAAAGGAATACCTATGCTCTGGACTATAATTGTTATCCTGGTGGTGCTCTGGCTGCTTGGCTTCATTGGTCACATTGGGGGCGGTTTGATCCATCTCCTGCTCGTAATTGCAGTCATCGTGCTGATTATTAATCTGATTCAGGGGAGACGAGGACTTTAACTGACTATTTTTTTCTCGAATTACAAGACAGCTTGAGAATCGCCACGTCAGGTTCGAGTGCTGTGTGATTAGCGAATGAAACCTGTGTAAATCCACAACGCCGCCTGAGCCGTTAGCTGCAGCGCGTGGTTAGGCTTTTCGTGGTTTGCGGCGAGGTCGCTGCTTCGCTGATACCGAACGGATCACAAGCTTTCCACGGCCAGTCGCTGGCAACGGGGTCTGCGCATGCTCTGCGGCTACTGAGAGGAGCGCCCGAACTGCTGGCTGTTCGAGAACGTCTGCCGAAGGTAGGCGAACAAAGCGCGTCTGCTTGCCAGAGCCAAGTAGCATTTTCTCTGGATCCGGAAGGCTGGCGCCTCGGACAAAGCATAAGCCGACGCCGTTGGCGGCAGCTGCGATCGTGACGATGCAGTCTGAAGGGCGGTCGTTTGGCCCGAAGCCGATGACGAAGAAATTATAGTTGTCGTAAACAAGTTGGGTTGCTGTCGGGAAGCGTTTACGCAGCTTCTTGCGCGCGGCGCGGATGACCGCTCGCTGCTGCGACTCGAATTTTTCGATGAAGCTTTGCAGTTGATCCTCTGGTTCAGCTGACTCGCTAGTCGTGCGTGGCATAGGTCTAACTATGATTAGAGTGCATCTTGCAGTCTAATTCTGGCCGTTTCCAAGAAAGAAGCGCTCAAAAGACTGGATGGCAGAAATTATGCCGAACCATTCGCCACTTAGGAAGCAGGAGGTATCAATCTTTTCAGTTGAAATTACGCGACGATCCTTACTACCATCGCCGCAACCACGAGGGGAGTTTCTGCTGACCGAAGTCGTTTCAACGGATTAATAGCAATGTCGGCTCGAAAATTCGCCGCGGATAAGTTGTTGTGGGAAACGCTGGTACGCTGGAAACGTTCGAGCCGTGAATTGGATCGCATTCAATTCCTGAAGACCGTGCCGTTCTTCGACAGGCTCTCGAAGCGGCAGCTCAAGACCGTGTCTGACATCATGTTTGAACGCACCTATGAGGCTGACGAATCAATTTTTGAGGAAGGACAACCGGGAGCGGCGATGTTTTTAATTTTGGATGGCAAGATTGCGATAGAAATCTGCCGTGAATCCAGCACCACGCGTCTCGCTGTTTTGGAAAGCGGCGCCTTTTTCGGGGAGATGGCGCTGCTCGATGATACGCCGCGTTCCGCCAACGCGCGGGCCTTGGAGCGGACTCGGACACTGGCGCTTTATCGGAACGACCTTACCGGACTGAGGCATCGTCACGCGCGAACCGCATGCCAAATCTATCGTTCGCTTGCGACGATGATCGGCGATCGCCTTCGCGCCACCAATGAATTGGTCCAAATGAAAACTCCTGCTGACACTGCCAGGTTGGAATGAGCAACGGTCAGGACTTCGAAGAACAAGAGCGAGAGCGCAAACTCCGGCGCAAACTCTTTTATCTCACATTTGCGACGCTAACCTTGATTTTGGGAGGATTTCTAATCTGGAAGTTACGCATTCTCATTCTGCCGATCATAGTCGGCGCCTTACTGGCCTTCCTGTTCCGTCCGGTGAAAGATCGCTTTAGGATCAAATGGCTGCCACACGAACTTCAGGTCCTGCTCTCCTTCGCGCTCATTGGCGTTGTCCTATTCTTCGCTTTCAATACTCTGCGCAAACACATCCCGGACGAAGAGCAGAAACTCGAATTTAAGGTCCGCCTGAAATACAAACTGAACGAAAGATACCGGCAACTGGTGGCGAAATTACCGGAAAGAAAGTCAAACGCGGTGACGCCGTTGATCGAAAAAGAAGTCGGCCCGCTAATGGATAAAGTCAATCAGGCACTCGCACTTGATCCAAAGGAACGCGATCTGTTCCTCAAATATGCCACGGGATACAACGGCAAACCGCCCATTGAGAATAAATTCGTTGATTACTTTTGGGCGAACCAAAAGGGTGGCAAATACGTAGTTGCCGAAAAGCCTTCAGTTGGGGCAGCATCGCCCACGGCTTCGGCGACACCTGCTCCGACTCAACCTCCGGCGGCAGAGGAGGGGACGAGCCTCGAGAGTAAATTGTCCGCTTGGATGCTGGCTCCCTTGATTTTTATCTTTCTCGGTTTCGATAACGGGCAGATACGCCGCTTCTTTATCAGCCTTGTTCCCAATCGCTATTTTGAGCTGTCGCTTACGGTTCTTGACGAACTCGACGACGCTATCGGCAGGTATTTACGCGGGACATTGCTGGAATGTTTTCTGGTTGGCTTGGCTCTTACACTGGGATTGGTTCTCCTTGGGATTCCCCTGGGGATCGCCGTCGCGATTGGCGTGGTTTCCGGACTTCTGAATGCCATTCCGTTTCTGGGAACGGTCATCGCCCTGGTGATTGGGGTTGGTTATGCCTTGATCGCGGAGAACGTGACGCCGCTGATTCCCGGTCTGAATCCGAATGATCTGGCGTTGTATGTGCTAATCCTGGTCGTGATTGTGCATGTACTGGACGATGTTGTTTTTCAGCCCTTTGTCCTTGGTAGCGCAGCGAACGTTCATCCGCTCGTGGTTGTTATCGCGATTATCAGCGGCTCTCTCATCATGGGCTTATGGGGCATGTTATTCGCTATTCCCACGGTGGTCGTGGTCAAAACTGCGGTCGCGACCTT
>DASSFL010000011.1:0-7425 GCA_035694525.1 Candidatus Udaeobacter sp. | reverse complement strand
ATACATTTGCGGGATGGGAATGTTTTCCCGCTGGATGTAGCGCCAAACATCTACTTCAGTCCAATCGAGTAAAGGCTGCACACGAACATGTTCGCCTTTTGAGGCTGTCGTTACGAACTGGCTCCAGAATTCGGGCGGCTGATCCTTGTAATCCCATTCAAACTGCGCGTTGCGCGGCGAAAAATATCGCTCCTTCGCTCGAGTTGGGTCCTCGTCGCGTCGAATGCCGGTGATCAGTGCGTCCCATTTGTATTCGGCCAGTACTTGTTGCAGCGTCACCGTCTTTAACTCGTGTGTGACCGTTACGGGATCGTGTGTCTCATAGCCAATCCCGCGCGCGCGGGCTTCGGTGTTGATTTTAACAATCAGATTCAGGTTGTGATGTTTTGTTGCCCACTCGCGAAACTCCAACATCTCTGGAAATTCGTAGGTTGTATCGATATGCAGCACGGGAAACGGAACACGCCCGAAGAAAGCCTTGCGCGCAAGCCAGACCAGAACGTTTGAGTCTTTACCCATCGACCAGGGCATCGCGATTTTTTTAAAAGTGTGATACGCCTCGCGGAAAATAAAGATGCTTTGGTTCTCGAGATCGTCGAGATGAGTGCGCTGGATATTGGTCATGTCTAGGTAGGGGCGGTTCTATACAATCGGCAGGCGCAGGCTGCAAGAAAGGGACAGCGAAGTTCCAAATCCCAAGCCCCATAATTTCCAAAGGAAATCCCAACCTTCAATATTCAAATCAGTACTGCACCATTACTTGGTATTTAGCCTTTGAAATTTGTTGGAACTTGGGATTTGGGATTTCGAGCTTATTAATGGGTTGCGTGCTTAACGCCCAATCTTAACTTTCCTTATGCCTGAAACACGTGCCACAGCGTACGATTCAAAGATCGAAGGCAATGTCATTTTTACGCGCTTCGATGCGGCGCTCAACTGGGTACGCAAAAACTCTCTTTGGCCAATGCCGATGGGCCTGGCGTGTTGCGCGATCGAGTTGATGGCCGCCGCAGCGTCGCGGTTCGATATCGCGAGGTTCGGGGCCGAAGTGATGCGGTTTTCACCGCGGCAATGCGACGTAATGATCGTGGCCGGCACTGTCACCTACAAAATGGCGCTGGCAGTAAAACGAATTTATGAGCAGATGCCGGAGCCGAAATGGGTGATCGCGATGGGCGCATGCGCTTCGACCGGCGGCATGTACCGCTCCTACGCCGTCCTGCAGGGAATCGACCAGTTGCTTCCGGTAGATGTTTATATTTCGGGTTGTCCGCCGCGCCCCGAGGCTTTGCTTGCCGGCCTGATGAAGCTACAGGAAAAAATTTCGCGGGAACACTCTTTCAGAAATCAGAAGCCGGAACTGGCTGAGAAGCTCGAAGAATTGCTCTCATGACCCCGCGCCCCGGAATTTTTGATTGCAGCGCAAGCGCTTCGCTTGCATTCCCCATCGCCCTGGCTGGCGGAGCGCCTGCCCTACAACAATATCGCGAATGACTGGCAAGGAACTACTCGACTCGTTAGGCAAAGCGTTTGGGTCTAACGTTCAGCACGCGACCGAATTTCGCGGGGAAATGACCTGCGCGATTGCGGCTAGTGACCTGCGTGAAATCGCGACGTTTTGCCGGGATGAACTTTCGTTCGATTACCTAATCGATATCACCAGCATCGATAATTATGGCGAAGAGCCCCGGTTCGAAATTGTCTATCATCTTTACTCAATGCCGCACGCAGCTCATCTGCGCCTGAAGTTAAAAGTTCCCGAAGAAGCCGGCGCCGTGGATACCGTCTCCAACACTTGGCCAACTGCGAATTGGCACGAGCGCGAGATTTACGACATGATGGGACTCAAGTTCAACGGGCATCCCGACCTCCGTCGCATTTTAATGTGGGACGGCTATCCGTTTTTCCCGCTGCGGAAAGATTTTCCACTGGAAGGGCTCCCCAGCGAAATGCCCGACGTCGCTTTCACAAAAGTAACTCCCCTGGAAGGTGGCCCCTTCGTGACCGTTCCGAGCACTGCCACATCAAAAGACCGCGAACCGCGCGCCCGTCCGCCGGAATTGTAAGTCAAATGCTACGCGCCCGGCGGTCGCGCCCTACCACTACGCGGCTGAGATGGGTGGGGCCGTTTCAGGCTTCCGCGTGGCGGCCATTACGTCCGGGCGCAAGGTTTCTTCGCGCGGAATGATCGTCGTCGTCTTTTGGCCCGGCTTCGGATAGGCAATCCGACTGTGCAACATCATCATGAGCGTGAACCGGAAGCGTTCGGCGATGATTTTCAATTCGCGAAGCGTCAGATCGCAGTCGTCCAGTTGCCGGTCGCTGATGCGCTCCTCGATCAGCTCGTTAACGAGCGTTTCGATTTTTTGCGGCGTCGGTTTCTCGAGACTCCGTGAGGCACTTTCGACGGTGTCAGCCAGACTGACGATAGCGCTTTCTTTCGTCTGCGGTTTGGGTCCGTGGTAGCGAAAACTTTCTTCCTTTACCTGTGGAATATCGTCCTCGCGCAGTTTCATGATCTTGCCGCCAGCTCGAGCATCTTCGTGCTGTTGAAGTGCGCGTTGGTAAAAATACCGGACAAGTGACGTGCCGTGATGCTCCTGGATAATATCGATGATGCGCTGGTTAAGCCTGTATTTAAGGGCAAGATCGACGCCTTCCTTGACATGCGCGATGATGATCAAGGCGCTCATCGTTGGCGCGAGGTCATCATGCGGGTTGCGTTCGAAACTCATGTTCTCGGTGAAGTATTCCGGCTTCACCAGTTTGCCGACATCGTGGAAATAGGAGCAGACGCGACAAAGCGTTGCGTTTGCGCCGATCGCTTCCGCCGCCGCTTCGGCGAGGTTGGCCACGACCAGACTGTGATGATAAGTCCCGGGCGCTTCGATGGTCATGCGTCGCAGCAACGGATGATTGAGATCGGACGCTTCCAACCAGGAAATGTCCGTTGTGACTTGAAATAGGTTTTCAAGGATCGGCAGCGCGCCGCCCACCAGCGTGGCAGTCAAAATTCCGTTGCCGACAGCGAGGGCACTTTGCAGTCCGATCATGCCCCAATCATTGGCCGTGGGATAAAACCAATTGATCGGTCCGATCAAACCAAACGTCAGAGACAGCAGCCAGATGGCGAGTCCCACTCCAAAGCCCGCGCGGACCAATTGGCCGCGCCGGCGCACCTGTAATGTGAGGGAGACTGCTGTGAATCCGCTGATCAGACTCGTTATCAGCAGCGGCGCATCAATTGGGCCGAACAACATGCTGCTCCACAGACTTACAAAAAACGCGGCGTAAAGCCCGTGGTGGCGACCCAACAACACGCTCAGCACGAGCGGCGCAAAGGCATAGGGAGTGATCAACCCCGCCATTTCTGGCCTCAAAAATCGATAACTCCCGCTGTTACAAAGCACCAGCAGCAGTTTGGTGACGGCCAGTTGCACCAGAATGACGCCAAAGATGAGAAGGATGCGCGAGGTTCGTGAAAAGCTCTTGGGCTGGTTGATCCACAGCTGAGTAATCGCCGTGGCCAGGACCAGCAGCGCAATGATAAAATTCTTGGTTGGCTCCGGTTGCTGGCCGCTAAAGACGAGAAACGCCAGTCCACCTGCAAACACCGCAAAGATCACCACCTTTATGAAGGGCGAGTGTTCCAGATTGCGCTTCAGTTCGCTGCGCGCCCGGCGGCGCCGCATTTTTCGCGAGGCGAGGCCCCGTCTGATGAGTCTTCCGCGTTTGAAAAAATCGAACATTTGTCTTTTACTTGCGTGGTGATGGCGCAGGCGATCGGTGCTGCTGATAGGCGCCAATAATGGCGCGCACCAATTCATGCCGCACGACGTCGCGCTCGGTAAAATACACAGTAGCGATTCCGGGGACAGCCTTTAATGCCTGCAATGCTTCCACCACTCCGGAGCGCTTGTTCGCCGGTAAATCAATCTGTGTAACGTCGCCGGTCACCACGCATTTGGAGTTCAAACCAATTCGCGTCAGCAACATGAACATCTGCTCCGTCGTAGTGTTTTGCGCTTCATCCAGAATGACAAAAGCATTGCTCAACGTGCGCCCGCGCATGTACGCCAGCGGAGCTACTTCAATGGTCTGCCGCGCAATGGCCCGCTCCATTTCCTCTGGTTCTAACATTTCACGCAAGGCATCGTAAAGCGGACGCAGGTATGGCGTGATCTTTTGTTCGAGATCGCCCGGGAGAAAACCGAGCGCTTCGCCAGCTTCCACTGCGGGTCGCGTCAAAATAATACGGGCTACCTGCTCTTTCTTAAGCGCCGCGACTGCCATGGCGACGGCGAGGTAAGTTTTTCCGGTGCCGGCCGGCCCAATTCCAAAAACGACGTCGTGCTTTTGAATTGCCTCAACATAAGCCCGCTGGTTTGCGCTTCGCGCAACAATCGGAGGCTTGCGTGACGAGGTAGTGATTTTGGTCGATACAACATCGCCCAGATTCTCATCGCGTTCCTCGCTCACGGCCTTGAGCGCATAATTAAACTCGTGCTTTTGAATGTCCACGCCTTGCTGGCGCGCTTTCTCCAGTTGCTCGAATACGTGCTGCGCTTTATCGACGTGGCTGGAATCTCCTTCCAGTTTCACCCATCCTTCGCGGGTGGTCACTTTCACACCGAGTGAATCCTCAAGGTTTTTCAAGAGCTTAATGTCATTGGCGTAGAGCGACTGCAATGCGCGTGGGCTCTCAAACTGAAGGGTGCGAGTTTCAGTCATCGGCAATTCGGGAGGTCGGCATCCTTGCCGATTGCGTGTTGGCTAAAAGCTAATGCCACGAACCCTACCCTACCGGAAACCATACACGAGCGCCCAATGCGTGCGTTCTTCTGGCGATTCCTCCACGCTGACGATGATAAAGTAACTGCCGGTGGTCTTCGGAATGACGTGCGCAGCCGCAAAATGGCCTTTCTCCCAGCTGTCTGGTTCTTCCGCCAGCTTCCCATCCGAATCGTAAATATGAACGGACACTTTCGCCCGATCGACTTCGGTTCCCAGCCAGAACCAATATTCGTTCCCTTTGAATAATTGCTGTCGCACCGCTTTTTTTTCGCCGGAAGCCAGGTCGCCTCCCCAGTAGTCCTCACGCACCTGAAATCCTTGTTTTACATATGGTTCCGCTGCCTGAAGAGCAAACGACTGTGCGTCATCCACGGAGGCGCAAGCCGCGCGCTGCATCACAATGACGGCCGCCAGCAGGAGGCTGCTGCGTAAAAGAACTTTCGCGAAACGGTTCATCGAATTTTCCTAATCCCTCGTGACGATGCCGGCACCGAGCCGTGTCGTGATCTCATTGACCTTCTTGACTGATTCGGCAGGAATGCGCGCGCCGCCGACGTCAATGAGAGGCTTCACTTCGCCCAGGGCGTCTTGAATTTGGTGAATGATCGGAAGATTAAACTCAGGCATCGCCTTCAGTCTTGTCTGGAAATAAGACAGGAGATCGGGCTGATGCAGAAGCTCGGCGCCATCGGCGGAAAAATGCTGCTTCACCACAGAAGTCAATACTTCCGTCCCACGTAGCCACCCGCCCAGACTAACGAGCTGCGATAATTTTTCGTCGTGCACTTCATTCATTGCCTGTTGCACGCTATTTTGGGTGCGATCCAGCTCCTGCCGCACATTTTCCCAATTACGTTTATCTGCCGCCTCGATAATCGCCTTGGCATGTGGCGTGATCGAATTTCCGACGCCAATCCCCTTCGCCAATGCCAGGACGCGCTGGCCAATCTCCTTTACTGTCGGCGCGTCTTGCGCTTGCACCGCGATAAAACCATCCGCGATCACCGCCCCCAGCAGCAGGGCGATGCGCGGCCGCTCGGTGAAATTTGGTCCCTTATCGCTGCGGACGTGTTCCTTCCAATTGACCGCACCGAGCTTGTTCAGTGCCCCGAAAATTTCGTTCGGCAATGGCACCACAACGTCTTCCACAGTCGTGGATAATTGGTTAATATTGATGTGCTGCGGAGCCTGCGCGCCATGCGCGCACAGGGCAACGCCGCAGACGGCGGCTGCAATTAACTTCAAATGTTTGGTAAACGGAATCATTGGGAGCTTCGAATGTTGATTTCGGGTTCGTATTCAGGATTTAATGAAGCGAACCTTAACCAAAACCGCTGCTGTACACAAATCGCTACTCTAAACATTTTGAATCTTCTTAACCGAAACACCCCATTGCCTCTGAGGCGCCGCTGGCTGGATACCTTATGGACCTAACCCGGCTAGAGCAGATCCTCGACCTCGCATCTTCGAGGCGGATCACGGTAATCGGCGACTTGATGCTCGATGAATTTGTCTGGGGAAAAGTGGGCCGCATCTCGCCGGAGGCCCCGGTACCGGTTGTGGAGGTGACCGGTGAATCATTTTACCCCGGGGGCGCCGCCAACGTCGTGCGTAACTTGCGCGAGTTCGTGGACCGCGTCGCGATTATCGGTTTGCTGGGCAAAGATCGCAGCGGCCAGCAACTCCGGGAGTTATTGTCGGAACAAAAGATCGACACCTCTAATGCCGTTGAAGAGGCGACGTTTCATACCATCGTTAAAACCCGCATCATTGCGCGCCATCAACAGGTTGTTCGTGTCGATCGGGAAAAGTTTGTCGGGCCATCGGCGTCCCAAATTGCAGAGGTCGTGGCTGGGGTTCGAAAGAATATTCCAGAGATCGACGCCATTATTTTCGAAGACTACGGCAAAGGCTTTTTATCGACCGAATTGGTTTCGCAGATCGCGGATGCTGCGAGTTCTGCCGGCAAGATCGTCGCTGCGGATCCCAATCCACGTAACCTGGTCGAGTGGCGCGGCCTGACAGTAATCAAGCCGAACCGCACTGAAGCTTTTTTTGCCGCAGGTATTCCCAGCGGCGATCCGGATACCGCTCCGTCCCAGGATGCGGATCTGAAGCGGGCCGGCGAAACGCTGCTTAAAAAATGGGAAACACAAAATGTCCTCATCACCCTCGGTGAACACGGCATGATGCTTTTCCAAGAGAAAGAAGCGCCGCACTACATCCCCGCCAAAGCGCAAGAGGTTTTCGATGTCTCGGGCGCGGGTGATACAGCAATCGCCCTCTTTACGCTCGGTCTCGCCTGCGGAGCGACCCCGACCGAAGCGGCGGAAATCGCCAACCATGCGAGCGCCGTCGTAGTGAGCAAGCTTGGAACAGCAACTGTGACACGAGATGAATTGACGGCCAGTTTTCAAGAGGATTCCAAAGGTGGCTAACGAGCTGTCAGCTGCCGTTTTTATCGATCGCGACGGCACAATCATCGAGGATGCGGACTATTGTTCCCATCCAAAACAAGTAAAGGTTTTGCCTGGCGTTCCCGAAGCATTACGGCGTTTAAAATCAGAGGGCTTCAAACTCATTGTTATTACGAACCAAAGCGGCATCGGTCGCGGCTTTTTCACCGTTGAC
>DASSFL010000010.1:0-6902 GCA_035694525.1 Candidatus Udaeobacter sp. | reverse complement strand
CAAATCGGGGGCGGTTTTCGAATTGGCGAAATAATCGAAGCCACGGGCGCCATATTTCGCGAGGTCGGAGCCACCAACAAAACAACACTCGATGATTACAGGCGCGCGATTGATTCCAGGAGCGCAATGATTCTGAAAGTTCATCGCAGCAATTTTTTTATGAGCGGTTTTGTCGAATCGCCGCCTGCAGCGTCCATCGCGGCGCTCGCGCGAAAAAAGCGGATTCCTTTTGTGGAGGATTTGGGCAGCGGCGCGGTTGTGCCGACTGAGCAATTTGGGGTTGCCGAGCACGAACCGACACCCTCGGAAGCATTGAAAGCCGGACCGGATCTGGTGTGCTTTAGCGGCGACAAACTCTTTGGCGGACCGCAGGCGGGAATCATCGTCGGGAAGAAGCGATTCGTGGCAGCCTTGAAACGCGAACCGCTTTTTCGCGCTTTGCGTTGTGACAAGCTTTGTTTCGCAGCGTTGCAAGCCTCGATCGATCTTCACCTGAATCAAACCGCAGTGGAAATTCCGGCGATTGGCCTGTTGCAGGTTACCGAAGACGAGCTGCGCAATCGAGCTGCGGCTTTGAAGGACCGTCTGAGCGAGTTGCCGCTGCAGATTGCGGTTGGCCGCAGTACAGCAAAAGTCGGCGGCGGCACGCTGCCGAAATCAACCATGGCGTCCGTAACAATTGAAATGGTTCCGAAGAATTGTTCGCCACTCGATTTGGCGGCGCGTTTGCGCCACGCGACTCCACCGCTGATCGGTCATATTGCAAATGGCCGCTTCAAAATCGATCTGCGCACAGTTTTTTCACACCAGGACGATCTTCTGGTTGACGCAATTCGCAGTGCGTGCGCCGAAAGTCCCTAAGTGTCATCTCGAGCGGAGCGAGGGACCGCACAATCGAAGCCTTGAATACGCCCTCTTACATTGTGTGATCAATCGTCCAATGAGAGGTCCTTCACTTCGTTCAGGATGACAACGTGAGTAACGTTCATTCGGTATCTCTAACTCTGGGGTGAAAAACGTGAAGAAGCATTTCATCCTCGCGACTGCAGGGCATGTCGATCACGGTAAAAGCGCCCTGGTAAAAGCGTTGACAGGAACCGATCCAGATCGGTTGCCCGAGGAAAAGCAGAGACAAATCACAATCGATCTCGGTTTCGCAGAGCTGAACCTTGCCGGGCCTGATGAGCAGGGTCTTCAAGTTGGAATCGTCGACGTGCCCGGTCACGAAGATTTTGTTCGAAACATGATTGCAGGTGTCGGCTCGATCGATCTCGGGCTTTTGGTAGTCGCCGCTGACGACGGCTGGATGCAGCAGACGGAAGAGCACCTGCAAATTCTAACTTACCTCGGAGTCGAACGGGTGGTGGTGGCCCTCACAAAAAGCGATCTCGGCGGGATCGACACTGCCACCCGGCAAATTCGCGATCGTTTGCGCCACAGTCCCTTCGCAAATGCGCAAATCATCGCGACCTCGGTTCGCAACGGTGATGGTATCGAGGCCTTGAAAAGAGCACTGGCGAGTGAGTTCGCCACCATGCACCCACCGCGCGACTACGGAAAGCCGCGCTTGTTTATCGATCGAGTGTTTACCCTGCGCGGAATCGGCACCGTTGTTACGGGAACATTGACGGGCGGACAACTGCGCCGCGACCAGAAAATTGTTGTCCAACCCGGCAACCTCCACACGCGCATTCGCTCAATTCAGAGTCACGGGCGCGATTTGGATGTCGCCGAACCGGGGACCCGAACAGCGATTAGCCTGCCGGATATCAGCGTGAAACAAATCAGACGGGGAAACATTGTCACCACTGCCGATTTTGCGCCTGCAAATTCGACTCTCATTGTTCTTCTCGAAAAATCAGGCCGACTTTCTCGCGAAAATCCCGGGGCACGGCCGCTACGAAGCGGTTCGTCGGTGTATCTTCATCATGGAACATCGCGTGTCGCGGCGAAGATCACCCTTCTAAACACTCGGCTTCTTGAACCAGGTAAAAAGGAGATCGCTCAGCTGAGACTCGTGTCGCCAATCTTTGCATTTGCCGGCGATCGTTTTGTTATTCGCGATGCGTCTGAACAACGTACCCTCGCTGGCGGAGTGGTGCTTGATCCAAATGGCACGGAATTTCGCAATGAGACGAAACGCACATTGCTGATGGGTCGCGCCACGTCTCCAGATGACGTTCATCTCTGGGTGCGCTCTGAAGTTGGACTGCGCAGATTTGTGCCGATTCCAGGTGTCCTTAGTCAATCTCACTTCAGCAACAGCGAGATAGCTGACGCACTACTGGATCTGCAGCGTCGAAAAGAGATTGTCATACATGAAAAAATCACGGCTAGCCCCAGCAGCTGGCGGGCTTTGCGAGACCGCGCCACTCGTCTGATCGATAATACACTGAGCAAGAATCCCGAACGCGTTGGTTACAACTTGAGCGATCTGCGCGCCGCGCTGCGCGACAAATCGACAGATGTTTTCGAGGCGCTGATGGCGGACCTGTGTTCGTCTGATTTCATCCGGAAAGAATCAGCCATTACACGACGCTCACATCGGCCAGCTTTACCGGCAAAGCTGCAGCCTCTCGCAGCGAAAATTTATGAAACCTTATCCAGGAAACCGTTCGATCCGCCGCCGCGCAAAGAACTTGGGCGGGACATGGACGAGCAACGAGCTCTCAAATTTTCGATAGACAGCGGAAAAGTGATTGAAATCTCCCCGGACGTGGTGCTGTTGCGCGAGAACTTTGAGCGCATGAAAAGTGCAGTCGCTGATTTCATTTACAAAAAGGGACCGGCAACTGTAAGCGAACTGCGACAGGCGCTGGAGAGTTCGAGGCGAATCATGGTTCCATTTCTTGAACGACTCGATCGCGATGGCTTTACACGACGCGTGGGCGATAGGCGCACGCTTGGCAGAATCAAATAAACTATGAAACAATCGCGGCCAGTTCTACTCGTTGCGCCGTCCGTTGAGGAAGCCTGGGACGATGCGATTGGGCCCTGGTTCGAACTAGTTGTGCCGGGAGCTTGGAAGCACCCGTTACCTTCGCTGGTTGTCGTCCCAACGCGTGGACACGTCAACGATCTCAAGGCGCGTCTGATTGCAAAAGGCTTTTCGCATCTCGGTTTGCAGTTTGTAACACCGGCGAGCTTGCGTGGTTTGCTCGCACGGGACGATGCAGCGCCTCCCGCCAAGCCGGAACACCTGCGTCTGCTCCTCGCAATTGCCGCGAACGAAATGGAAGATCGGCCCAACGAATCCGAAGCGCTCGCTGCTAAAGCCGTTGCTCGAGCGCCCGCGCTGCTGCTACGAGCATTGGATCGCCTTGAAACTGCCGGTTGGAAATTCGAAGAACTTGCGCTGCCGTCGTTTGCGCCAGTGGTTCAGCGTTTTAACGAGCTGCTGAAAAAATGCGATTTTGTTCTTCCGGGCGAGACCGATCGAAGACGCCTGCAAAAAGCCGCTGGCGGCGAGCGAAAGTTTTCCGATGTGCTTATCACCGGTTTCGATGGCGCCCATTGGGGAGACTGGTTTCTCCTGCGCGCCGTGGTCGAACTGGCGGAAAACACGACCATCGTGCTCGAGGAACCGCGAGAGACTTTTTCCGACATTGATCTTTGCTGGATTGGGTCATGGGAAGAGGTGTGCGGTGAAGCGCAACGCGCGCTCAAACCTCCCCGGCCGCTTGGTGATTCGCTTTTTAGTGAAGCGGAGATGCGCGGAGGCGCTGAAACGACAAAGCGCTTCGATTTTTTGATCGGCACAAACTTTTCGGAACAAGCCGAAGCGATCACGCGGCAATGCGTTCGTTATTTGGCAGATGAGAAATGCACGCGACTCGGCGTGATCTTTACCGGCAAAGGGGCGTTGCCGCGGCTGGTCGCGAGCTCGCTAGAGCGGCTCGAAATCCCGCACAATGACGGACTCGGTCACATCGTTCCCGGCATTTTCGAATCGGCAGAGTGGCAGGCATGGATCGAATTGCAACGCGCGCCACGACTCAATTCCTTTCTGCGTTTTCTAAATGCGTTGCCCGATCCGGCGGTCGTATCGACTAAAATCAGCCGGCAAGTTTTCGAGAAAATTCTGCGCGAAAGTTACAAGGAGGTGTTGCTGGACGATCTCGAATTGCTGCGCGAATTCTGTGCCACGCACGCGGACGATAAATCTCGGTCGGCCGCCGAAGCTCTGCGCGAGCTGCCGCTTCTCCCGCCG
The DNA here is from genome assembly GCA_035694525.1 of Candidatus Udaeobacter sp. Lineage (GTDB taxonomy): Bacteria > Verrucomicrobiota > Verrucomicrobiia > Chthoniobacterales > UBA10450 > Udaeobacter. Next base: position 2,692 of record DASSFL010000010.1, on the reverse strand, counting down.
CGCGCAACCCTTACGGAGTTTCTCGAACAGACTCACGCGGCGCTTGCCCATCTCGACTGGAAGCAACACGCGCTCGAACTTGCCAATCTCGCGCGCGATTGGTCGCAGCGTCTCGATGCGAAATTTTCACGCGCGCTCTTTTTGCGGTGGCTGGAAGAAACAGCTGCGACCTCAGATGCCGCCCGCTCGGCCGCAGGCGATCATCCGTATGCGCGCGTGCAATTGGTCACGGTGGCGCGCGCGCAAAATCAGGAATGGTCGCACTTGATTCTTGCCGGGTGGAACGAAGGGGCCTGGCCGCCGCCAGCCGGCGCAGAGTTCGCACGCCCCGACGAGATTCGGGCCTTTAATCGCAGCGTGCAACAGCTCAACAAGCGCGCCGCGCGCCAGGGAAGTCAGGGGGAAGGCCACACCAGTGTGCGTGAAAACCATTCGCTCTATCTCGGGCCGGGCGAGCAACGCGCGATCGCGTTGCGGCAATTCGATGCGTTTCTCGAATCGGCCACCGAAGGCGTGACGCTCACGGCCAGTCTGGTGCAGGAAGATGCACCGGAACGCTTCTGGAATCCGAGCGAATGTTTTACCGAGCTTTATATCGAAACGCAGGGTGAACCGCTTACCCAAACGACGTTAAAACATCTGCAACGCGGCACTGCGTTGTTGCCGAAGCCTGCCGCGGCAGCGACAGATGTGCAGCAAACTCTGATCGCGTTCAACACGCGCCGCGACTCCTCTAAACCTGCCGGGGAGTATGATTTCGCGTTGCGGCCTAACGAGTCGTACCGACCGGTGCCGAAGCTGAGCGTGAGCGATCTCGAGCGAATGGTTTCGTCGCCAGCAATTATTTGGATGAAGCGTTATCTCGGCATGGAAGCACCGGAGGATGCCGCGAATCCCTGGGCTGCGGCGACCGGTAAATGGGTGCACGACTGGCTGGCGAACATTATCGAAGCCCGGGACGAAAGGATTTTCTCGGCGTTTCCGTCCCTAATAAAGATCGACAAGCGCATCCGGCTTGCCGCGGACGAACGCTGTGCGACGCTCCGGCGCCTTTGCGCCTTGTTAGGCAAAGTCGTCCCTGATTGGTGGAACTCGGGATGGTTGAACGCGCGCTATCTCGCGCGGCACCTCGGCGCCAAAATCGGAGGTGCGAAAGGATGGGAGTGGATGGCGACGGAGTTGTCCGTCGGTCGCGAAAGGCCGGTGAAAATTGCCGATGGCGTTGAGCTTGAACTGCACGGCCAAATCGATTTGGTGCTCGCGCAAAATGACGCGCCCAGTTTCGCGGGGCAAAAGATCTGGATTGTCGATTACAAAACCGGTTCGGCCAGGGAACTGAAGAGCTCCGATTTGCACGATAATCTGGTCAAAGGCACAACCTTGCAGCTCGGTCTTTATGCGCTGGCCATGCGCGAGCTTGGCGCCGCGCAAGTGAGCGTGAGCATTATTTCGCTCGTGGTTAAAAACGTCGCGCCACAACTGTCCGTTGTCGATCTTGAACCGCATACCGACGTCTTTGCCAATCTCGCGGAAATGCAGCGCACCGGGGTTTTCGGAATGAAAGGTGAAATCCGTCCAGCGTTTGGTTACGGCGTCCCCTATCCGCTCGCCACGTTGCAAATCGACAATGACATTTTGGAAGATAAATGGGCGCTGACGCACCCCGCGCTCGTCCTTGAGAAAGAGGAGTGGGAAACATGGTGAAGCCGCACGACGAGTCTGTGCGCGCGCGTTTTGCTCATGAACTGGACCGCAATTTTTCTGTGGTCGCGTCGGCGGGCTCGGGCAAAACCACTGCGATCACGCAGCGCATTTTGTCGATCGCGCGTTCACCGAACGCCGCGGAAACTCTGCCACGTCTGGTCGTCGTCACCTTCACCAATCGTGCAGCGGACGAAATGCAACAGCGCACGCGGCAAGCTCTGCTCCAGGAAAATTTGCCAAAGGAAGTGCAGACCGCGTTTAATCACGCCTTCTTCGGCACGATTCATTCTTTTTGCATGAAACTCCTGACGGACTTCGGTCATTATCTTGGCTTGCCAGCGCCGCTCGAGTTGGTCGAAGACGATGACGATCTCTGGCAGGAGTTTGCGCAGAATCAAACGCGCATCGGTCGTTCGCTGGGCGAAAAAGATCGCGCGACACTTTTGCGCTTCGTACAGGCACGGGATCTCATGGAACTGGCGCGACGCGCTGCTTCGGCTGTTTTGCAGGTGCCAGGGCTGTCGCCGTGTCCGCCGCTTGATTTCACTGAGGTTCATCAACAGGTCGATCAAGCGGGCCGCGACAACATCAGCAAATCGCAGACGGAATTGCGCGAATGGGAGACACGTCACGCCGGCGATTGGGAATACTTGCGCTGGCCGGTCTGTTTCACAGCGCCAAACGCCAGGTTCACTCAACTCTGGCAGGAGGAATTTGCGCCGCTTCGAAAATGGGTATGCGACGCGGCCGCCTGCGTGGCGGCGGAGGTGCAACGCGATTATCTCAATTTTCGGCTCGACAGCGGACTCGTCACGTACGGCGATCAAATCGCGCTCGCGGAACAGTTGCTGCAACATTCGGTCGCCGCGCAGAGGATTCGCGAAGAAAACCTTTGTGTCATTCTCGATGAGGCGCAGGACACCGAGCCGTTGCAATTTTCCGTGCTGCTGGAAGCGACGCGCCCGCCGGAAGCGAAGGGCCTTTGGTT
>DASSFL010000009.1:0-5081 GCA_035694525.1 Candidatus Udaeobacter sp. | reverse complement strand
GTTGTCGCAACGCGAGGTCATGCTTCAATTGCCGCTCCACTCGCAACTGCAGATCCTCCGATGGACCTGTGCGTGCAAAGTTCCACGAATCTTCCCGCCTGGCTTCGACCAGGCTTAACTCCAGAGCGCGGACCGACCGGGTCAATTCGCTAAGAGCCGAGCGCATCTGCGACAGCGTTGTACTGGCGCCGGGCGCGTTCGATAAATCGCTGAGCGCCAGCAAAAGTTCCATCCGGGCAACGTCACCGGCCGCATACGCTTCCTGGACTTCATGCCAAAGCGAAGAAACGGTGGCATCACCATCGGCGCGCAAATCGGGATGCAATCGACGCACCAGCCGCCGATAGATTTCCTTTACCCGCGGATCAATCGTTCCCGGTTCCGTTGCGCTCGCGGGTTCCTCATCGACCACCGAACGTCGGACATCCTCCGGTCGGAAATCGGATCGACCCGGCGCGCTTCCCGGCCTAACGAACATATGTGACTTAAAAACTTCAAAGCTGGTCGAATAAGCGTCGTCATCCATCTTGGCCGGGTTCGTGCCCAGAAATGTTTGCACCCATTCCTGAAACAGAGCTTCCTGCTCGAATTCGCTCATGTGAGGCGTCGATTGCGATCCGTTAGAGGAAGTCTCCCTATTTTCGGCAACGCCGGGATTTTCGCGCCGAAACAGCACCCTTCGATAGGCGCTGTGCGGATCCTGGATTTTTCTCCGCATTTCCACCTCCACTTCATGAATCAGGTTTTGCGCGTCCCGAATCTTATCCTCGACATCCCGCGCGGTGCTAAGCAACGCGCCAAACTCGCGGGCCCGCCAGCGAACGAACGCGGGCTTATCCTGCCGTTCAAACTGATGCCAGCAAAGTCGCGCTTGCTCCAACCGTGCCATCATGTCGGTGCATTCGCCTGCTACACTGGCTCGCAACGGAGCTTGCTCGATCCAAACAATCTCCAGCCGATCCCTGCCGAGGACTGTCACCGCCCGTCCGCGACTAACGCGTTCAGCTAAGCGTGCGCGTATCATTCCCGACTTTACCCCGGCCGTGCCGGTCAACAACAGATGGCCGTCATCGAGCCCTGATCAGACTGATCCAATGCGCGCGAATTTTGTAGGCACGTCGGGCGCGAAGCGTGAACGCTTGGGCACGTCGCCATGTGATTCCATCGGCTCTTCGCCCTCGTAATTGTTTTCGATCCCCTCGCGTTATTGCTCAGGAGTGAACCAGGTGTTGAAGTCGAAATTGAAATCACTGCCGAACGATGACGCTCACGGAAACGTCCAGCCCATGCGCTTTTTGTATTCCTGCTCCTCCGCCAACCGGACGATTACCGAATGTTAAATGTTTAGACACGACCTCTTATTTCTTAACTTTTTAATTTTTGATTGGCTGACGGCAAGCTGTGCCCGAGACTCGTTTCGCGCAGACATTCCATGGCTATTCGAATCCTCGCCACCGGCGGTACGTTCGACAAGGAATACAACGAGCGGACCGGCCAGCTCTATTTCAAGGATACTCACATTGCCGAGATGCTCCGGTTAGGAAGGTCGCAAGTGGAAGTATCCATTCGCACCGTCATGATGACCGATAGCCTGGAGATGACCGACGCCGATCGAAATCTCATCGTACGAAACTGCCTGCAATCGGCCGAAGATCGCATCGTGATTACGCATGGCACCGACACAATGACGGAAACCGCGGCCGCGGTGGCTGGCGCTGTCACCGGGAAAACAGTCGTGCTAACCGGAGCGATGATCCCCTACGCCTTTGGCAGTTCCGACGGCCTATTCAATCTGGGCAGCGCGCTCTCGTTCGTGCAGGCACTGCCTCCCGGAGTTTACATTGCCATACACGGTCAATGCTTTCCCTGGGACCGCGTCCGGAAAAACCGCGAGCGCGGCGAGTTCGAGGAAATTCCGCAGGGCTAAGCGCTAAAAGCCAAGTCCATTTGAATCGCGAGCGCCGAACCTGATGCACGAAACGCGCCGGATCTAGCCGCGCGACCGCGGCTGAGGGTGACGCGATCCGAGATAGCGATTCACGAGTTTGGCCGCAATCGTCATCACGATCAGTCGAAAAATCCAGCGCATCATACAACAGGATCGCAACTCGCGCCTCGGCGGGCTGTGCTGAAGTTTAACCTCGACGCCATCCACCGCTCGATAATGCAAACGACGGCGCATCGCCGGACGATATCAGTCGATGTTCGCTTTCTTCTCTAGCCGCCTCGGCTGTCTTGGCTCGATCATGTTAGCTCGCGCCTGACCGTTTCCGCGGATTGACGGATGACATAAAAGCGATGATAGCCAATCGCTGAAGCACGCGGAAAAACACTCTCAGATCGAAACCTCAAAAGTGGATTCCTCCGGACAGAGCGGCCTGCTGGTCTTGCTCGGTGTGCTGTTCACGATCATTCTTGCCGGTCTCGACAACACGATCGTCAGCACGGTCATGCCGGTGGCTTTGCCTGAGCTTGGCGGTGCCCACCTGTACGCGTGGACTTTTGCGGCTTACATGCTCGCCGCGGCAGTGTCGATGCCGATCTGGGGACCGGGGTCCGATCGCTGGGGACGCCGGCGCACGTATCTCATCGGCATTGTCGCGTTCACGGTCGGGAGCGGGCTCTGCGCTATCGCACGCACGATGATGGAGTTCATCGGTGCTCGCGCCATCCAGGGCATCGGAGCGGGAGCCGTTGCCACGCTTCCTTTTGTTCTGCTCGGAGTTGTATATCCGCCTAACAAACGCGGCCGAGCGCTAGGCGCGGCCAGCAGCGCATGGGCGGTCGCGAGTGTGGCCGGACCGCTTCTTGGGACGCTGATCGTCACGCACGTTTCATGGCGTTGGGCTTTCCTGATCAACGTCCCGATTGCCATTGCGGCTGGGTTCCTCGTGATCACCGGAATGCGCGAGAGCACCGGACATAGCGTCGGACGATTCGATTATGCCGGTGCGCTTCTCGCTGGCGCCGGCGGCAGTTGCCTGATGTGGGCGTTTGTCGATCTCGGTGAGGGGCAGATCGGACTAATGCAGGCCGCGCTCGTTGGCGCCGGAATCATTCTGCTTGCCACTTTTGTCTGGCATGAGGGACGAACGCCGCATCCCATTCTACCGTTGACTTTCTTTCATCATGCCGGCTACGCGTCGTCGATTTCTTCGTCATTCCTCGGCTTCTTCAGCGGCTTCGGCCTGAGCGCTTATCTGCCGCTCGCAACCAATGCTGCTTTTCATGACAACCGCGCGTTTGTAGGCCTGGTGGTTGGCGCGTTCACCATTGGATGGAGCTCGTTCGCCTTCGCTTCTGGACGGTTAGTCCATCGAATAGGAGAACGACTTCCGAGTGTCATTGGAATTGTTGTCCATATTTTGGGACTCCTCTTTTTCATGGTCGCATTCGAACATGGGCTCGGCTCGGTCATCGCTGCGGCGCTTATCGCAGGCGCCGGGATGGGATTGCTATCGCCGGCGCTCACTGTCGTGGTGCAGAATAGCGTCCCAGTCGCACGCATGGGTAGCGCGACCACCAGCCAGCAATTCATCCGGCAGATCGGTGCCGCGGTCGGTATCAGCGCTTTTGTCCTGGCCGCAACCGTCGGCGGATTTCGGTTAGGCTTGCTGCTGATGATTGCAGTGAGCGCCGGAACATTTGCGTGTGTGCTCGCGCTGCCCGCGCACAGCCTCCACGATGCACACCAAATCGATGCTTTAGAATAATTGGCGCCACGGTCGCAATCAGTTGTGCAATTCGAACCAGGCAGGTTTCAGATGGGCCAGCGGCTCTTTTAGTTTCGCGAGCTCTGCGGCTGGTCCGTGGACTTCGATGCGAATCAGCTCGGCCATCGCCAGCGCCTGCGCCAGCATCGCACCCACGTTTTCCAGGTGCTCCAGCAGCGCTTCGGCGTTGACGTAGCCTTCGCGGCAGAATACTTCGTCGCCATTGATCGTGAACTCATAGAAAAGATTACCCGTTTCGTTTCGCGTCTTGGCCGCAAACTCCGGCAGGATCGCCTTCAAATGCGGCATCTTATCCGAAGGCACCTTGAAGTAGGGATGCAAACTGACGAATCTCGAAAACTGATTCATGCCTTGACGGTAAACCTTTCCGGAATGCACGGCGAGGCCAGACGGCTTCGCCAGAAGCAAGTACGCTCACCAATCCGACGAGCTTTGCGATCCTGTTCATCACGGCGAGCAATCGCTAGTAAGCTCTGACCCTTGTTGGAAACGCAACCCCCAGTTAGCCTCCGGCGAGGATGAGACATCTCTTTGTCGCTGCCACTCTCGCCGCCGTGCTCCCTTTCGCTGGCTTGCCAAGTCAATTCGAAAAGATTGCTCCCGCGGCGAAAGGTCGCGTCGGCGTCGCGGCCCAGCTCCTCGAGTCGGGCGAAATGGTCAGCTTTCATGGCGACGAGCATTTCCCGATGCATAGCGTTTACAAGCTGCCGATCTCGATGGCGGTCTTGCAGCGAGTTGACCGCGGAGAGCTGAAGCTCGATCAGCAAGTGAAGGTCGAGCCGAGCGATTTCGTGCGAAATGGAATGTATAGCCCGGTGCGCGATAAATATCCGGACGGTGCCGAGCTGACCATCGCGGAACTTCTCCGCTACACCATCTGCGAGAGCGATGGCAGCACCAGCGATGTGTTCATGAAACTGATCGGCGGTCCGGACAGTGTCATGGCCTTCCTGAAGGAAATTCACGTGTCGGACGTTCAGGTCGTTAACTACGAGAAGGAAATCGGCCGCGATTGGGAAACGCAGTATCGAAACTGGGCGACTCCCAAAGGCGCGCTCGCCGTCCTCGTGGTCTTGCAATCTCAGCGTGGCCTGTCGCGGGAGAGCCAAGCCCTGCTGCTGAAGTTGATGACCGAAGCCATCCCGGGCGCGAAACGCCTCAAAGGCGAATTGCCTGCTGAAACCGTAGTCGCGCACAAGACCGGCACCGGCGGTACTCGCAACGGCATCACCTCTGCGACCAATGACATCGGCATTATCACTCTGCACGATGGCCGACACCTGGCCGTGGCCGCATTTGTCTCCGACTCCGCCGCTAATGATGACACGCGGGATGCGATCATTGCCC
>DASSFL010000008.1:0-9048 GCA_035694525.1 Candidatus Udaeobacter sp. | reverse complement strand
TTTTCTTTGGCATAGGTTGCTCCTTTTGTGACGAATTCGAATTTGCTAGTGCATCGTGCTCAGGCGCCGCTTGACCGAGTGGCCAGTCGTAATGTCCTGGGGGTCACTGGGAGTGCCCTGCACCTGGACTTCGATCCAATCGGGAGCAGTCAATCTGAAGTTTCGCTTGATAACAGGCCCTGTGAAGTCATCTACTTCTTTGAATGTGTTCCTGCGGCGATCATAGAAGTAAGTCTGCCAATGCCACGGCGAGTGTCCTCCAGAACTGGCGGTGCTGAAAACAAAGAACTGCGAATCAGGTGACCACTCCATTTTCTGAACGTTGCGGCCATGCTCGCCATCCGGAGACTTAAAGTCCTTGGTCGCCAGGATGGTGCCTTTCATGTTGCGAATCTCGACTCGCGATTCATTGAACGGAGGATTGGGATGAGTTCCAACGGATAACACGCAAGCCCGGAACTGCTGATCGGGCGACGTTGAGCCAGGGCATTTGACTGGTTGGGGAGGCGTGGGCCCTTGAGTTGTGGGCTGTTGAGCACAAGCAACGACAAAGAAACTAATTGCAACACAGATTGAAAAACGCATAAGGGATTCCTTTTGTTTCACAGGTGATCGGCGATTCTAGGAACGTGACAAAAAGAAAGCAATCACACAATTGCCCCAGAGCGTATTGCCAGGGTGATAAGAGCACCATCTTACGCAACGCGAAGGCGCGGAAACGCCTCGACGCAGCGAGGCGGCTACAACATTCACGCAATGACTCTTAAGACTCGGTGCCACTTATACATTACTTATTGCAGTTCACGGCCAGGCGGTGCCTTTCGTATAACCAAGGGTTTCAAGCACGCCGCGGTCGAGGCCACGCAAAATGTGTCGCATTAGATTCAGTGTGCCCTCGGTGAGGAAATATGCGCCGTGAATGTCTCCGACGCCCTGCTGAAAGAAGCTCGAGCAATCCGCGTCCCAAACATTATCTGTTGGCGACGCCGGTTCTGCCAAAGGCGGGCGATGCGGAAGACCGCTTCGACCCAGGCGCCGCATGCCGAAATGCTTCAGACCGGCAGACGCGCCGAGCACAGTGTCGCGTCCAGTGTAGAGCGCCGTGATTCGATAGCTGAGATTGGCCACAGCGCTGCCATCGCCGTTATCAGGCGCGCCTTCGTCGAACAGGTCGCTATCAACATCGGCCGCGACCATTAGCAGTTGATTGATGAGACTAACAAGCAATGGCTGATTCTTGCGGGTCCAGGCGGCGGCCATTGCTTTTTGCACGACATAGTTACCCATGCTGTGAGCGATCAAAGACACTTTGGCCTTACAGGCTTTCGCTGGATTGGCAATGGTTTGCTCTTGTTTCTTTGTCAGCCAATCGAACAGTGCGCTCAAGATGTCTGTTAAATCGTGCGCACACAAGCGCGCATGCGAACGATCAGGCTCATAACCGAGGACGCTGCCGCGTGATGGCCAATCGAACAGGATGCAGAGGCCAAGGCTCTCCGGACCTTCAAAAAGTTTGCCGCAAAGGTTCTCATAAAAGGCTGCGGCTTTTGCAAACGTTTGGTTGTAACCATGAACAAGGATCGTCACATGACTTTGTTTCTCATTCTCTGCCTGGTCAAACTTCGGAAATCTGTCCGCCGCAGCGACCAGCAGCTTCTGAAAGTTGGCGGCGGTAACTTTCCGCCAGTTCTTGATGTCATTGAGCGACTGTTTATCGCTTACCCAATAAGTCATGCCATCGGTGCTGACGTCAGGTCCAACGCCGCCCTGGCTCCGGCTATTTATCATCCAATACTTTGGCATTTTATTAAAAGGGTTGGTTGGTCATTTGATTTCTGTAGCAGCGGGTTGTCACCGGCTGCGTTTGAGCCTTTTACAAGATTTGGGAACCAAACTTCAAGACTTCTTTGCAGGCGAATCAAATCTCCCGTCCATCGGGAAATTGAATTTCGCCGGTGATGGGGAAAAAATGGCAGACGCAACGGACTAAATGCGCGGCTCTACTAAGGAGCGGCCTCTTGATTATGAACCGTCCCGGGTCCGTCGCACCATGCTGTGATCCGTGCGTCTATTGCAGGAAAATCTGCATGTTAGTAAAGTCAAAGGTCACCGCGTAAGGCTTGAGGAAATCGTGGCCGATCATGCCCGAGAGGTGAAAGCCAAACATGTTTTCCCAAGGGAACGGTCCATCGTAGAGACCGGGCACGTTCTCTTCCTTTATGTCTCCGAAGGAAAGATGATGCACGGTGTATGGCACAATTTTCAGCTTCCCACCGCCGCCGGCGCCTTCTTCAGCTTTGTTTTCCTCAAGCTTGATTCCGGCTTCCTTGATAACCGACTCCGCCAGTTTAACACCCGCGCCCATCAATCCTGAGTCAACGAAAAGCAGCGTGGGCGGAAGCGTCTCCACGCGACCCCAGCCCACCATGAAATGGTCGCTCGCCATCCAGATCGGAACCACGACTCTTTTGCCTGGCGATTTTTTAAATTCCTCCAGACTTTTGGCATCCTTCCGGCGCAGCACAAGCTCGCCGCGCGGATAATCCATGGTCGCCAGGAAATGGTAAAACAGAGTCGTCCCGATGATTCCGTCGATTTGTTTCACGCCAAATCCTCCCGAAAGTTGGCGCAACGGAAGCATTGCAGTGGGCACATTTTTGATAGTCCAATCGCCGATGGTGAGTGACTCAATCCGCCCAAGCTGGACCTCAGTGTGCTGCCCGCCCGAAAAGGTACCTTGCACCGCGGCGAATTGCGGAGCACCGAGCTCCTTGGCGAAGTCTGTGTCGAGCGTGACCTCCGAACCTCCGGTATCGATGAAGAAGGTGACTTCCTTACTGCCGTTTACGCGCACGTTGAGGAGCGGCAGCGGATCGGTCTTTAAGAACTTCACACGCGTACTTGTGCCGTTGCCTTGCAATTTATAAGGCGTCTGGCCCTTGAAGCTTTCCAACATCGCAAGGTTCAGTGTCGGATACTGCTCAATAACCAGCTTGTTGCCGCTCACGTCGACGCCGTTCAATGCAGCCCCTGCCTTTTGGAAATCGTCCCGGCGATAAAACGCCTCGGCCAGCATGACTTTGGCGTCGGTGTCATTGGGCCGCAGGATCATCGCTTTTTCGAGCCATTTCTGCGCATCATCCAGACGGTTGGAAAGCAACGCGATGCGACCCAACTGCAGGGTTGCTGAATAGTCGTTAGGATCTTGAGCGGCGATTCGCGAGTAGAGTTCGCCGGCCTCAGCAAACTTCCCAATCTGAAAGAGTCGATCGGCCGAATCAACTCCTGATTCCTCGGGCTGCGATGCAGCCTGCGCCAAGAGATTCGATGACGCGATAACCACGATGGGGATCCAGGTAATGTGTCCGTTCATGAGTATGAGAATCGACAATACAATGTGGGTGTTTCGTCTGCGTTGAAGTTTTGAATGGGCTAATCCCGTTACTTCACGCGCTGGATCATGGCTTTTTCGCTTGCCATGGGGCAACGACAAAATCGTATCGCCGGACGGAAATGCCGAAATAACTAAACAACATACGAAGAGAGTCAGACAATCCCCACGCAAATACTGCGAATGAACTACAAGGTCTGATTATTTTTCTACGAGTTGCCATACACCATTCCAATCTTTGCCGGGAGGATTTCGGCGCAGGACTTGAATCCGCTCAAGGAAGACACTGGACGGGCCATCATTCGGGCGAATTTGGAGACATTCGCGGAAAATCGCCTCAGCTGAATCCCATTGCTGGGCGAGGTACGTTCGCCGAGCTTGCTCATAGTGTTCGCGCAAGCGTGCCAATTCTTCCGATAATCGCCCGGCCGCAGACATCAATTCAAGCACTCGCGTGGTTTCTGTCTTGCCTTTGACGGAGATGGTATCGATCTCGCGCATTTCGAACTGCGAGCCGGTCATCCGAGCGGTGGTTTCGGCAACCAGAATTTGCGTGCCGTAGACACGGTTGGCCCTTTCGAGTCGCGCGGCAAGGTTCGCAGTATCGCCGATCACGGTGTAACTGCGCGTGTTGTCCGAACCGATATTGCCCACTACGACTTCGCCGGTGCAAATGCCAATGCACAGGTCAATGGCGGGTAAGTCCCGACGTAATCCGGTGATTTCCGGCAGTTCCCGACGCAGAGCGTCGAGCGCGCCCAACTGGGCTTGTGCGGCGCGGCACGCCAGGACCGCGTGTTCTTCCGGCTTTACGAAGGGTGGACCCCAGAACGCCATGACCGAATCGCCGACGAATTTGTCCACGACCCCGTGGTGCTCTTGGACCGCGATGGCTTGCAATCCAAAGTGCCGGTTGAGTAGTGTCACCATGAGCAAAGGAGTCAGCCGTTCCGACAAGCTTGTGAATCCGACCAAGTCAGCGAACGACACCGTCATGTCGCGTCGCCCGCCACCTAGAGACTCCGTACCCGGCTGCGCAAGCACGTGCTCCAAGATTCGCGGGTCGATGTACTTGCCAAAGGTCTGCTTCATGCGCTCCTTGGAGCGCAATTCTTTCACGAAGAAATTAAAGGAATCGGTCAGTCGCCCTACCTCATCAGTGGAACTGACCGGTAATTGTATATCGAGGTTGCCTTGCTGGACATCGCGCATAGCGGTGGCTAACGACCGCACAGGTCTGCTGAGTCGATTTGTGATCAGCGCCGCCACGGCCATTCCTAGTAATACCGTGGACGTTGTGGCAGCAATCGTTAACCAGAATACAGTCCGTCCGCGTTGTTCCGTTGCCTTCGTAGCAGAGGCGCTCCACGCTGCCATTTTCGAATTGACCGACTCGCGTTGATTCTGAACGGTGCGCTGAATGTCATTAAGCAGGTTTAACTGCTGATTAGCCTTGTCATGTTGACCGGCGAGCTGCATGTCGAGCACCTCCCGCTGGCGATTATTGATAATCTGATAGGCAGGTTCGATTTGATCCAGGAGCGTCTCTACCTCGGCCAGCGTCTGACTACCTGGTGCATCCTTCGGATAGGCGCCAATGATGCGTCGGCCAGCGGAAAATTCCTCTGTAAGTTTGCGAGTAAACAGCGCGTAATTCTCGGTTGCCTCGGCAACAATTTCGGGATTTGGCTCGGCAGCGTTCAAGGCGCCGAACCAACGTTCAAACGCAAGACGTCGTCGAAGCCCGAACTCATGCAGCCGCGCCACGGACTGCGTGAGCGGCACATCGAAATTCGCTACGACCGTGAGATCCTGTGTCGTGCGCGTTACCTCAAACAGCAAAAAACAGGCTAGCCCAATAGTGAGTAACAGCAAGATGATGGCCAGCCCGAAAATCTTTGCTGCGATGGTTTGCCGGAACGGCATAGGAGTCTGACAAGAATCTCATGAGCGCACGCTCAGGGGCAAGCCGAAGTTGTCAATCGTGATGATGCCTTACCGACAGACAGTCTGCCGTTTTTGCTCTCCGCAAGGCAATGACAAGATGACATGTCGCTGGCGCAAAGGCCAAACCCTAGCGCGCTAGCTGACGGTCGCCGCCACCAACCGCCTCGACGACCTGCCGGATTGCGTCGATCACAAGTTGAGGCTGCTCCTGTACGGGCTAACAGTCTTTTGATAGGGGCCTACCAGCGCCATCCTACGGAGGGTATGCGCTTTTCCAGCCCAAGCATCATCTTGCGCCTTTGACCCTCGAAGCGTTGTCGTCAACAATGCAGGGACCATGACACGCAAACTATCGGACCAGAAACTCGCTGTCCTCGGCGCCGGGAAACTCGGGGGCATTCTTCTTCGCGCGTATCTTAAGCAAAAACTGTTTTCGGCAAACCGTGTGACTGCAACGGTACTCCACGGCGATAAAGCGGCCACTCTCAGCAAGGATCTTGGCGTCGGGGTGACATCCGACAATCGCAAAGCTGTCGCGGGGGCCGACATTGTGCTGCTTTGCGTCAAGCCGCAACTGATTCGTGAAGTGCTCGAGGAGATCCGGCCGCATGTTGGTGAGAAAGCGCTGGTGATTTCCGTGGCGGCTTCAGTGCCCACCAGCTACATCGAGCACCACCTAGGCCCGAAGGTTCCCGTCGTGCGGGCGATGCCCAACACGTGTTCGGCGGTGGGCTGCGGAATGACGGGGATTTGCCGGGGCGCACACGCGGCAACTGAGCACCTGGAGATGGCCCGCGCCATGTTCGACGCGGTGGGCCGCACGGTGGTGGTCGACGAGAAGCACATGGATGCAGTTACCGGACTCTCGGCGAGCGGTCCGGCGTTTGCGTACATCATTTTGGAATCGCTGGCAGAGGCGGGAGTCAAAGTCGGCCTGCCGCGAGACGTGGCCACGTTGCTGGCCGCGCAGACGATGAAGGGCTCAGCGAGCGTGGTGCTGGAGACGGGAGACCACCCAGCGCTGTTGAAAGACGCGGTAACGACGCCGGCGGGCTGCACGATTGACGGCATCCTCGAACTCGAAGAAGGGAAGCTCCGCGTCACGCTGATCAAGGCGGTCGTCAAAGCTACACTCCGCGCCGGGGAGCTGCTCTTCGAGAAATGATTTGATGCGAGACGCTGAAGAGATAGAGGCCGGGAAGCGCAAAGCTGACGAATGGCTGCGGGCCTGGAAGCAAAAGAACGAGCGGTCAGCATGATGCATGTTTGCGAAATCCGACCGCGCAAGCCATGTACCTATCATCGGAAAGCGCGCGGAGTTCTCTACCAATCTGCGCTTATCCGCGCGGGTAGGCCCGTAAAGCCATTGGAGAGTTTTCTCCCCATATTATAGGCTCTTCCGGCAGGCCGACCATGAACGGCAGTACACAATATCCGGCGCGCTTCTTTTACACCAAGTATGAAACTTTTGATTTTATGTTTCATTCTGCCTACTTAGTTGGGATAAGGGCTGAACCTTTAAGTCGTACCAAAAGCAGCCTTTGTCGTCCCTGCTCCGGGCCACTCATTTAGTTCCTGCTCGAGGGCGCGATAAGTACCAGCGATAGACTCGCTGGATCCCCTTCGCGTCGAAGGATCGAGCAATTCCATGAGGCGCGCCTCGTAAGAATCACACATTGGGGATTCGCCATTTGGCTGGACCCATTCGGGATGTTGGATCCGCAGATCGTCGTGAATCTGTTGCAGTAGCTCGGTGTAGGTGTGGATTTGGTGAGGCACGGCCATTGGCTTGGTGAGATTAACGAATTTCATAAACGTCTTCTTTTTGAGGTTGACTGCTCCCAAATCCGCGCGGAACGAGGAACCATCCTCACGAGGCGCCTTGAAGCGGCCTCACTTCGGCTGACTCGGGGCTCCATTTGGATCTGGAGATCGCGCTAGGCGGTGCCTCAGCGAAGGTTAAGCCTCCCAACCGGCTTTTCAGAACCGGCCGAAAGTGCGTTGAGACGTCGGATGACGTAATCGAAGATGATTTTACCATCACTCCAGACAGCCGCATATTGGACTTTAGTCCTACGCCTCAACCGTCGTGCAAGACGGCATCCAACTTGAGTTGACAAAATTGAAAGCGATGTTCGAGTGCACCGCCACAACGGAAAGAGATTCATCGTCAGTGCTGACGAAAAGCCGACGGCGTTTCTTGAATTGGAATCGGCGATTCGCGCTGGCGGCGAATTGTCTCGACAAGCCGGCGAGATTTTTCCGAACTCCCCGCATATAAAACCAAGTACTCCGCAAGCACTAGTTACATTAGCACTCGTCGGCTTTGCGCTCGCTTTGCACATCACGTGTCATTGAACTCGGCGCGCTGTTGCTGATTGGCGACGGCATCATGGGTCGCATCAGGCCTCGCTGGCACTCGCCGTTGTGGCATTTTGGGCCGGCGCTTGCGAATTCAAGTATCTGGTCGCACGGTCTGGATGGATCAAACCCGTCGTCAGAAAGGACAAAGTTATCTTGCGAAGCCTTAGGCAGCTTTACGGAAAAAAGCTCGGCGCCTCTGACGGCGACATCGGTCACGTGAAGGACTTCTATTTTAATGATCAACAATGGGCTATCCGCTATGTTGTCGCGGACACAGGTTCATGGCTATCGGGCCGCTTGGTGCTGATTTCTCCCCATGCTTTCGGAAACCTGCGTCAAGACGCGGACTGCCTGCTCGTGAATCTGACTCGACAACAGATTGAAAACAGTCCCGCGAGTGAGTCGCACAAGCCAGTCTCGCTACAATATCAAGCCTACTGGGACGGGTGTGAAACGTGGGGCGCGGGCGGTTTCCCAGAGGCTCCTCCTCCGCCGCATCTTATGCCGAGTGAGCCAGGAAGCGACGATCTTCATCTGCAAAGCACACAGGCTCTTAGCGGCTACCCCATCCAAACCAGCGAAGGAGCGATCGGCCACGTCATTGATTTTATCATGGACGACAGGAGTTGGGCGATTTGTCACCTAGTTGTAGAGACTGGCCATTGGTATTCCGGCAAGGAGATCGTGATTTCACCGAAGCATATCGACCGGATCAGTTACGAGGAATCCAAGGTATTTGTGAACGTGAGTAAGGGAGCCATCCTGGAAGCACCGCAATACCATGTTTTTCCGCTCGGCGAGGCATATGGCGATACCCGGAATTTCGACTAATGAAATCATAACGCGATCAACCGGAACGCATCGCGGCTGAACGGCAAAGTTCAAAACGAATGGCTGATAGCTAGGGAGCGACGCCTTCGCTTTCCCAGTCGCACAACGCGTCGGTGTCGGACTTGAAATACGCCGCTACCCTCGTTCGCTCTTGGCTGGGCTGCATCGCCCGTCTGGAGAACCGTTTTATGGACCGCGTCCCTGGGTGTCATGGTGACACTATGTCTACTTAACGCTTCCCGATGCGGCCGCGTCCACTGCCGCTTCAGTGGCCCGTTTTTCATCCTTGGTGCTCTTGCTTCCCTTGGATACGGTCTCGGATTTTTGCCGTTTGGACCGTTCGGATGGAAATGGATTTGCGCCGTAACAGTTATTGGCGGTATCGCCCTCACCTGTATTCCAGAACTCATTCTCGGTCGCTATCGGCGAAATGGACCAGACGCGCTCTGCCCCAATCGATGAAGCCAATGGCCCGCTTCACAGGATCGCGCAAGAATCGTTTTTGATTGCCGGAC
>DASSFL010000007.1:0-9438 GCA_035694525.1 Candidatus Udaeobacter sp. | reverse complement strand
CGTTTGGATTGCTCATGCGGCCGCGATCGTTTGCCGTTGCCCGCGCACGGCTGGCAGGCGAACGAGCATGCGTGCGCCACGGTCGGGCGCGTTTTCCGCCACGATCGTCCCACCGTGCGCTTCGATCATCGATCGAACAATGGTCAAGCCCATTCCCATTCCTTTTTGTTTGGTGGAAAAGAAGTGATCGAAGACTTTGTCCGGCTGATCCTTTGGCAATCCCGTTCCAAAATCACGCACGCTTACTTCTGCGACATCACCCCTATCCGAGCGAGTACTAACAATGACGCGGCGTTCGGCAGGCGGCAATCCTTCCATGGCGTCGAGAGCATTAATAATCAGGTTAAGCAGAACCTGCTGGATCTGAACGAGAGTGGCGCTGACTTGCGGAAGTTGAGGATCCAGCTCTGTAGTAACGACGCTCTCTCGACTCAACACGTCCGTGCTGACCAGTCGCACGGTATCCGTGATAACTGCATTCAGGTCCAACAAGGTTTGCACGCTCGTCTCCTTCCGCACCAAACTTCGAATTCCGCGGATCACTTCACCGGCGCGTTGACTGTCGGCCACCATGTCTTGTAACAACTGCTGCAGCAGCGCCGGGTCGATATTTCCGCGCTGGAGAAAACGACGCGCGGCAGAGGCGTTGTTCGCGATAGCTGTGAGCGGTTGATTGAGTTCGTGTGCAAATGACGCGGTCATTTCGCCCATCAGCGAGACGCGGTTTCGATGAGCCATCTCCTCGCGTTGATGTTGCAGTTGAAGATCGGCTTGTTTTTGCGCGCTAACATCCAGAGTCACTCCAATCGTCTCCACAAGATTTCCTTCCTCATCCTTCAAACAGCGTCCGCGCATAATCACCCAACGCGTTTTCCCGTACGGTAAAAGAAGGCGATGCTCGCTTTCGAACGTTCCGGATAGGGCACACGAACGATCATACGTCGCCTTAACCGCCGCTCGCTCGTCCGGATGGACACGGGACAGGATCAAATCGCAGGTCAACGGCAGCTTGGAATCAAAACCATAGATCAGCCGGCCTTTTTCGCTCATCCACGCGGTGTTCTGTTCCGGATACAGAATCCAAAAGGCAAGGTCGGCCGACTCGGCGGCTAGATTGATGCGGGCCTCACGCTCGCGTAAAATTTCCTGCTGTCGTTGGCGCTCAATGGCAATACCGGCAATGTGGGTGGCGATTTGCGTCAACCGCGTTTCCTCTGGTCGCGGTCCGCGATTTTCCTGGCGGTACATCGCAAACGAACCCAACACATCACCTTGCGCGGAGAGAATCGGTGTCGACCAGCAGGCGCGTAGTCCGCTAATCTGCGCTAACTCACGGTAATCACTCCAAAGCGGATCCGTCATCACATTGGCGACGACAACTGGTCGTCGCGTGTACATAGCCGTACCGCAAGAACCATTGCGCGGTCCGATCGGCGCCCCGTTCACGGCTTTCACATAAGCTTCGGGCAGATTCGGTGCCGCGCCGTGACGCACATGTTTTCCGTCGCGGTTCAAAAGAAGAATTGAACAACGCAGTCCGTCCGCCTGGCCTTCCATGAGAAGAACAAGGCTGGTCAGAACATCCGCAAGCGGCGCATCGGCGGCGATCATTTCGAGGACCTGACTTTGTCCAACGCGAAAAAATTCTTCCTCTTTGAGTTCAGTGATATCGCGACAAACGATCACACCACCTAACACATCGCCGTTCGCTCCACGCAGAGGGCGACCGGTGATTTCCGTCCAGAGCCCGTGTGGCGCCTTTTCATGTCGGACGAACATCTCGACCTTGTCCACCTCCTCGCCACGGATCGAGCGTGTCAGAGGCAATTGGTCGTGCGGAAACGGAGTTGTCTTGTCCGTCAAATATAGCCCGTAGCGATGCGACCATTCTGTGGACGGCATTTGCTTTGGGCCGCTTCCAAACATCCGCTCTGCCGCGAGATTGAATACAAGAAAATTGCCGTCCTTATCTGCAACGATAACGGCATCACCCATGTTAGACAGAATCGACCGCAGTATTTCGTTGGTGCGCGAGAGTTCCGCGGTGCGGCGGGTTATTTTTTGTTCCAATTCGTCCCGACTTGCGCGAAGCGCCTGCTCCAACTCCCGTTGCTCGGTAATATCCGTGTTAGTCCCAAACCAACGAACAACTCGCCCTTCTTCATTAGTGATCGGAAGCGCGCGGGAAAGGAACCATCGGTACTCGCCGGTCTTGCTGCGTAAAGGAAAGGTATCCTCCCACGGCTCACCTGTAGCGAATGCCACTTTGATACGTTCAACAACTCGATCGACTTCATCCGGGTGATGGACTTTTTGCCACCCCCACCCTTGCATTTCCTCGAGGGTCGTACCTGTATAATCGTACCAGCGGTCGTTATACCAAAAAATATTACCCTCTCCATCTGCCATCCAGGCGAGCTGTGAAATGGAGTTTGCCAGAGTCCGGAATTGCTCCTCTCGCGCCACCGCCTCCGCGCGTGTGGCTCGCTTGAGCAAATCCAATTGCCCGGCAACGGCAGTGATTACTTTTAACAATCGTTCACTCTGCTCACGCGATTCGCGCATGAAAAACTCAAGCACGGCGATGACCTTCCCGCCGGACAAAATGGGAATTCCCACGCCCGTTTTCAAACCGGCCGTCTGCGCTGCAGCCGATCGCGGAAAGTTAGGGTCGTTAATAACGTCCTCAATCCAGCTCGGTTGCTTTGATTTCCATACGCGTCCGGGCAAACCAACGCCCGGTTTAAACCGAAAGGCCTCGGACACGGCCCTGAAAGGTTTCAGTTCACCATCGCCGCAATACCACGCCGCAGCGAAATCAAGAATAGTCCCATCCTGGTTTGGCACCCATGCGTGGCCCAGCGCCCAGCCGGTTTTCTCGCAAACGTCACGAAGCACAACTTCCAACGCAGAAGTGAGATCGCTGGCTGCCGCAACCTCCATTGTGATCGTCTGAAGCAGATCCAGCTGCTCCTCACTTTGCTGATGGTCGCGTTCCCTGGCAGTGGGATTATTCATTATTAGCTACCGATAGGACTAAAGATCAGCAATTCAACTGGCACTCCAAGCCATTGCGCGCCTGGTTCACGTTCTTCAAAGATGCGGACCTTGATCGAAGAACCGCGGGTCAACAACTCAAACAACTTACTATAGTGAGCGCGGGCAATGCTCGGGACCAGAATCGCAGATTTCACAGGTGGGCGCCCTGCATAAGCGAGACGCCGAAAAAGAGCGACGCGGAAGATGTATCTAAAGTTGAGATCAACGGCTTCGATTGCCAATGCATCGGTGAATCGATTGAACGAATTCCTGGAGCTAGCTTCCAGATCTCCTATCAATGTTAGAATGTGTTCAACGGCGGACTCATTCAGCACTCCGCGCGGTCTCCACACGAGCAGCCCAACATCTTCGTGAAACTGGATGTCGGCAGAAGGTGGTTTCATTATCTATTTCAGCGAATACTATGGTTAGTTTCCACGAGCGCGTGCGATTTATAAATAAGACCAAAGTCCAATGGCTCGACCCGTTCCGATATAGCGCTTCGGTCACGACATGCCTGCCGTTGTTAGTGAAAATGCTGAAAACCCCTTCAAATGCCGCTCATCGAGATTTCGTCCATCGCTTGGCGAACGATATCTAATCGGCTAAGTTCAATCCCATGCCATTCGAAAAATTCGACCTTGAGAACCTCGACAAGGAACGCCGCAAAGCCATTGCCAAATCCATTCGTACGATCAGCGTCGAGGAGCTAAAGGCGATCGGAGAAGAAGTGTTCAAATACGCTGATGATCCGTGGCGGGAGGCGTTCTTTCGATTCATTGCCGAGAACCCCGGTTGTACATTTCATCACGCGATCACGAGCGACGGTATCAACATTGTCTACTGCCGCGACAAAGACAAAGGCATGTGGTTCCTGCCAGGGAGCGGGCTGGGACCATTGCAGGCAACAGGGCTGCGAACCATGAAGGAAATGATCGCGGGAGGCCGCTGAGATTAATCTGTTGCCACACTCTGCCGTAAACTTCGGATCTAGTTCGCGAAGTCTTATCGCAGAAGGGCGTTGATCAGAGCAGCACCTCTAAAAACGCGATCATCATTCGCGCTCACGCCATTACTTCACAACGGAAGCATCGCCGTCCGTACGAGCGCAAAGAGGAACACGGCAACGGCGAAGATGAAAGCGACTACACGCACCCGCCGTTGTTCAAACTTTGCCGACGCATTGGCGAAGAAAAGCACTGTGGCGAACAGAACAGTATTCGCGAGGTATTGACCGGAAATACTCCCGGCAATGCCGGCCTCCCGCTGGCTGTTGGCAGCTTTGGTAGACGCGTCAGCTGCTTCGCGGCTGCCGCGCATCTCGTAAAGGTTGGGCACAAAAGGATGTGGCTCGGCGTTTGGATTTTCAAAAGGTTTTTGGGCCATCCATGCATCGTAAGCCTTGCGCACGTCCGGTGGAAATCTTTCGACGTAAAAGCTGACGAGTTTCTCGTTGCCCTCTTGTTGCGCGGCAAGCAACTGCATGAACATCGCGGCGTGAATCGTTGCCTGCTGCGTGCCTTGCATTGTCAGCAAACCGGCCTTGCGCTCCAGCGTGTTAAATTCATTCATCAGCCGATTGCTTTGCCGTGTCCATGCAGCTGACTCAAACGAGCACCAGGCTGTACTCAGTGTCGCCAGCGCCATCAGGAGGGCCGCGACAGGTTCAACCCACTGCTTCCTTTCGTGTTTCTCGCCGTTCATCAACTGAAAGGTCGATTGCTAAATAGATTCACACAATCAGCTTTGTGCATTGCCCGGGAAGCGTTGCAAAAATTTCCGGCTCAACACAGCGAAGAAAAATGCTATGGACAGCCCGCACATTAGAGTGCCGGTGAGCGCCTCAAGCGGTCCAAACATCCGCCATTCTTTTGGCAGGAGAAGGTCGCCGTAGCCAAGCGTCGCGTACGTCACACCGGAAAAATAGAAGGATGACTCGGCGTCCGGCAGACACCCCTCCCACCAAAAAAACAAAGCCCATATCGCGATCTCAAGCAGATGGATCAGAATCAGCAACCAGGCGATGCGAATCAGCAGCCAGGTGACTGGCCAGAAGCGTGTATCCGGACGCTCCGGAGACCGCAACACATGACTCAGCAGTGCTCCGAGGCCTGCTGCGTGAATCATCACGGTCGTCGCGACGAGGCCCGCCGCAAATAAGAGGTGCCCGATCATTCCGGTACTAGTCGTTCGTCATCAGATCGCGGTTTTCTGAAAATCTTCGACCGCGTCCGCGACCGAAGTGAAACGGTTTACTCCGCCTAGTTTTCCGTCCACGCCTTCGTTGCGTAAACGGTCGCGAACTGACGAACGCGGTTCGACCGCTTGGAACCGGATTCCTTGAGCGGTCAATTCATCAGCCATGCCAGCAAGAGCGTGAGCGCTTTGCAAGTCTACGCGCGGCGCAGCGGAAAGATCGAGCACAACCAACTTCGGTGGCGTCGATTCAGCATGCACGCGCTTTAGAATCGACTCGCAGACATGGTCAATGTTGAAGTACACGAGACCTGATTCCGGCCGAAAGATCAGGGCGCCGGAAATCAGTTCATTATCTGGATGGCGTTGGCGATCCGAGAAACGGCGAGTGCCTGGAATGCGCCCGAGAAATGCGACATGCGGTCTGGACGCTGTTCGCAACAGCTGCACCAAGGAAATGATTGCGCCGATCATCACGCCGCGAAGCAGGCCCGAGCCGAGAACACCGAGAATCGCCGCCATTGCTACCACGAATTCAGCGCGATCCACGCGCCAGAGTTGTTTCAACGTTGAGAGCTTGAACAAACCCGCGACTGCGACGAGCACCACTGCCGCTAATACCGGTTGAGGCAGCGCGCTCAACAGATGCGAGAAGAAAAGGACGACGATTAAAATGATTCCTGCAGCGAGCGCGCCTGATAGCGGTGTGCGTGCGCCGCCGCCTTCGTTGACGAGCGATTGCGACATGCCGCCGCTGATCGGAAATCCGCGCCCGATTCCTGCACCGAAGTTTGAAGCCGCAAGCGCCAGAAATTCCTGATTGGCGTCAAAACGTCCGCCGTGTTTCGCCGTGAACATTCGCCCGATCGCTGCGGTTTCCACAGCGCCGAGCAAAAAGCAAGCGAAGGCCAGCGGAAGCAGTTCATTCAAATCGTGCCAGTAGACCGCTGGCAGGCCCATTGGAGGCAATCCCTGCGGAACGTTACCGAGCAGCTTTACGCCGCGCGTGCCTAACGAAAACGCAGAAGCAGCGACGATACCGCCAAAGACCACAAAGAGAGATACCGGTTTGTTTTTCAGGAAAACTTTTCCCAAGATCAGCACAGCCAGCGCGGTTCCTCCCACAAGCAGTGATGTGGGATTCGTTTCGTGCAGATGCTTGAAAAAATGGCTGCTGTTCTCCCAGAAATCTCCATGTGCGCCGTGAAAGCCGAAGAGCTTGGGCAATTGGGTGCTGGCGAGAAAGAGAGCGACGCCGCACTTAAAGCCGGTCATTACACTTTCGGAAATGAAATTTACAATCACGCCTGCTTTGACGAGCCACGCGATGAACGCGATCAACGCAACAAGCAAAGCAGTTCCCGCGGCGAGCGCGCCGAAACGCGTTGTATCGCCACCCGCGATCTCGCCAAGTGACGCGCCGGTGAGCAATGAGATTGCGGAAGTGACAGTGATGACTGTGTGTCGCGAACTACAAAATAACCAGAAGACGAGTCCACCAAACAGACACGCGTAAAGCCCGGCCTCGGGCGGCAAATTCGCCAGGGACGCATCTCCCAAACCGGCAGGAAGGAGGTATGCGGCAAGCGTAATGCCGGCGAAAACATCGCTACGCAACCAGCTTCGGTCGTAGGCGCGCAGCCAACCGAGAGCTGGAATCACCCGGGCGAGGGACTGTGCATTCATGGCGCCGCTCCCCTGCTCTCTTGATGGCGTTTCTAACCGCCGCGGTCTTTGCGATGACGCGTTTTGTACTGTTTGGCCCACTCGCGAGCTGCTTCCAACGGATCGCTGTGCTCCTGGCGCTCGATCCACGCTTTGAGTCCCTCCTCATTAATCGGTAGGTCGAGCACTCGAGGCGAACCGAACAATTTTCCAAACGTTTCCATTATTTGAGTTGTGGTGGAGAAGACAATCTCATCAATGGCTTCAGGGTTTCCCTGCGACGCGTAGGCATTGAAATCAACCCAGTTTCCATCGGGGCGTAGCACGAACATGCGTGTTTTTGGAATAGGATCCTTCGGAGAAACGCCGGTCTGCGTCACCAGATACGGCCCGCGTTCGCCGCCAGAACCCAGGTTTAAGATGTGAGCATCCCGATAGTTATTGGTGATTGTGTGCATTCAATAACTTGATTTGAGAACTTCTCTCCTGGTGTTCAAGACCGATTTTCATTTTACCGATTTCAGAGGGTAGCAATCCAACATTGGCAGTGACAATGATCATGTGCGTATCGGTATGTCACCGAAGGTGGCCAGTGATAATTCGTCACGCCACGACGTGTAATTTCTCGCTCGATGGCTTCCTTTTCGTCGAGGTCGGCCTTGACGTCATCATAGGCGTGGCTTTGCCACGGTCGGTTGTCCCAATTTATGCGCGTCATGCTCAAGCAATACATGAGTTCGTAGCGCCTTAGTTGCAGATCGGAAGTGGATACATGTTGAATTTCATTCTGCGTCGAACAACAGCCTGCCACAACAAGCCCGGCTATTACTATTAGTAGTATCTGTTTCACTTCCGATAACTGCCAACAAGATCGCATTAAAAACAGTTTATGACGTACCCATTGCCTCATTTCAGTGCACCTGTTCCCGCGAAATCTCCGCCTAACGCCAGGTAAAGGTTTACGCGTTCGCGGAGACGCGAGGCGCGGATTTGCGTGTATTGGACTTTCGCGGCGAGGTTTTCACCGGTGAGACGCAAGACGGTGAACATGTCGATCTGACCTTGCTCCAGCTGTTGCCTGCCGAACTTTATCGAATCGGCGCTGCTGGAAACTGCGTCAGAAAGTGCGCCTTCGCGTTGACGCAGATAATAATCGTTGGCGAGAGCATCTTCCACCTCTCCGAATGCGTGCAACGCGTGGCCCACGTAACTCGCGGCTGCGGCTTTTTGCTCGGCAGTGCGAAGATCTACCGCAGCTTGAAGTTCGCCGCCAAAGAAAATCGGTTGAGTGATCCCGCCGGCAAAAGTCCAAACGAGGGCGTTGAGTGAGCCGACTGAGTCGAGGTCCGCAGTTCCGAGTCCGGCACCAGCGCTGAGCACAAAGCGCGGCAATCGAGCGGTGCGAGCCTCGTTCACCCGATGAAAGGCAGCGGCGAAGCGGCGCTCGCTCGCGATGAGGTCGGGCCGGCGTTCGAGAATTTGCGCAGGCAGACCTGCGGGCACGGCCCTCGGTTGGCCTGGGAACGAACGTCGCACATCAAAACGGCCGGCCGGGTAACGGCTGGTGACAACTTCAATCGCGCGAATCGTCTGCGCTCGCACCTGCTGCGCGGTGTAAAGCGCATCCTCTGCGGTGGCGGTGCGGGATTTGATCTGCGACACATCGAAGTCGCTCGCGAACCCGTGCTGCTTCTGTATATCCGTGAGTTTTGAATACTCCTGATAGATGTTGAGCGTCTCCCGCGCGTTGGCTTCCTGTTCTGCTGCCTCAATGGTGGTGAAGTACGCTCGCGCCACAGCAGCAGCGAGCGATTGCCGGGCAAATTCATAGTCGGCTTCGAGCGCGGCACTTTCCTGCTTCGCGGCAGCTTTTTTCGAACGAATGCGGCCCCACACGTCGGCCTCCCACGCGGCGCCGGCAGCGATGCCGTACACCCAACGTTTTGATGTGTCTTCAGTGCTGGTGTCGAGGCCCGCGCCGCCGGCATTTTCAGTACCCGAGCTCCCAAAGTCCGGCGGGTTTATGTTGCGACCGATGTCGCCGCTGAGATGCTGCCCCTGGCGCTCTCCTAGTCCCTTCATTGCGATGCGCGGATAAAGCGATGATGCAGCTATTCGTACTGCAGCACGTGATGCTTCGACGCGCGCGGCGGCGGCTTTGAGATCGGGATTTCGCTCAACCGCATCCGTAACCAACGCAGTCAACTCGGGGTCGTGGAAGGTGAGGACCCAGTTTGGCACAACGGCGCCACCGCGATGAGGACCGGCCCAATGTCCCGGGATTTGCGCGCGAGCCGATTCAGGCATGATGTCCGCGCCAAACGGCGGGTGCTTGATCGCGCAGCCGGCAAGTGTGAGGCACGCGGCGGCCCCCAGAAGAACTCGGTTATTCATGCAGACGGCTTTAGTGGAGCTTGAAGACAAACCAATCCAGTTTCGCCGAGACACGAAGGAAGACTTTGCGGACGATATGGATCATCTTGCCGTGCTCGGTGTAGATCGCGCCGCCTCCCACCGCGCCGGCTGCGAGGAAGAGTT
>DASSFL010000006.1:0-32574 GCA_035694525.1 Candidatus Udaeobacter sp. | reverse complement strand
ACGTCGCACCGATGCTGGAAGTGATTGAATTGCATCGGGACGCGGTGCGCGAAATCTCAGATGCGAAGGAATTCGCGCATTTGAAAGAAGAGGCCGCCAAAGTTTGGGACAGCGCGGCGGAACTTGGAAAGCGTTACGGTTGTCGGAACGCGCAGGTCACTGTGCTCGCGCCGACGGGGACGATCAGTTTCCTGATGGATTGCGACACGACAGGAATTGAACCGGACATCGCGCTGGTGAAATACAAACTGCTTGCGGGCGGCGGAATGCTGAAAATTGTTAACCAAACGATCAAACCGGCGCTGGAGAAACTGGGTTACAATTCCGATGAGATCGAACGCATCGTCGCGCACATTGACGCTTTCGACACCATCGAGGACGTCACCGATACGGATGGATCGACAATCTCATCGGGATTAAAGCCGGAGCACTTGCCCGTTTTCGATTGCGCGTTCAAGCCGTTCAAAGGTGAGCGCAGTCTCAATTATATGGCGCACCTGCGAATGATGGCCGCAGCGCAGCCATTCCTTAGTGGCGCAATTTCTAAGACGGTCAACATGCCGGAATCCGCCACAGTGGATGATATCATGACCACCTACGTCGAAGGATGGCGGCTCGGCTTGAAATCGGTTGCGATTTACCGAGAGGGCTCGAAGCGATCCGCGCCGCTGAACACTCGAAAGACGAAAGACATGGGCACTGTAGCCGCTGGCGCTGACGGCGGCATTCCTGATGTTCCGGGGACAGAAGATCTTCAGAAACGCATTCTCGAACTGGAACAGGAAGTGGCGTCGTTGCGCGGCCTGGTCGATCAACCGGTGCGCCACCGCATGACCGACACCCGCATGTCGCTCACCCACAAGTTCGAGATTGCCGGTCACGAAGGTTATATCACCGTCGGCCTCTACGCAGACGGTCAGCCGGGCGAGCTTTTCATCACCATGTCAAAAGAAGGCAGCACCATCGGCGGGCTGATGGACACAGTCGGCACGCTCACGTCCATCGCTCTCCAGTACGGCGTGCCGCTCGAAAGCCTGGTGAAGAAGTTTGCTTACCAGCGGTTTGAGCCCAGCGGTTTCACAAAGAACCCTGATATCCGGCACGCTACCAGCATCACTGATTACGTGTTTCGCTGGCTGGGCTGCCAGTTCATCAAAGGCTACAAGGAAGCGACTTCGCCCAACCGAGGCCAGCCCGATCTGCCGCTGAAGGAAATTGCGGAGATCGAGAAAAAGGCTGTGAACCGGCCAGTCTCGGATTTGGCGCGGACTGCCGAGAAAGAAGTGATTGACGTGATCACAAACCATCCGCCCGGCGATTCCGAATCTGGCCGACAGAACGGGAACGGCAATGGTCACGCCGACCGTGTAACGGTCGCTCTTGGCAGCGTGTTTATGGGAATCACCTGTTCGGTTTGCGGCAGCGACAAGGTGATCCGTGCCGGTGCCTGCGGTGTTTGCACTGAATGCGGCACCAGTCAGGGCTGCAGCTGAGAGTCACGCGTCAATCCGTAGCCTCCATAAGTCTAAATTTTCAGATTGCGCCGCTACCAATCCTGGCGGCTGTCTCGGGGCAGGACCATCAGGGATCCGATCGATTTCTGAATTCGATGTGCGCCGCGTGATTGGACACGCGCGCTCGCATGGCTACAATGCGTGGCCCGTTTTTCTACCGACAAATTGAATGAATAAGCTCGACGCGCAGCGACAGAAAGAAATCCAACAAGCCGAGGAACTGCTTTTTGCAGGTCCGCAGGCGCTCGGTTTTGCCAAAGGTCTTTTCCAAGGCCATTTCGTTGCCGATTGGGTAATGCCGTATCCTCGCATCCCGGCAGCGCAACAGGACGAATTGAACGGAGTTCTTACCGAGCTTCGCCAATTTCTGGACGAGCGTCTCGATCCTGCGGAAGTCGACCGAAAAGCGGATATACCGCGCAGCGTGATTGATGGACTCGGCCGAGTTGGCGTGCTCGGCCTGACGGCGCCTAAGGAATATGGCGGGCATGGATTCTCGCAAATGGCCAACTGCCAAATCCTGGAAGAAATTGGCCGCCGCTGTGCATCGACTTCGGTTTTTGTGAATGCGCACCACTCCATTGGAATTCGCGCGTTATTACTGTTTGGAACGCACGAGCAAAAACAGCGATGGCTTCCAAAATTGTCGACCGGCGAACAACTCGGCGCATTTGCGCTGACCGAAAGGGAAGCGGGATCGGACGCGGCGAACGTGCAAATGCAAGCGCGACCGAGCGAAGACGGCTCGCATTTCGTTCTGAACGGTGAAAAGCGCTACATCACCAACGCTGCAATCGCTGATGTGCTGACCGTGATGGCGCGCACGCCAGTGCCCGGGTCGGACAAGACGTCGGTCACGGCATTCCTGGTCACACCGGACATGCCCGGATTCGAAATGCTAGACGCGCGGATGCCGAAGATGGGAATCCGGGGCACGGCGACTGGTCGATTCGCGTTGCGCGACGTCAAAGTTCCCAGGGAAAATATTCTCGGCCCGCTGGGCAAAGGCCTCAAGGTCGCGCTCACCGTCCTCGATTTCGGACGCACAACATTCGGCGCATGCTGCACCGGTGCAGCCAAGACTTGTTTGCGTCTGGCAATCGAACACGCAAACACGCGCAAACAATTCAACAAAACGCTCGGTAATTTTCATCTGGTCCAAAAGAAAATCGCGCGCATCGCTGCAGACGCTTACGCGATGGAAGCAATGACCACGATCACCGCAGCGCTAATCGATCGCGGGCTGGAAGATTACATGCTCGAGACAGCGATGCTAAAAGTGTTTACGACCGAGCGGCTTTGGGAGTGCATCAATGACGTATTTCAGATTTATGGCGGCTCTGCATATTTTGTCGATCTTCCGCTGGAGAGAATGATGCGCGATGCACGCATTAACCAGATCGGCGAAGGTGCGAACGAAGTGCTGACTTCGTTTGTCGCACTGGTGGGGATGCGTGGACCGGGTATGGAGTTCAAGGAAATCTACGACACGATGATGAAACCGACACGCGAGCGGGGCATCGCGAAAGCGTGGGCCGCTGGCAAGCAGCGACTTGGCGCCACCGTGC
Organism: Candidatus Udaeobacter sp.; assembly: GCA_035694525.1. Classification (GTDB taxonomy): domain Bacteria; phylum Verrucomicrobiota; class Verrucomicrobiia; order Chthoniobacterales; family UBA10450; genus Udaeobacter. The sequence continues at coordinate 29,492 of DASSFL010000006.1, read as the reverse complement.
GGGTTCCCGAGATTCCAGTACGCAGCGCCGAGCTGCGATGGTTTGCCAATCAACTTGGTCGGCTGATCTGGCGTTTTAATGTAGCTGTGAACCGCGCACTGATCACTTACCGCGAGCCGATACTTGATATGCAGCTTGTCCAGGAGCGGATCGCAAACACGGCGATGGACCTTTTTGCATCAACGTGCGTGCTTAGTCGTCATGATGCCGACCTTCAATTGGCGCAACGCAACGGAAGCTCTTCGTCCCCTGACCGGTTCGCTGCCGATTTGTTCTTACGCCAGTCATTCCGCCGGATTCGTCATTTTCTCGCTGGACTGACGGATAACGACGATAAGTGCGTGCTTGCCACAGCGAAGTCGGTTTTGGGGAAGCCAGAAAGCTAACTCCGAAGGCATTCGCGAGTAAAAATTTGGCAGCACGCATTTACACTGACAAAGACGCCATGAATGGCTTGGCGTGCAAAAATGTAGCTCCACGTCCGCGCTGCCGCGCCGGCAGCGCGCCAATACCGGCGAAACCGTCGGAAGTTCAGATTATTGCCCGTTACGGTGGCCTAAAATATCCAGTGCGCCGTGAGTGGTCGGAATTGCAGCGACCCGGTCGCAAGGTTGCGGAATGCGGGAGCCACCGCTCACAGTGTAGCATATCTTCTTTGAGGTCTTGATGACCTGCTGTGGTTGTGGCCGGAGCACGACGTTCTTGCTCGGATCAGCAGCAACCGATGCGCAAAACGCGAGGGCAAGCAGGACGCTTGCGCATCGGATCGACCAGCCGCCCAGGCGACTTGGTCTGCCTATTGTTTTCACGCCTTGAGTGTGATTCCGCTTCAAATTCTACGCAAGCCTATTTTTCCGTCGCTTTAAGACAACAAACCGAGATTTTCGGCCAACATGCTCCTTTCGGTTAATCCGTCCAAAGGAAGTGCTCCAGGCGAAGATTGGTAAGACGCGCTTTTGCTTCTTCGCTTCGGCTCCCTCCCGCGGCAGCGAGTTTCTCATAGATGGCCGCCGCAGATTCCCACTTCGAATCTTCCTCCAACAGGCGCGCAGCGTTAAACCCAGCCTTGTAATACCAAAAGAGTTCGCGCCGCCGATCCGGACGCGTGTCTTCCTCCAATATTTTGTAAAAAGTGGCAAGGGCATTGGCGCGCTCGCCTTTCTTTTCCAAACACAATCCCTTCTTAAACAGTGCCTGGTTGCGCCAGTGAATCGGCTCGTCCTTGTCGGAGGCGAGTTGATCATAGATTTCGATCGCACGCTGGTAATTGTTTGGATCGCTCGTGCCCATCTCAAAGAAAATGTCGCCTTTGCCGCACAGCGCCTCGCGTTTCTCTGAAGAACCGGCATTGCTCTTTAGGACCTCATCGTATAAGGCGAGAGCGTCCTTGGGTTTTCCAAGCTTGCGCTCAATCACAGCCTGCTCATTGCGCGCCGCCCATCGCAGCGTGCCGTTCTGCCGCACGACCTGATCAAACAAAACAATTGCGCGGTCCAACGAATGTTCACCCATGCTGGACATTGCTGACTCTGCCGCGAAGAAGAGGGCTTTTTCACCAAGCGAATTTTCGGGGGTCTGTTGCGCAATAAGTTCAAACTGCGTCTGTGCGTTCGCAAAGTCCTGGCGTCGGTAATAAAGCTCAGCCAACTTCATTCGAACTTCCGGAGCGAAAGGTGAGTTTCCATGTTGTTCGACGAAGCGCGTTGCAAGCTCAATAACTTTCGCTTCGTTGCCACCACTTGATTCCTCAACCCAGATTTCGAGATAATCCCCGCGTTCCGCGGCTGCCGCCGTTGGCGACTCGGTGGCGCGCGTCAGATACTTGCGCGCTTCATCGAGGCGCGGTGGCGAGGCATGAAAGGCCAGTTCCGCCAGGCTGACCAAAGCTTCCGACACGCGAGGATTCTTGGGAAAATCATGAATGAACTGTTGCAGCGATCCTGTCGCTTTTTCGTCGCCTTTTGCCGCTTGCACCAGGCCTTCCTCCAATCGCAGGTCGGCACGCGCCTGTTCGTCGCCACCCAATTTTTCCAGGTCACCGTAATCAGTCAGAAAACGTGTATGGTCACCGAGTTGGAGCCAGCCCGTGGACGCGTTGAAAAGCGCAACCTTTGCCCACGGCGAGCCGGAACGCGCGATTTGTTCAAAATCCGCAGAAGCTCTGCCAAATCGCCTCGCTAGGTATTGCGCCCGGGCGGATAAAAAATCGATTTGTGTAAGCAAAGACGGCGTGGGATGAAACGAGCGCGCGTCGTTCAAAATCGCAATCGCCTCATCGAAGTGTTTGTCCTCGACTTCGAATTTTGCAAACTCGAGCAGAGCGGGCGCGATCGCCTGAGATTTTACGCCGGTGTGGTGAAGATCGGTAAATAATTGTCGAGCCCGCTCCCTGCGCCCTGCACGAATTTCGAACCGGGCCAGATACCATCGCGCAAATGTTCGTCGTGGCTGTTCGGGCCTGCGCACCCATCTCTCCAGCTCGTTGCGGGATGGTTTGTGTTCCTCTCGATACAACTCATCGAGTCTCGCGAAGAGAAGCGGAAGATCCGGATCTGCTGGATGACGATCAATAAACTGCTCAATGACGTCGTCTGCGATTTCCGGCGTTTTGAGTTGCACTTGCGCTTCCGCAACACCAAAGACTGCCGCGATCAGCGTGGAGTGAGCAGCTCCTTCTGGTCTTTTCAAGAGACCCTGAAAAATGCCGATCGCTCTTTCAGGTCGCCGCTGCATTAATTCCAGCCGTCCGCGCAACACCCGGCGTTCTCTTCGTTCCGCGACGGATGCGGGGTCCATCTCTTCAAGAAGACGACGCGCGCCGGCGGCATCGCCCGTTTCAATGTACAATTCGGCTGCTCGCAGCTGCGCTCGCGTTGCCCAATCCTTGTCATGAATGAGAGGCGTAAATTTCTTCAGCGCTTCGTCGCGCCTTCCCAATGCACGCAGCATTTCCGCCGCTCCAAATATCGCCGCTGTGCGAAATGGCGACCCGTCCTCGTTGGCCAGTTGCTCGTAAAGCGGCAGGGCTTCACCCCATCGATCCAGGCTGGCGAAGGCCTGTGCGCGCCAAAATTTTGCCCAGGATAGTTCGCGTACCCGGCTATCGGCCAACAAAACCAGAGTATTCTCTGGCTGCTTTGCAGCTATTTGCGCTTCGGCAAGCTTCTCCACGACCGCGTGCCACTCGGCTTCCGGCAGATTGGAATTTAACAACGCCTGCAACCGCACGAGTGCTACTTCCGGCACCCCTTCTGTAATCGGCGCGCTGCTTTCGGAAATTTCGTTGGAAAAGTCTGCGCGGGCGAATTGCGCGAGCAGGCTCATCAGGCACATAAGTCCTATGCGTCTTTTGAGGCTCATGTGTTCTTCAATGACGGCCGCAGATATTGTCCGGTGTGGCTGCCTGGCAACTCGGCAATCTTCTCTGGTGGGCCTTCTCCCACGATCTCGCCGCCACCCTCGCCGCCCTCCGGCCCCAGATCAATGATCCAGTCGGCGCACTTGATCATCTCCAAGTTATGTTCAATTACGATCACCGTGTTGCCTGCGTTGCGCAGCTTCATTAACACTTGCAGCAGTTTTTCGATATCGGCGAAATGCAATCCAGTCGTCGGTTCATCGAGGATATAAAGCGTGCGTCCAGTCGCCTTTTTGGCAAGCTCGGTTGCCAATTTTACGCGCTGGGCTTCTCCGCCGGAAAGAGTCGTTCCGGCCTGACCAAGTCGCAGATAGCCGAGGCCCACATCCAGTAATGAGTCTAACTTTTCCGAAATGCTGGGCACATTCCGGAAAAAACGGGCCGCTTCGTCCACTGTCAGATCAAGGACATCGGCAATGTTTTTGCCCTTGTACGTGATCCCGAGGGTTTCACGGTTATAGCGTTTGCCGTGGCACACCTCACATTCGACATAAACATCGGGCAAAAAGTGCATCTCGATCTTGATTAGCCCGTCGCCTTCGCAATTTTCGCAACGGCCTCCTTTAACGTTGAAGCTGAAACGTCCCGCGTCATAACCGCGCACCCGCGCCGCGGGCAATTGACTAAACAATTCGCGAATGGGAGTGAAGGCGCCCGTGTAGGTCACTGGGTTCGACCGTGGCGTTCGTCCAATCGGGCTTTGATCGATCACAATTGCCTTGTCGATTTGTTCTACCCCGCGAATCGCCCGATGGGCGCCCGGTTTATCCTTGGCATTATGGAAACGTCGAAACAGCGCGCGTCGCAGAATGTCGTCCACCAAAGTGGACTTGCCGCTGCCGGAAACGCCGGTCACACAAGTGAAACAACCGACCGGAAAAGAGACGGTGATGTCTTTCAAATTGTTTTCCGTCGCCCCGACCAATGTTAGCCAGCCTTCGGATTTGTCGGTCGACCGCGGTTTGGCGCGTTGCTTGGGAATGGAAATTCGCGCGCGGCCGGAAAGGTAATCGGCAGTCAAAGAATTCTTCGCGCGCAGGACATCTTCGAGTTTACCTTGCGCGACAATTTCGCCGCCACGCGGACCCGCACCGGGACCAAGATCGATGATATGATCAGCGGCCCGTATCGTTTCTTCATCGTGCTCGACCACAATGACGGAATTGCCGAGGTCACGAAGACGCCGCAATGTCCCCAGCAGCCGTGCATTATCGCGCTGATGTAGTCCAATGCTTGGTTCATCCAGAATGTAAAGCACTCCCGCGAGCCCGGAGCCGATTTGGGTCGCCAATCGGATTCGCTGCGCTTCGCCTCCGGAAAGTGTCCCGCTCTGGCGATTGAGTGTGAGATAACCGAGGCCAACTTCGACGAGAAATTGCAGGCGGGACTGAATTTCGCGCACCACGTCGCGAGCGATGGCCCGTTGCTGCGTAGTCAGCTCGAGCGCCGCAATAAAGCGCGCGGCTGCTTCGGTCGTCAGCTCGCTCAACTGATGAATGTTCAACTCGCGCGCCTGCCGATCCTTTATGGTAACCGCGAGGATTTCCGGTTTGAGCCTTGCTCCGTCGCATACTTTGCAGGGTTCGTACGTCATGAACGATCGAATGCGATTGCGAGTGAATTCGCTTTGAGTCTGCTCGTATAGGCGCTGCATCTGGGGCACCAGTCCCTCGAAGGGTTTTGCAACTTTTCCCGCGCGTGCGGGACCATTGTCGCTGAAATTCATTTCGATCGGCGTTCCGTTGGTGCCGAAGTAAAGCGCTTGCTTGAATTGTTCCGGCAGTTCGCTGAACGGCAGGTCTTCATCGATGTGAAAGTGCTTCACGAGCGCCTTTTGCAGATGCCGATAGTATGCCTGCATTCGCTTCGTGCCACGCCGCCACGGGGTGATCGCGCCTTCAGCCAGCGTTTTCCCTGGATCGGAAATCATCAGCTCGGGATCGCAAACCAACTGGGTGCCAAGTCCATGGCAAGCCGGGCATGCTCCGAGGTGGCTGTTGAAGGAAAAATGTCTCGGCGTCAGCTCGCCGATTCGAAAGCCAGTCGCGGCGTTTCCATAATCGGTGGAGTAATGCTGTTCCTCCCACTCGGCCGTTGGAGTGTTGGAGTGCTCGAGTGTTGGAGTAGTGATTTTCTCATTACTCCGTTTCTCCGTCGCTCCATCACCGGCTCGTTGTCGCAGGACGACAACCCGATTCCCGCCCCATTTCAACGCAGTTTCAATTGAATCCGTAAGACGGATACGAATGCCATCACGCACGACCAACCGGTCCACTACCGCCTCAATGGTGTGCCGTTTGTCCTTGTTGAGCCGGATCCGTTCAGAGCGATCCAACTCCACAATTTGACCGTCGATCCGCGCGCGCACGAATCCTTCGCGCCTGACCTTTTCTAATATGTCTCGAAACTCCCCTGGCTGATTCTCGATCAGCGGTGCCAGCAAAATGATTTTCGACTCCGGCTCGTAAGCAAGGATTTGATCGACAATCTGCTGGGGCGTTTGTCGGCTCAACGGCTGTCCCGTCAGCGGATCATGCGGCTGGCCTACCGCCGAAAAAAGAACCCGTAGATAATCGTAGATTTCGGTCGTGGTCGCGATGGTAGATCGCGGATTAGCTCCAGCGCTGCGTTGCTCGATAGCGATGGCTGGCGAAAGTCCATGGATGAAATCCACGTTTGGCTTTTCCATTCGATCGAGAAATTGCCGGGCATAAGCGGAGAGGCTTTCAACGTAGCGGCGTTGTCCTTCGGCATAAAGAGTGTCGAAAGCGAGCGAGGATTTTCCCGAACCACTCAAGCCGGTAATAACAACCAGCTTTTCCCGCGGAATTTCCACGTGAAGGTTCTTGAGATTGTGCTGGCGGGCACCGCTAATTTTGATAACTTGCGCAGGCATTCTGGCCACAAACGTCGAACCTTCCAGTTAAGCACAACCGTGCTTTTTCTCCAGCTAAATTGCGCAATCGAAAGTACGGTAGAATGCTTGCAGCCGCGCGACTGTGTGTGCGTTTAAAATGAAAGTCTCAATCGTCATCCCCTGTTACAACGAAAAGAGCACAATCGAAAAGATTGTTGAGGCAGTTTGCAATGCGCCGCTTGAGTGCAGAGAGATCATTGTGGTGGATGATTGCTCGCAAGACGGGACGAGGACTGTTCTCCAAGAGAAGCTTTCGCAGGTGGTTGATCGGATTATTTATCATCCGGTGAATCGTGGGAAGGGAGCGGCCTTACGCACCGGTTTCGCAGCCGCGACCGGCGATATCATCCTGGTTCAGGACGCAGACCTCGAATATGATCCCGCAGATTATCTGTCGCTGCTGGAGCCGCTTATGTCAGGTAAAGCGGATGCCGTTTTTGGCTCCCGATTCATGGGTGGGCGGCCACATCGGGTCCTTTTTTTCTGGCATATGGTGGGCAACAAATTTTTGACCCTGCTCTCCAACACGTTGACGAATATCAATCTTACAGATGTGGAAACGGGCTATAAGGCGTTCAGTGCTCCTGTTATTAAATCGATTCAGATTGAAGAAGATGGTTTTGGAGTTGAACCCGAAATTATCGCCAAGCTTGCCCGCAAAGGCTGCAGAATGTACGAAGTAGGAATCTCATACAGCGGACGAACCTATGCAGAAGGAAAGAAGATCAACTGGAAGGATGGCGTCAGGGCAATTTACGCCATTTTTAAATACAATTTGGAGGCACGTCGGCATTGAAGGAGGTTGCGCAAGAGTCAGCGGGGGCGAAGGCAGATTCGCAGTTACATGAAGCAGCTGAAGTAGATGCTTCTCTGAAGCACTGTGCGCCGAGCACGGAGACATGGGGAACGGCCGCGCTTGATCAAAGACGCAAGCGCACGCGGGATCATCTGGCCAGGATTGCCCCCCGGCGCGAGAGCTGGATTAAGCATAACAGTTACTATTACGAGTTGTTAGGCCGTCTTCTTCGGTTTCTGGTGGAGCCTCAGAAAAATGTGCTATCGGTTCGCTGTGACACTGGCAACCTTTTAGCTGTCGTCAGACCAACTAAGGGCAAAGGCATCGATATCTGCGCCGAGATAGTCGAAATCGCGCAGCAACGTAATCCCTCCCTCAACTTCGCAGTCGCTTTCCCAGACAAGGACGAGTTCCAACAGGCATTCAGGCAGGGTGAGACATTCGACTACATTCTCTTCAATGATATTGGCGACACCGTGGACGTTCTTCAAGCGTTCCGGAATCTAAAGCCGCTATGCCAACGGCATACTCGGGTGTTGGTAACAACGTACAATCATCTTTGGGAGCCACTCGTCACCTTTGCGGAATGGACCGGGATGAAGGTTCCACGCACCGAGCAGAACTGGCTATCCACTGTTGACATTCGTAATTTGTTGAAGCTAGCCGGTTTTGAAGCTCTTGAGACGCACCGAATCGTTCTTTTACCGAAGTATTTGCCTCTGCTGTCTGGTTTTTTGAATCGCTTTTGCGCACGCCTGCCATTTCTGAGCAAGCTTTGCATGACGCAGGTGGTCGTTGCGCGCATAGTTCCGCCGCCTGTTGCGCTGGAAGACCTTGCCGTATCGGTCGTCATCCCGTGCAAAAACGAGAAAGGAAACGTTGAGGATGCCGTTCGCCGTATTCCGTCCTTGGCGGGCCGAACAGAGGTCGTTTTCTGCGACGACCAATCAACCGATGGCACCGCTGAGGAAGTGCGTCGGATGCAGTCGTGCTATCCGGAAAAGGATATTCGCCTTGAATATGGGCCGGGAGTTTGTAAATCGCGAAACGTCTGGACAGGTTTCGATGCAGCGAAAGGCGATGTGCTTCTGATTCTCGATGCTGATCTGACAACAATTCCAGAAGAGCTGCCTTACTTCATCGAGGTTATCGTTTCGGGACAGGCGGAGTTTGTCAACGGATCGCGACTGATCTATCCGGTTCCAAAGGGAGCAATGAACGGAGCGAACATGCTGGGCAACAAATTTTTCAGCGTTGCTTTCACCTATCTCCTCGGTCAAAGAGTAAAAGACACGCTGTGCGGCACAAAAGTCCTCTGGAGAAGCGACTGGGAGCGTATCAAGCCAATGCTCGGAAGCTGGGGAACCGAGGACCGTTGGGGAGACTACGAACTCTTATTTGGGGCGGCGAAATTGAACCTTAAAATTTTAGACTTACCCGTCCACTACCAGGAACGTATCTATGGTTCGACAAAGATGACCAAGGTCTTTCGAAACGGACTTGTTATGCTAAAGATGTGCTGGCACGGCTTCTTAAAGTTAAAACTCGGATACTAAGTTGTTGTCAGTTCCCAAATTTTCAGACTGCCGATGAGGCCATCCGAGTCTTAAATTCATACTCAGTGAAAGTTTTCTAGTGCAAGAACGCATTGCCAAAGAAATTCAACACGGCCGGTTCCTGGCGGAACACGGGGCGGGGGAGATTTGGAATTGGGAGAGCCCAGCTGGCAAACTGCGCTGGGCTCGGCGGGTGAAGATGCTAAGCAAGCATCTCGGACCGGGGATGAGCGTTCTTGAGTTGGGATGCGGCGCTGGCTATTTCACTCGCGAACTGGCGTGCTCAGGAGCGGAGGTCGTCGCGATTGACGTCTCACCCGAGCTCCTGGAGATCGCGACCGCGAATTGTTCCGCATCAAACGTTCGTTACGAAATCCAAAACGCCTATGAATTGAGCTATCCTGACGCGGTGTTTGATTCTGTAGTGGGTAGCTCGATTTTACACCACCTCGAGATCGAAGCGGCATTACGGGAAATTTACCGGGTTTTGAAGCCCGGCGGCAGAATTTCGTTTACAGAGCCGAACATGCTGAACCCTCAGATCGCGATACAAAAGAATGTCCCCTGGGTTAAACGCAAACTCGGCGACTCACCGGATGAGACCGCCTTCTTTCGGTGGCCGCTCCGGCGCCTGCTTGAAGTAACAGGATATCGTGAAGTTCGAATTGATCCATTCGATTTCTTGCATCCCAAAACGCCAGTTCCTCTAGTTAATCGATTGAACTCGGTGGGCCGATTCCTCGAAAGCGTGCCGGTGATCTCGGAGTTCGCCGGTTCGCTATATATCCGCGCCGTCAAATGAGCAGCACGATGATCATGCAGACCGAGGAGGCGAAAGATCGAGCTGTAACATTGCGTAACCGGGCACGGCTCGCCGCCAATAAGAATCTTCTTTTTTGGTATCGCGAACTTTACCGTGATCAGTTCAAGGACTTTCCCAATCCGGCGTCGCTGTCGATACTAGAAATAGGAAGCGGCACTTCGCCCCTCAAGCAATTTCTCTCAAACGTCGTGACGAGTGACGTACTTGAGCTGGATTATCTCGATCTAGTGTTTGACTGCCACGACATCGACAAGTTGGACGCGATCAAGGACAACAGCCTTGATGTTATTACGCTTACAAATGTGTTGCATCATCTCAAGAGCCCGATTGCGTTTCTCGACCGTGCGGCCATCAAGTTGAAATCCGGCGGCAAAGTTATCGCGACAGAGCCTTTTTTTTCCGCCGTATCAACTCTGATCTTCAAGTATCTGCATCACGAACCGGTCGATTTCAGGATTTTCGAGCCTGAACTTGGCCATGTGAAGGGACCACTGGCATCCGCCAATATCGCATTGCCGTGGCTCATTTTTTTCCGGAGACGCGAATGGCTGCAGCGCTTGAACAATAACTATGAGGTTGAGAATTTTTCGACTCGGCATTTTAGCGCCCTGTCCTACATGGCTACTGGCGGGATATCGCGCAGGCTACCTTTTCCACATTTCCTTTACCGCCTGTTTTTTCCCGTAGATCTCTTCCTCAGCTACCGATTTTCGGACTTGTGCGCGGCTTTTTTTACTGTGACCCTGACGCGGCGCTGATTGGTGATAACTGTCGGGTGCGCCGCCACACAAACGATCGTCGCGGGCGCTTGTTAGTCCTTCTTCCTGAACAGCATGAAACGCCCGCGGCGATCCATGAGTGTGTAGTCCTCGAGGCGCAGCATGCAACGCCCGTTACGATCAACAAGCATGTCCTTTTCAACGCGGATGTCGTCGTATCCATAGTTGCTGGTGCCGTCGCTGAGGACCCAAATGGGTGCCGGCCGGCCGTACATTCGATTCAACCAGAAGAGATTTCGGTCATGCGCGTAGCGGAGTAGCATAGGTGAGGCAACGACAGGCTCCTCGGGCTTGCCTTCACGGCGGTAGCGCTCGAAGAGCGAGTTTGCTTGCCGCCGCTCAAGTCGCGAATAGCCGCTGCCAGAACGAACCAGGTAACGCGTTTTGGGTACAAGCGCCAGTTGCGCAAATAGTGAAATCGTTGCGACGCTCGTTGTGACCGTAAGCGCCGTCGCCCGCGCAGTTCTCCCACCTGATCTCATCGTGCGCACAACTGCAGCAAAACCTACCAGGGTCACGCACCAAAGAAGTGTCTCCGTTGGGTAAAACCGCGGTGCCCACAAGAGGTCGTTGCGCAGCCATGCGAGCGTCGTCGTCGGCACATCCAGGTAACGCGGGAAGAGATCATCGCGCAGCCATGCGACCAGCGTCGTCAGCACACCCGGGATCAAGTAGAACGGACGCAGTAAGATCATTCCAAAGCTACCTACGACCATAACCCATAGCCATAGCCGCACGATGGCGCTGCCCGGCCATTGAGTAACATTCGCGGCCAAGACGAAGAAAACGCTTCGCGGATCAGGCGAGTGACGAGCGTACTCGGTGTGGGGCTGCAACCAAGAAATTGCCAGCAAAACTGGGATCGCGAAAACAGAGAGAAGCAGTACAATCACTGCAGGGTAGTTAAGGCGACTGTGTTTGTCTGCGGATGAAATCCAAGTCTCAACCCCTGCTACTATCGCCACCATAGCTGCGGCAATTGGCGCATCCTCCTTTACACTGATTACCGCAAGGGCCATCGCAATTGACGGGATCATTCGCCGCTGGAGCAGAAAATAAAACAAAACTAAGCATAACGCCGGGGTGAGAAGCTCAACATGAAATCCAAGGAACCGTTCCTGATAGAATGCAACCGAAATCGGCGCGGCAAGGAGCGCTCCGGCCGCGATTACAGCGACGGGTCCAGCGACGCCGAGAAGGCGCAAGATGCGTACGCCCCAGAAATAAACCACGCCTACCGACACGGCGAGCGCCAATAACAGGCCGGGTGCTCCAAAGGGCTTGGCAATGAGTCCTAGCGGCACAAGCAGAAAATAGGTATGTGTAGCCAGGGTTTTCCCAAAACAGTTGTCATTGAGCAGACCGCGTCCTTCAAGCCAACTCCGGGCAAGCTGGACGTTTACGAACAGGTCCGACGAGTAGCCAAGATTGTAGAACGTTCTAAGTTTAATCGCGAAGACCCAAATCACAATGAACACACCGACGACGAGAGCATTGGAATCCCATCGATCCCAGCGCACCCCCGCTTCCACCTTCGACGTGAACAGGTTTCTCCACAGAACGCGCATCGTGCGAACGTATGGTTTCTCACCGTGTTTTCCAATGTTATAATCGCATCAAGCACGTCCAGTGGCTATGACGTCCGAAATTGCATTTCTCAATCATCTTCGCCGAGTTGGCAACAAGGTCTACGACCACGCCTTTCCCTTTTACGCGCTGTGTTATCGTGGCTGGAAGGCGTACACTGATCGTGCGGAGCGGCAGCTTTTGAAAAGGATCTTGCTTAAAGGCGCGGTCGTGGTCGATGCGGGCGCGAACATTGGCATCTATTCACGGTTTCTCTCCCGCTGTGTTGGTCCGACCGGCGTTGTTCACTCATTCGAACCGTCACCGGAGAATTTCAGTCGCCTGCAGCGTGCCGTCCGCAAGCTCGCAAACGTGTGCTTGTGTCAAGCTGCGCTGGGAGAACGCAGCGGCAAGTCTAACCTGTACGTTTCAGACAAACTAAACGTCGATCACCGAACATATGCGACCCAGGGAGATTCGCGCCGTATTGTACCCATCGATATCATCGCGCTCGACGATTACTTCAAATCGGGGCAACGCGTTGACCTGATCAAGATGGATATTCAAGGATACGAGCTTCATGCGTTACGCGGCGGACAGCGCGTGTTACAGGAAAACCCCGACATCAATCTTTTGCTTGAGTTTTGGCCTGCTGGCTTGCAGCAGGCGGGGGTCGGGTGGGAAGGACTTGTCGAGATGCTTCACAGCTTAAATATGAATCTGACTCTGGTGAGAACCTGTGGTTTGGTTTCCTTCGATGCACAAGATGTCCGAAACGATATTTCCTGGTATGTTAACCTTTTCGTCCATCGTAGCCGCGGCCAGATCCACAATTGGCCGGACTAATTGTGTGTGCCCATTTCACAAAGTGATGTGACCGGGATTCCTGGGCAAAATTGTCTTAGCGATTATCGTCGAGTAAATGCGCACAATCATCGTCACTGGATCCGCGGGATTGATTGGTTCGGAAACCGTGAAACGGTTCGCGAAGGAAGGAGCGCATGTTGTTGGGATCGACAACGACATGCGCGCACAATTCTTTGGCGCAGAAGCATCGACGAAGAAGACGCGCGATAATCTAATCGCGAACGTCCGCGGCTATAGCCATTATGACCTCGACATTCGGGATGCCTCCGCAGTTGCCGAGTTGTTCAAAAGTCAATCCGGAAAAATCGATGCGATTGTGCACACGGCCTCGCAACCATCGCATGATTGGGCGGCCCGTGATCCTCAAACCGATTTTACGGTAAATGCAAATGGCACGCTGAACTTGCTCGAAGCAGCAAGACGATTTTCTCCCGAAGCGCCGTTTGTTTTTACTTCGACAAACAAAGTTTACGGCGACACGCCGAACCAGTTGCCACTGCAAGAACTGGCGACGCGGTGGGAAATCGAGCCAGGGCATGAGTATGAGCCGGGAATTTCAGAAACCATGAGCATCGATTATAGCAAGCATTCGCTCTTCGGGGCATCCAAAGCCGCCGCCGACCTCTTGGTGCAGGAATATGGACGTTATTTTGGAATGCCGACTGTTTCTTTTCGCGGTGGCTGCCTCACCGGGCCGGCACACGCGGGCACGGAGCTGCACGGTTTTCTTTCTTACCTGATGATATGTACGGTGAGCGGAAGGCCCTACCGCGTGTTAGGCTACAATGGCAAACAGGTTCGTGATAACATTCACAGCTTCGATTTGGTCGACGCATTCGTCGAATTCGTTCGGGCTCCGCGCAGCGGAGAAGTGTACAACATCGGTGGCAGCCGGCACAGTAACTGTTCGATGCTAGAAGCGATCGCCTTATGTGAGGAAATAAGTGGGCGCAAACTAACCTGGAGCTATGAAGAGGCTAACCGCATCGGCGACCACATCTGGTGGATCAGCGATGTTAGAAAATTCCAGAAACACTATCTGGCCTGGAAATTTCGCTACGGTTTGCGACAAATTCTTGAAGAAATTTATCGCGCAATTACTCAGCGGATGCAGTAGCCGTGAGCTGATCCACACGATCGCCTTACCTTGCCAGATCCGGCCAAGAGCAGCGTGTCCGAAGTCCGGGCCGGACCGATTACTTGATAAAAGGACAGACGATCGATTCGGTCGCTGATTCTCTAGCTCACGTTGGGAACATTGGAGCGAAAGAGCAAAATCAATGGAAAGGGATACGTCATGTCTTGAGGAAAGCGCATGAGCTTAAACTCGTGTCCAAAAATCCGTACCGGCACTCGATAGCCTCTGGCATATCTAAATTTTCCCTGCGCTTCGATCTGCCGAACGATTGCGTTGATTTGCGCCGGGTCAATTTGGGTGGTCAATCCTACCAGAAGATAGTCAGCGTCTTCTCCAGCATCCTGTAACTGAACCACGACTTTGTCGCTGGTCAGTGGCTTGGCGGCTGGCATTGCGGTGTAAAAATAGGGTCCGTAGTGCAAAATACCGACTCTCGTTGGCACCTCTCCTATGAAGTTCTGGAGGTCCTGGCGGAGAACCTCGCGAGCGTCTTTCTGTTGCATAGCTCGATCGTATGCCAGGTCGAAAACTAAGGATGGCACAAAGATAAGCAGCAGTGCGCCGCTTAAAACAACAGCTGCTGTCCGTTTGTTTCGTACTTTCAACTGTAAGTCGTCGCAGGCGATTCCAACGAGCACGCAAAAGCCGGGAAACAAAAGTATGGTTATCCGAGCAAAGTACGGTCCAAGATATCCTTTCCCCATGAAGTATAGATACACAAATGAGAAAATCAGTATTGGGACGGATAAGCTGTAAAGGTCTCGCCTGAAGAGAAGATATAAGATTGCGCAGTAAGGAACCAACCACAGCACCGGATACATCGCGAACGGAATGAGATATGTAACATACCTCCAGACAACGGATAAATTCACTAATTGACCCCTGCTGAACTGTTGTAACGAGGCATATTTTAACGTTTCGTTGGTGATCGCTTTTGTAACGCTCGAAGTATCCAAGAATAGCATCGGATGACCTAGGAACAGCCCGATTACAAATGCCAAACCGATCAGCCAAACTTGGCTGGCAAAGAAGTTTTTTGCCCGTTCTGAAAATCGCAGCCTGCAGCTCCGCACGTCGCTACCGCCGTCAAATAGTAGGTACAGGCACGGAATCGCCACGATGATTCCAACGGGATACCGGGTCGCTGCTCCCAAACCAGAAATTAGGCCGACGAGAACGAGCAGCTGCCACGATTGGGATTTCCGAAGCTTAAATGATAACCAAATGACCAAGGCGCACAATAGGTTGCTCAGGATGTGAGTCCTCATAAAATGTGCGTAGATCACCTGCATTGGCAGAACGGCATAACAAAGCGCGCCCAACAGGGACGGATAGAACCTCCGCGTCGCTTCTCTGATGGCGAGAAAGACAATAACTATTGTAGATAGATCGACTAACACCGACATCCATCGAGAGATATACAAGAGATCGGCGTGACCTTGCGCGTTGACTGAGTCGGTCAGATCAGTATGTTTCTTAGCGCCAAGCTTGAGTACTGCTTGTGGGACAGCCCAGAGGTAATAATTGAACGTACCCTCAAAGTATGCGTCCGGAACCTTGATACGGCCTGCTAATAAATCCAGCTGGAGGACGCCCCTAAGGCTTACAAATTCGTCCGGCTGAAAGTTCAGATCGTGACCATACCCGCTGTTGAGGCCCCAGCTCAACCCCGTTACCCGAAGGTAGGCTCCCAGCAACAGCAACGCCGAAAATAATGCAAATCGAAGAGATTTTTGCACGAATCGACGTTTGGTCGTGCCGTGCTGGAAGAGGGCTGCCAAGCGCATTACTGCAATGCGGGTGATGCCTGAGCTGATCCGACGGCAGTAAGCTTTAGGATCGTCGCATTGCCGTGCGAGTTGTTTAGAATACGCCATTCGTATCCAGAAATACTCGGTAGGCGTGACTGTTTCGTGGCGGCGTCGTCTGCGGAAACAAATAGCGCGTAAACCGGAAGCGACTGTTGCAGGCCATGTTCAACGAGGGCCAAAGCCTGCTGCCGATCGTAACGCCATGTATAGCTCCACTTATAAGGATGCTTTCCATCGATTGGGGCTGCGACGACCGAGGGTGGCAAGAGAGCGTTCAAGTAAACTGGGTCAATATCACTGAGAACGATTCCAGGCTGCCAACTTAAGAGTCCGGTGAAATCGCGCTGCGCGACAAACTGAATCGATTGCGGAGGCGAGGTGGTAAAATGAAGAGCGTCCCAGGCTTGCGACCGGTCTATCCGATGTGTGTTATAGCCAGAAAGCGAAGGGTAACCAAGACACGCTGCGGCAAATAAAACGAAGATGGTAAGAGTGGCGACAATTCGTTTTCCCGCGAAAGTGTTATTCGCGGCCCACGTGACGGGCAGAACTGCGACGGCGACTAGAAGGATCAAGAACGGCAGGTAGAATCGTCCGTCTGCGCCATATAGGTAGCTTAACGTCAGGGCAAAGGAGGTCAACCCCGCTAGAAACGCGCAGCCAATGAACCAAGTGAGACGGATAAAGAACAGGCCGGTGCAAACCAGAACAACAAAGGCAGGGACAAAAAATGTGCCAGTACCAAAAATATTTGCCGCGAAGTATCCGTGCGGCTGCAGGATCAATTCCCTCCAAAGGGTCGCGGCGTTAGTCGGGATAGATCGCAAACGAAACAGAAGATGGTTCCTGCTAAAATATGGGGCCCACAAATCGTAGCCTGTTTTGAACGGCGAATGGAACTGGATTGTGTTTAGCATCAGCATGGGACTAGCCGCAAGCACGAAGACAACCGGAATGGCAGCGCAATGAAGAAACCAGCGCCAGGGCATTCCTCTTATTGGAAACATAGCCATGGCTAACAGCACTGGGGCGAAGAAAAGCGATTGAATTCTAATGTTTAGTGAAAGACCAAGAAGAACCGCAGATAAATACACCTTCCAGCGACGTCCTTCCGTAAGACCCAGGTAGGCGAACATAAAGGCTAGTACAATTAGCAGGGAGGCACTCACTTCGCTCAGCGACGCACGACAGAAAGTGAAGAAGCCAGGGAGTGTCGCCAGTAAAAGCACTGCAAACCCGCCTGTCAAAGGCATTGCCAGGTACGCGTAAAAGGCAAACACCACCAAAATCAGGAGCAACCCCATTGTTTGACTGGTGCGAAACGGTGCCAGCACGGCGTCTGCTTCCGGCAGGACCTTTAACCACGGAAGCATCAGCACCGGGTATCCAAAAGGGTATCTTGATGGCAGTTTCTCGTAACCAATCTGTATGGAAGGCCAGCCGTCCCGATAAAGCGCTTTTGCCTGCGCGAAGTATTCCGTCGCATCAGGGTGCGGGGCGAGATCGAGCAAGTTTGTCCTGTTATAATCGATCTTAAGGACTGCAAAATAATAGAACGTTAACGCGCACAGAAGAAGCAATACGCCAATCAGGACCGGCGTTGTCGCAAAGGTCGTCCTTGAAAAAGGTTTCATTAAACTCTGGCGCATCTCAGACTGCGATGATCCGGCATTTTCGCGGAGTCGTGGACCGCCAGCGCACTCGGACGAATGACATAATCAAAAAACTGACAAGCAACACCATCGTAATTCGATTCAATATCATCAAGATTCGAAACAGAGTGGGACGATATTCAAATTCAACTCGATTTTTACCCGCGCCGAGGAGCACGCCTGTTTGCCACTGGTTGACGCGCAGAACGGACTGCTTTTTGCCGTTGACTCGGACCTTCCAGGATGGAGTGAACCATTCGTTCAAGATCAACAATGAAGCCGAATCAGATTGAACAATCGAGGAACTTCGATTGGGTTGATCGACACGCTTTATGATACCGTCTTTTGAGTGCGCCAACGCCCTGGAATCTCCCAGGAAGCTTTGGACTGCCTCGTATTCGCTGGGGTTTACATACGCCGTGGAGAAGTAATCAAAACCCTTTATGACAATGTTTATGAATTCTTCCTCGTTCTCGATCGGGCCCGACACCCCATGCACCAGGGTGAGTCGCCCCATAGGGCTGGGATTTTCGTATAGCCGGCAACCTTCAGTTTCCAAGATCTGTTTTGCCTTCGGATCCAGCGGTGAATCATGATCACCGCATAAAACATAACGCGCACCCATCATCTCACGCAGATGAGGAATGTTTACTAAGCCGCTGAAGCGAAACTGATCAAAGGGCTGAGGAGTTAACTGATTGTAAAAGCTCTTTAGCCCATAGTAACTCGCGTTCATCGCCCAGAAGGCATTCGGAAAGCTCGCATGACGGAAATCGATCCGATAGTCTTTTGCATCGATCTTGTGCACGAAGTTCTGAAAAATGCTATGACTAAGTAGGTTGATCGGCTTATTGAACTCTGACCGCCAAAGCGGAACTCCCCATATCGGAACAACGATAGCGGCGGTCGAAACAAGTGTCGCGGCAGGCAGAAGTTTGTTATAACCCGGTGGTGTAAAGAGACGGCCAATAGCAAACAGAATCGGAATCAAGGCCAAAATCCAAAATCGTGCCGGCAGTCGAACATAACTGTATTGCCAGAGCTCCCATAGAACAACGCCAACAAAGATTAACAGCAATATTGCCGGCAGAATAAGCAAACGAACGCGATGCCTCTGGTTATATCGCTCGATGCTTCTTGCGAGAAGGCTGTATCCTAGGCCACTTAGGAATGCAACGCCTATTACGAACAGAACAAGATGTCGTCCAGCTTCTCGAATCCGATTAATGAGCGGAAGGTGGAAATTTAGATAGGCCAACCCCAGGTTTGTGCCAAAACCGGAAAGCAATCCATACAGACAGATAACTCCAAATGCTACCGCCAGCATCCGCTGAAAGGAGTCGAGGCGATTAAAGTACGTTCCTGCGAGTAGCGCTCCGATCACACCAAGTGGGCCTACGTAAGGGCTGCCGACAATGTTAATCCAGATCGGTCTAACTAAAATGCCTGCTGCCTGGTTCAAACTAAGTTGACTCAGATTGAAGCTTTCCCATGGAATATGCGCATGCCCAACTACCGGCGCACTTGCGCCGAGATGCCGGATCATCTCACCGGTGGCGATATACATTGGGAGTATCGCAGCTCCCGCGAGTCCAAATGCGATACCAGCGCATACTCCCAGAGACCAGGCCAGATGCCGAACGTCTGCGAAACGTCGATGAAGGCACAGCCAGGCAATGCCGATTCCAAATAGCACCAAGCAACTTAGTACAGCGTGAATTACTGCCTGTGATGGACTAGCAAGGGCGAGAAGGCCTGCGGCAATGGCAAGGACAATTGTTCCACGGGCTTTGCTGGGAAACCGGAGCATCAACACGCCACCAGCGAGCACCAAAGGAAGCCATGCGTAGCTAGCCGTTATCGTAATCCAGGTTGCGTAAGTTTGTGTGTTCCACGCCAAAAATCCTACGGATGCCCCAACATAGGAAGCCCAAGGAGCAATCGCAGCGCACCGTAGCAAAACGTAGAGGTTGAGGTAAAAAACGAACAGATGGAATAGTGTTAAGTGGGTCAGCGTGTAAAGGGATGCCAGTGGGCTGCCATAGTTAAGGAGCCCAAAAAAATAAAACGGATAAAGAATCGAGAAATGCGGACTCTCGAACACCGGAAAGCCTGTCCCAATGTCTGGTAGATAGTACGGAACGGCGCCGGACAATGCTAGCCGTGAGACCTCGGAAAAGATGGGCCCGTAGATATGGACATTGTCCAGAAACGGCCCAAAAAGCAGACGCGACACTAAGAATGGCCCATAACGAAGCAAAAATGTGATAGCCAGCGTGAGAATAGCAAAACCATCCGAAGCATGGTCGGGGTGGGGTTGCTCTTGAGTCATCAGTTTAGCAGCCGCTACTGATTATTACATTAATGTTGTCTATGCGGAGACTTTGAGAGAAGCCAATGGGCGGCAGTTTTCCAGATGGACGGCGCGCGTTCCTGGCGGGACGATAAGATGAAGAAACGCACTAAACTCTAATTTCCATTCGATTGTAAACCAACGCTGAAAAATCGGAATAATCTCGCTTGATCGGATCGACTCGAACGGAGAACCCAAGCTGCCGGGTTCAGGGCGTTTGATCTCTGTCGTCATCGTATTGGTAATTCTATTCTGCCTAAATGTTTCCGGCAAAATTGCCAACAGCTAATTAGCGATGGAGAGGCGTTTGGAGTCATATTGCCACTGCATTTCGCCGACGAAATCATGAATCCAGAGATAGCCGTCATTTTTCAGTGAACGCCCATACCTGTTCCGCTACTCGTTCGAGAAAAGGACGTGATGAAGCGAGGTCTGGGCCGCCACGACATCGAATGTTTTCTCGGGTGGCTCTACCAAGTTGAGGTCGGCTACTTGGTAAGTTGGTGGGAGGCTCTGCTTTTTTGGCAATCTGTCGCACTGCAGCGATGGCCTTATCCGAGATGTCGATCCCATGGATGGTGCTACAAATTCCCTCGTGCACGAGCGCACGCTCGAGCCTTCCCGCGCCACATTCACGTCTAAGACCATTTGTAAATCTTAAATTCTTCTCATGCGCGACGCCTATTAGATAAGACTGATGACGATTGGCATTGAGTTTCTCGGTAGCCGCAATATCATCGAGTCTTGCTTGGGAATCTTCTAGAGCGGGCAAGATCGTACCCCACACTTCATTCTCACTCGCTGCCATGGCATCGTAAACGCTTTGGTGGGCCATCGCCTGCTTAAGGATCTCCCGAGCTTTATCTAAACTCATGAATTAAGGCGCCCTATGACAAGAACCAGAGGCTATCGCATGGCCTTTCATCCGCAATGCGTTTCTCTAAGCTGCGCAAAATTTGAGTTGGCAAAAAGTTCGCTGGCGAACCGAAACAGTTTCGGCGATAAAAGCGAACTGCCATGGAACCCGCGTCTGGAAACACAGTGCTGATTATCGAGGATGAGCACGATGTAGTCGATCTTCTCGCGCTCAATTTGCGCAAAGCCGGTTTCACCACCTCGACAGCGTGCGATGGCGCGGCCGGACTGGAAAAAGCGCGCAGGGAAAAGCCAGCTTTGATTATTCTTGATCTCATGCTGCCGAAGATGCCTGGGCTGGAAGTTTGCAAAATTCTGAAAAGCGACCCGGGGACTCGTCAAGTTCCCATCATGATGCTCACAGCGAAAGCCGAGGAAATCGACCGGATAGTCGGTTTGGAATTTGGCGCGGACGATTACGTGACAAAGCCGTTTAGTCCGCGGGAAGTCGTCCTGCGCATTCGCGCGATCATGCGCCGCGGCGAGGCGAAACCGGACGATGAACGTTTGACAGCCGGTCCCATTACCGTCGATCCGGCGCGCTATGAAGTTTCTGTTAACGGCAAGCGGATCAATCTTACCAGCCTTGAATTTAAACTTCTGCGCACGCTGATACAGCGACGCGGTCGTGTCCAGGCGCGCGATCGCTTGCTCAACGACGTATGGGGTTACGAAAGTGTGATTGACACGCGCACAGTGGACACCCATGTGCGACGGCTGCGCAAGAAGCTCGGCAAAGCCGCCGATGTTATTGAAAGCGTGCGCGGGTTCGGTTATCGATTGAAAGAAAAGTAAGGCCAGATGTATTGGCTAATCCTGGGCGTCCTCTGCGTCCTATTCGCAGTGATAGCGCTGGTTTTCTGGCAAAAATGGGCCGCGCCGTGGCCACGGATTGAACAGCTCGTTTCGCAAATAGCCCGGAGTGAACGTCCGTCCACGTTTCTGATAGACGGCGGAAAAGATCCGCATCGAGTTGGTCTTGCGTTGGAGAATATTTTTGCTCGACAGCAAGAACTCGAACTCCAGATCGCCGGGCGCGAATCCGGCACGCAAACAATTCTCGCCGCGATGGAGGATGGCCTGCTCGTAGTTGACGCGCGCAGCCATGTTACGCTTATGAATCCGACTTTTCAGAAACTGTTCGAACTGCGCGATCCGGCAGTGGGCGTTCCTTTGGTTGAGGCCGTCCGTCACGCCACGCTCGATCAACTGGTTGCGGAAACGCTGCTCACTGGCGAAGCAATGCGGAGCGAGTTGAGCCTGGCCGATTCGCGAACCCATAGCGAGCGGCATGTCGAAGTCAGCGCCGTCCCAATCAAGAACGCTGAGGACGAAGTGACCGGCACAGTCGTGCTTTTCCACGATATCACTGAGTTGAAGCACCTGGATCAAATCCGGAGAGATTTCGTCGCAAATGTTTCGCACGAGCTCCGAACGCCGTTGTCGATTTTACGCGGCTACATTGAGGTGTTGTTTGATGAGCCGCAGACGTCACGGGAGGAACTCACACGCATCCTTTCGATCATGGAAAGGCATTCCAAACGACTCCAACGGCTGGTTGATGATCTGCTAAGCCTTGCACAACTGGAGTCGTCACACGCGGAGTTGGAGATCAGCGTTGTACGGATGGATGAGTTATTTAATAATCTTATCCGCGATTGGAAGGAAAAACTGACCGGAAAGAACTTGAAGGTGATTGTTGATTTGCCTTCGGAAACGTCGGTGCTTCGCGCCGATGGAACGCGCCTGGAGGAAGCGCTCCACAATCTGCTGGACAATGCTGTGAAATTTTCGCCCGACAACGGACAGATTCGCCTACGAGGGACGCGTTGCGGTTCTAATGTGGTACTGAGCGTGACTGATAATGGAATTGGAATCAGCAAAGAACATTTGCCGCGAATTTTCGAGCGCTTTTATCGCGCTGACAAGGCGCGCAGTCGCGAGCTGGGGGGCACCGGTTTGGGGTTAGCGATCGTTAAGCACATCGCCCAATTGCACGGTGGACGGGTGGAAGCCGAGAGCGAGCCGGGGCGTGGGACGACGATCCGCATAGTGCTTCCAGAGGTGCCGCCAGGTTAATTCCTGAATCGTTGAACCCGATTCAACCTTCACGGTTCAAGGATCTAACGATTCAACCGGCGAAGCCTGTCACACAAAAGTAACATTAAAAATTTTGACGCTTCGGCGCGCGCTACGGCAGGCTGACTGCTCTATGAAATCCCGCAATTTTACCCACAAACTCCTAGCAACAGTACTATTGGCCGGTGTTAGCGCGACGGCCTCGGCGCAGATGTTGATTAACGGTGCAGGGGCGACTTTCCCCTATCCCATCTACTCAAAATGGTTCGATGAGTACGTGAAAGTCGATCCGTCCGTCCGGTTCAATTATCAATCCATCGGATCTGGCGGAGGCCAAAAACAGATCCTCGCGCAGACGGTCGATTTCGGGGCGTCCGATGGGCCAATGAGCGACGAGAATCTTGGCAAAGCGCCGGGGAAGATTCTCCACATTCCGACGGTCGCCGGTGCAGTGGTGCTGACCTACAATTTAGCAGGCAGTCCGAGCTTGAAACTCGATGGAGATAGCATCGCAGGAATCTTTCTCGGCCAGATAAAGAAATGGAATGATCCCAAGTTGGCGGCGTTAAATTCGGGCGCAAAATTACCTGATCAAGATATCGTGGTCGTACACCGATCGGACGGCAGCGGAACCACATTTATTTTTACCGATTACCTCAGCAAAGTGAGCAGTGAATGGAAGCAGAAAGCCGGTAATAATACATCGGTTAATTGGCCGACTGGCATCGGCGGCAAAGGAAACGAGGGTGTCTCAGGACAGGTAAAGCAAACTCCCGGCGCGATTGGCTATGTGGAATTGATCTACGCCACACAGAACAAAATGCCTTACGCAGAGGTGAAAAATTCCGCAGGACAGTTCGTGAAACCGACGATTGATTCAGTGACTGCTGCGCTCGCAACGGCCGAAATCCCGGCTGACTTCCGATTCTCGATGACAAACGCGCCGGGAAAAGACGCCTATCCGATTTGCGGTGCGACCTGGTTACTCGTTTACGAGCAGCAGAAAGATCCCGCGAAGGGGAAAAAGCTCGTGGAGTTTCTAAAATGGGCTGCGAAAGACGGTGAAAAGATGGCCAAAGAGCTCGATTACGCTCCTTTGCCCGAGACCGTGCAAGAGCGTGTCTTGAAGCTGATCAACGAAATCAAAATGTGATGTGAGGAAGCATGGAGGTTGCTACAGCTCCAGCCTCGAAAGCTTTCGGGGCACCCGGTGAGCCCGCATCAGCGCGCCAGGTGATGGCGCGGCCCTCGCGCTTCGGCGATAAAGCGTTTGAGTGGCTAACATGCGCTATGGCGCTGACGGTGGTTGTGCTGGTGATTCTGACCGGGTGGGAGCTGTGGATCGGGTCGGTGGGAGCCATCAAAAAATTTGGGTTCCATTTCCTTGTCACATCCACCTGGGACCCAGTCGCGGACCAATTTGGCGCTCTGCCATTTATATATGGGACACTGGTTTCTTCTCTAATTGCGCTGTTGATTGCGGTCCCGTTGGGCATCGCAACGGCAGCGTATCTTACAGAGCTCGCGCCGCTTTGGATTCGCCAACCGCTCGTGTCTTTGATCGAAATGCTAGCGGCAATTCCGAGTGTCATTCTCGGGCTCTGGGGCATTTTCGTAATGATTCCGTGGCTGCGCGATTATCCCTTCGCATGGCTCAAACGGTTCTTCGGTTGGACACCCTTGTTCAGTGGATCGATTTACGGTCCGTGCATGCTCGCCGGCGGGATTATTATCGCGGTAATGATTTTGCCGATCATCGTTTCGGTCTCGCGCGAGATTTTGCGCAGTGTTCCGGATTTGCAACGAGAGGCCGCCTACGGCCTCGGCGCGACTCGCTGGGAGGCGACTCGAATCGCGGTGCTCAGTTACGCCAAGAAAGGGTTGTTCGGCGCGGTGATTCTTGGGTTGGGTCGTGCTCTGGGCGAAACGATGGCCGTAACGATGGTGATAGGCAACACCCCGCAGATCGTCGCGTCGCTATTCCAGCCCGGATATACCCTGGCCAGCGTGCTTGCCAATGAATTCACCGAAGCGACAACTGATATTTATCTGCAGGCGTTGTTCGAAATTGGGCTGGTTCTTTTTGGGATAACGATCTTGGTGAACCTTCTCGCGCAACTGCTCCTGCGGACTATTTCAACAACGTCAGCAACCCGCGCGGTGCAATAGCTATGCATTTGGCACGAACACAGAATCACACCTGGCGCAAAATCAAAAGCGCACTGGCATGCGGGATCGCTTTTGTTTCTGCGGTTCTTGTGATCACGCCTTTAGGGCTGGTATTCTTTCATCTTGTCATCAATGGCGCCAGTTCCGTCAACTGGGACTTTTTCACAAAATTACCGGCACCGGTAGGGGCCGTTGGGGGCGGCATGGTGAATGCGATTGTCGGCTCACTCGAATTACTCGCACTTGCTGGTATCATTGGAATACCGATTGGCGTTTTGGGAGGAGTTTATCTGGCGGAATACGGTTCGGCGCGGCTCAATTCTTTTCTCCGTTTCTTGGCTGATGTGCTCAACGGCGTTCCGTCGATCACCTGGGGTGTCGTGGTTTACGGTTTGGTAGTTTTGCGCTTCAAAGGCTTCTCGGCGTATGCCGGCGGGCTCGCGCTTGGTCTAATCATGATTCCACTCATCCTGCGCACAACAGAAGAGGTTGTTCTGTTGGTACCGAATGGTTATCGCGAAGCCGCCCTCGCCCTGGGTGTTAGCCGGTGGAAAACAATTGTCCACATCGTGATGAAGACCGCGTCCAGGGGAATCATCACCGGGATTTTGCTCGCCCTCGCTCGCATAGGCGGCGAAACGGCTCCGCTCCTTTTCACTGCTTTCGGCAATCGTTTTTGGAATCACAGCCTCAGCGAGCCTATCGCTGCGCTCCCGTTGCAGATTTTTACCTATGCGATCTCTCCCTACGATGATTGGCATCGGCAGGCTTGGGCTGGTGCGCTCGTGCTCGTCACCGGAATTTTCTGCGTTAATGTGCTTGTAAGAATTCTAACTCGCGGACGCGGCGCGCCAGTCGTGTAGCATCCTAAAAAAATGGTTAACGTCATTATGACCACACCCGAACAAAGCGTTACGGAGCGCCTCGAGCGGCCTCCCCAGCCGCCCGTCAGCGCCGAGCCTGCACCAAAGTTAACTTTTGAGGCGAAGAATGTCTCGATCTGGTACGGGGAAAAGCGGGCCATTGAGAATGTGAGCCTCGACATCGCTTCCAATGCCGTGACAGCGATCATTGGGCCTAGCGGTTGCGGAAAATCAACGTTTCTCCGGGCCCTCAATCGGATGCACGAACTGGTGCCAAAGACGCGAATGGATGGGACGGTCCTTCTTCATGGCGAGGATCTTTATTCTAAAACCGTTGATCCCGCAATTGTTCGACGCCGAGTTGGCATGATCTTCCAGAAATCGAATCCGTTTCCGACGATGACGATTGGCGAAAATGTCGTCGTCGGCTTGCGATTGAATGGGGTGCGCAATCACAAATTTCTCAATGAGCGGCTGGAAAAATCGCTGCGCATGGCTGCTCTTTGGGACGAAGTTAAGGACGATTTGCACAAGCCAGGCACCAGTCTTTCGGGTGGCCAGCAGCAGAGGCTCTGCATCGCGCGCTCGCTGGCCGTGGAGCCGGAAGTGATCTTGATGGATGAGCCTTGTTCGGCGCTCGATCCGATCGCCACGGCGAAAATCGAGGAACTGATCCACGAACTAAAAGCGAAATACACCATTGTAACCGTGACGCACAACATGCAGCAAGCCGGCCGCATTTCGGATTACACCGCCTTCATGTACCTCGGCCGGTTGATCGAGTTTGGACCGACGACAAAGATTTTCACAAATCCAACGGAAAAACAGACGGAGGATTACATTACCGGACGATTCGGATAATAAGCAGGAGTAAGAATCAGTAAGCAAAGAAACAACGATGATCGCGCCAAGGCATATTCTCGGAACATTTGATGAATCGCTCGCGGCACTCCGTAACAATGTGCTCATGATGGCCGGGCTGAGCGAGCGCAGTCTAGGGCGCGCAATGAAGGGGCTGGTTGATCGCAATGACGATCTTTGCGCAAACACAATCGCCGATGACGAAGAAATCGATCAGCTGGAGAAACAGATCGATAAGGACGGCGTTGATATTCTATTGCGCTTTCAGCCCGTTGCATCGGATCTGCGCCGCGTAGTCTCCGCGATGAAACTGTCGACCAATCTGGAGCGAATCGGCGATCAAGCGACTACGATTGCGCGACGCGCCCGAAAGTTAAATCAGCATCCGTCCCTGGCCGAAGTTGAACTGATAAAGCCGATGTACGAGCAGGCACTGTCGATGTTTAAAGACAGCGTCGATGCCTTCGCGCGCGAGGATGTCGATCTTGGTTGCGCGGTCGTTACGCGCGACGAAAAACTGGACGACTTAAACCATGAAGCCAGTCGCAAGTTAATCGAGCGGATGGCACAGGATCCGGATCAATTGCGGGGCTACTTGAACCTTATTTTTGTTGGCCGTTGCCTCGAACGCGTGGGCGACCACGCTACCAATATTGCCGAAGACGCAGTTTACGCCGCGGCTGCCCAAGATATTCGGCATCCATCCCTCACTGCCACGACGTGAGGGACCATTGGCAGACGCAGCTGGTCTTGCCTAATTTTCCAAGCAGTGGTTGCTTGAGTTATACGGGCAACCAAGAGTGGCGTGGGGCCTTTGGCCCACTGCGGATGGTGCGACGCAGGCGCTGCTTTTGGGTCACCCATTCAATAACGACCTAAGATGCATACTGCGGCCGAGAAAACCAGCCTTGCCCAGGAGCCTCCTGCTCCGGCCGAGCTGGTCCAGAAGGATCGTCCTCAAGAAGTGCGTCTTTCGGATCCCGAGAACTTTATCAACCGCGAACTAAGCTGGCTTGAGTTTAATCGGCGGGTTCTCGAGGAAGCTCAGGACCCAACGCAGCCCCTCATCGAGCGAGTGAAGTTCCTTACCATTTTCAGCTCAAATCTGGATGAATTCTTCGAGATCCGCGTGGCTGGGATCAAGCAGCAAATCAAAAGTGAAACCAGCGATATCGGGCCGGACGGCCTAAGTCCGACCGATACGTTCGATCGTATCCAGAAGACGGTGCGCCAGCTCGTGGCGACGCAATGCGCTCTATGGAAAAATGAACTGCTGCCCGAGTTGGCAAAGAACGGGATTTACGTGCGCGAAATGGCGGAGCTCTCGGCGAAACGCGCGGCATGGGCGCATCGTTATTTTCAGCAGGAAGTTCTTCCGATGCTTACTCCCCTGGCAGTGGATGCCAGCCATCCTTTTCCGCATCTTTTGAACCGAAGCCATAACCTACTGGTGCGGGCAAAATTACAGCGCGGTGGCGAGCCGCTGCACGCCATCGTGCAGGTGCCCAGGGCGGTCTCGCGTCTGATCGCACTGCCGCGCGGCAAGGGCGCAGACGAGCCGTGGGAGTACATTTATCTCGCCTCCCTAATCAAACAGCACATCGGGGAATTGTTTCCCGGCTTGATCCTGGATGAAGTCCACGCGTTTCGAGTCACGCGCAACAGCGATCTGTATATCGACGAGGAAGAAGCGGAAAACCTGCTGCGCAGCATCGAACAGGAGCTGCGGCGTTCAAGTCGAGGCAAGGCTGTTCGGCTCGAAGTGGAAGCGGATTGCCCAAAGGATGTTTTGGAATTGCTGCTGCGGTTCTTCGACCTGACAGAGGCTGACGCTTACAAGCTCGATGGGCCGCTTTCGATGACGCATCTCATGCCCCTCGTGACAAATGATGCGTTTGCCAAGCTGAAAGACCGGCCATTTCAGCCGGCGCGCGATCCGGCCCTTCCACCGCACGTTGATTTTTTCGAGGTCTTGCGACGCCAGGATGTGTTGCTTCATCACCCTTATGACAGCTTCGATCAAGTTGTCGAATTGATAGAGGCCGCTGCGCGGGATCCGCAGGTGCTTGCGATCAAAATCACTCTATACCGAACAAGTGGTGATTCGCCCATTGTCGAAGCGCTCATTGAAGCAGCCAACGCCGGAAAACAAGTTACCGCCATTGTCGAGCTGCGCGCGCGATTTGATGAGGCGAGCAATATTCAGTGGGCCCGGCGTCTGGAAGAAGCCGGCGCGCATGTCATTTATGGCGTGGTTGGCCTCAAAACGCACTGCAAGGCGCTGCTGATCGTTCGCCGCGATGCAGACCAACTCCGGCGCTACGTGCAGTTAGGCACTGGCAACTATCACCCGCGCACTGCGCGCATCTATACCGACTTTAGTTTGCTCACAAGCGAACCCAAGTTGACGGAGGAAGTGGCAATCGTCTTCAACACGCTCACTGGTTTGGCCGGTTATCCAGGACTAAAAAAATTGATGGTCGCCCCGTTTGATATGCACAGCCGTCTCATCAAGCTAATTGAGCGGGAGCGTGACCACGCTCGGGCAGGCAAACCGGCTCGCATTGTCGCGAAATTGAACGCGCTCGTCGATCAGGAGATCATCGAGAAACTGTACGAAGCTTCGCGCGCGGATGTAACCATCGATTTGATCGTCCGCGGCATCTGTTGTTTGCGGCCTAAAATGCCCGGCTTGAGCGAGAATATCCGTGTCATTAGTATTGTCGGTCGCTTCCTGGAACACAGCCGAATTTTTTATTTTGAGAATGCCGGCCAGCCCAGAGTGTTTCTTTCCAGCGCGGATTGGATGCCACGAAATTTTTTCCGGCGCATCGAACTGGCGTTCCCCGTCGAAAACCCGGCATTGCGCGATCAGATTATCAACGAGGTGCTACCGAGTTTCTTGCATGATCGCGTTAAGGCGCGGGAG
>DASSFL010000005.1:0-4313 GCA_035694525.1 Candidatus Udaeobacter sp. | reverse complement strand
CACGTCAGCCAGATTGCGCCATAATTGGCCCAATCCGCGAAACCAGCAAGCGCAAGACTGGTCACACCAAAAGCTGGGCTGATAGTTGTGCTAACCACTGCGGCGAGCGCGAACTTAAAAACACCTTGCGGACGATCGAAGGCGGTTGTGCCGCCGGCAAACCGATTCACCAGCCAGGCACCGCACATAGCTTCGAGCGTGTTGCCGCTCGCGACGGCGAGCGATGTGGCGACATTGCCCGCAGTGCTAACATTCACCAGAAATGCACCGACAAAAATTGCAGGCCACGTTCGGTAGCCGAGCACGAGCAATGCCGCGAGCGCAATTCCCGCTGGCGGCCACACCGGCGATGCACTCGCGTGCAAAGATGCCAGCATCAATCCGAACTTGCCGGCGATGAAGTAGACAAGCGTTAAAAGGCCAATGATTGGCAGCCCAGAAAAAGCTCGCGATTGCATTAACTGATCGCTTCAGCGAATCGTCTTCTCTCTACGTCGGCCTTGAGCGACGTCAACACCAGAAGACGAATCGCCTTCCAAATTTCGGTCATCGCTCATTTTAATCCTGCTCGTTTAAGGATACTATAAGATGTCGATCCTAAGATAAGCGATGTCTGCTCGCACGACGGTCCGCCTTCGTTGACTTCCGGCGCGACAAGGAGTTGCGCGGGGCATCGAATGAGGGACACTGCGCGCTTTCCGCTATGCTGACCGTTTCACAACTTTCAAAATCTTTCGCCGGGCGGGCGCTTTTCGAGGCCTAACGAATCAACTGCGGTGTTTTCGCTCCCATTTTGGCCGTTCCAATTGAGCATCCGCATTGAATCCCAACTGCGCGGTTACAGGGAATCAGAGTTGCAAATTAAGCTCGACATTCGTTAGGAAACGGCTTAAGAAAGAAGTTGATTACGTCATTCGACGCTTCAACTTATTTTCGGCGCAACTGAATAAGCCGCAGGGGCTGGATCTTCGCTGAGACACCGTATAGCGCGATCTCCGAATTCAACTGGTTGATAATGAAAAACAAAAGGCTTTCCGTGTTGTTGACGTTCATAGCGCTCGCGCTTGCGTCACCATGTCAAGCGCAGCAAACTAGCAGGCAGCAGAATTCTACACCGCAAGAGGCGTTGGGTAAGAGGCAAGACGCTTTTCAACCAGACAAGGCAAAAGGAGTGCATGCTAGCTACCAGTGGGAGCTCAGTGGTCCAAACGGAGGCGAATGGTGGCTGAGTGTGAATGATGGAACTTACAAAATGGGCAGGGGAAAGATTGACAATCCAAATGTCACGTTTGCGGCGAGCGATGAAGACTGGGTTGCTATGTCAAATAAAACCCTCAAAGTCCGATGGGCATACTTGACTGGCCGCTTAAAGATTCAAGGCAGCCATAGTTTGGTAAAAAAATTAGACGAGATTTTTCCTTAAAATTGGAATGACTCTGCGCAGGGTCACGGCAGGGCGTGGCTAGCAAGTGACGAGTTGCGCCGGGTATGGAACGAGGCAACACTGCGCGCTTTCCGCAATGCTGACCGTTTCACAACTCTCAAAATCTTTCGCCGGCCGGGCGCTTTTTGACGACGCCTCGCTCCAGGTCAATCGGGGCGATCGGATCGGATTGGTTGGCCCCAATGGGGCTGGCAAATCAACTTTGTTTGCGCTGCTGCTCGGTGATGTCTCCCCCGATAAGGGAACGGTCGCGATCGAGAAGAACGCAACGATCGGATTTCTTCCGCAGGAAACCGCTGCCGCCGGAGACGAAACCGTGCTTGAACTTGCTCTCGCCGTTTCGCCGGAGCTTGTGCACGCGCAAAAACTGATCAAGCAGCACGAAGCAGCTGTAGCCGGGACCGCTGATCCCGGCGCCGACGCGGCTTATCACAATGCGCTCCATGTTTTTGACGAGCATGGCGGATGGGAGCTCGAACCGAAAGCAAAACGGGTCCTCGCTGGACTCGCTTTTCGAGAAACTGATTTCGATCGGCCGGCGCGCGCGTTAAGTGGCGGCTGGATCATGCGCGCTCATCTCGCGCGGTTGCTCGCGATGGAACCCGACCTACTTCTGCTGGACGAACCGACGAATCATCTCGATCTCGAATCGCTTCAATGGTTCCAGGAATATCTGCGAACTTATCCGGGCGCGATTGTCATGATCTCGCACGATCGCGAATTTTTGAATCAGCTTGTCGGCAGCATCGTCGAGATCGCGCACTCGAAACTGGTGCGTTATCGGGGCGACTGGGACAGTTATATCGAGCAGAAAGCTGCGCGCGAAGAACAACAGCTCGCCGCTTACAAAAATCAGCAGAAAGAAATCGCGTCGCTCCAATTGTTTGCCGACCGATTTCGCGCCAAGGCCAGCAAAGCATCGCAGGCACAGAGCAAGCTGAAACAGATCGATCGCATGAAAAAAATCGCGGCCCCGGTCGCCCGCGGAAAGACGATCAAATTCCATTTCCCGCAACCGGTGCGCAGCGGGTTGCGCGTGATCACGCTTAAAGATGTCGATCATGCCTATGGCGACGTCGTTGTTTATCGCGGACTGCAATATCAAGCGGAGCGCGGTCAACGCATCGTGCTTGTCGGCCCGAATGGCGCGGGAAAATCGACTCTGCTCAAGTTGCTTGCAGGGGTATTGCCCGTGCAGCATGGCGTGCGCGAACTCGGACATAGTGTGCGCACAGGTTATTTCTCGCAGAACCGGATCGACGTGCTCAACGCGAGCCATACCGTTCTCGACAGCGCACGCGATATGCCCAATCCCGTGTCCGAACAAACCGCGCGCACTGTGCTTGGTTCTTTTTTGTTTCGCGGCGACGATGTTTTCAAGACCGTCGCGGTTTTGAGCGGCGGCGAAAAGTCGCGACTGTCCCTTGTCAGGTTATTGCTCGATCCGCCGAACCTCCTGCTCATGGACGAGCCGACGACACATCTCGATGTCGGCTCGATCGATGCCCTCATCGGCGCGCTCAAGCAATATCACGGGACGCTCATCTTTATTAGTCACGACGTTCATTTTATCCGCGCGATCGCCACAAGCGTTCTGCAGATAAGTGCCAGTCCGGCTCGGACCGCAGATGCGAACCGCACGGGTAGTAAACTGACATTTTATCCCGGCGATTACGATTACTATCTGGACAAATCAAAAGCCACGTCGGCGCGCATCGCTCTGACTGCGGGCCGCGACATGCCAGAGGTCAATGGTTTCGCGGCTGCGAAGGTGAGAAAGCAAACCGGTTCCGGTTCAAGAAAACAAAAAGAGCAGAAGCGTTTGGAAGCGGAGGCGCGTAATGCGATTGCCAAAGCGAGGCGTGAAAAAGAAAAGCGCGTGCACGAACTCGAGATGAAAATCGCCGCATTGGAAGGACAACAGAAAGAACTGGCCGCGGCGCTGGAAGATCCGGCGGCTTACGCACCGGGCGGGAGCGCCACTGCGATCAATCGGGATCTCTCCGCTTTGTCCCATGATCTTGCCCGTCTGACGGCGGAATGGGAAAGCGTCACCGCCACGGTGAGCGCTCCCTGACGCATCGGTGACTTCTTCACCGCGGAATTCGTTATCCAAAAAAACAGCTTGATTTCCTTCCGTTATCCACAACCATATGGTTGTGGATAATCTGAGCTCCACATTTGCAGCTTTGTCAGATCCGACCCGCAGGTCGATTGTCGATCGACTTACCCGCGGGCCCGCGACTGTTAACGAGATTGCCGCGCCCTTCTCTATTTCTCAGCAAGCCATCTCCAAGCACCTCGCCTATTTGGCAAACGCGCACCTGATCGAAAGGCAACGCGACGGCCGGCAAAATTTTTGCGCCCTGAATCCGGGCGCAATCCGCGAGGTCGCTGAATGGGCCGATGGCTACCGCCGATTCTGGGAGAAAAGCTTTCAACGCCTCGACGTTTTGCTCGAGGAAATGAAAACCAGGAAGCAACGCAAACGTACCAAGAAAGAACACCACCGATGAACTACAAAGCATCATTCCAAATAGAACCCGCCGGAGAACTAGAGATCGTCATGACGCGCATCTTCAATGCGACACCTGATCTCGTCTTCGACGCCTTAACCAAACCCGAACTGGTCAAGCGTTGGCTGCTTGGACCGCCCGGCTGGTCGATGCCAGTCTGCGAGATCGACCTGAAAGTAGGAGGAAAATATCGTTATGTCTGGCGAAACGAAGACGGGCGCGAAATGGGCATGGAAGGAACGTATCGCGAGATTGTCCGGCCCGATCGGATCGTTAACACCGAAAGATTTGATGAAGCCTGGTATCCCGGGGAAGCCTTGATCACGACGACCTTGATTGAAAAAGACGGAAGC
>DASSFL010000004.1:0-2425 GCA_035694525.1 Candidatus Udaeobacter sp. | reverse complement strand
AGCGCGCGCCCACGGAGTCGGACGAAGACCGGATTCGCAAACTATTGGAAGCGCTTGGCCAGCCGCCAACCTCAAGACCGCCGCCGCCAGTCGTGCCTCGGACAAACATTCCACTCCGTCCGCTTGCGCCGGTGCAGCCGCCGATGTCACCGCTTCCGCAACTAAGACGAGAAAAGCCGCGCAAACGCGAGGCAACGCCGAAAGAAATTTCTCCGCCGCGGCCGGTCAGAGGCGGGGAGGAAATAGCTCCACCAAGCATAACAGGTGCTCCCGTTTTCGAGGTTCACGAAGCACCATTGCCGATTGCGCCGGCACCGATCTTCAAAGCGCCTGCGGAGCCTTACGCAGCTGCGACGCGCGCAATTGCTAAGACGGAGGAACGAAGAGTGGACATCGCCGCGTTGCTTGCATCGACGTCTGGTTTACGTGACGCAGTTATTCTTCGCGAGATTCTCGGGCCACCGCGCGGTCTACGCGTGGTCGACGCAATGCTTTAGCACCATTGCCGTGGGCGACGCCAACCCAACCTGGCAGCCCACACGACTGCCGCATTTCGCACAGTAAAGCGACTACAGGTGAGAAGCGCTTGAGCTTCGCTCTTGAATTCGTAGTTTCAACTTTCCCAACGCCGGCGTGGCGGAATTGGCAGACGCGCTGGACTCAAAATCCAGTGATCGCAAGATCGTGTGGGTTCGAGCCCCTCCGCCGGCAGAGCGTCTAACCCTATCTTTTACGAGAGAGAATTAATCAAGTTCTCGCGCAGGGCGGACTTCGCATTCGCGCGAAGGCAAGCAATTGCGGGCGGTGTATTCACCGTTTATTGCTTGTATAGAAGAGCGAGAACCACAATGTTCTCTCGTGAACGGGAAGGCTAGCGACCGGGGTGGAGACCGACCTCGCGAGTTTGTAACTACCCGCTGGAGCCTCATCCTTTCCGCCGCCAACGGAAGCGAAGAGCAAAAGGCGCACGACGCGCTGGCCGAGCTTTGCCGAACTTATTGGCGGCCCATTTTCTCGTTTGTGCGGGCACGCGGCCATTCAATTGAGGACGCGCAGGACCTCACTCAGGATTTTTTTGTGACTATTCTGAAGAAGAATTGGTTACACCACGCCGATCGTGACCGCGGGCGGTTCCGCTCGCTCTTGCTGAGGTCGCTCCATAATTTTCTTGTTAACGTCGCCGAGAAAGCGCATGCTCACAAACGCGGCGGCGGCATGGAATTTATTTCCTGGGACGATTGGATGGCCGAAGGGCCGTCGCAATTATCTATCCCGCTTCAAGCACTCGACTCCTTGCCGCCGGAGCGCATCTTCGACCTCACTTGGGCAACGACCGTTGTGGAACACGCGTTTCAACGGCTGCGGGAAGAATGCGAGAGCAAAGGCAAGCTCTGGCTTTTCCAGGCACTAAGCTCCCATCTTGCAGACGAGCGCGATGAACTGTCATATGCTAACCTGGCTGGGGAACTGGGAATGGCAGAAACGGCCGTGAAAAAACAGCTGCACAACATGCGTCAGCGTTACCGCAGTCTGCTGCGCGATGAAGTTTCGCAAACCGTCGAGGATCCTGCCGACGTGGATGATGAGATCCGTTACCTGTGTGCGTCACTCGCAACAGGAACTGAGTAATTGCGATGACAGATCTAGATCCACGCTTCGATTTGCTTCCAAGCCCTACTAAAGAGCACGCAAAATGCGAGAAGTGTGGAGCAACCATGCGACTCGATGCCGGAGTTTGCGTGAGCTGCCTGCTGCGCAAGGGCTTGGAAACTGGTGGCGAGGTATCGAAGGTAGTTTATGAAACTGTACTCGACGAGTTGGACGGGCGCGACAAGCCCTGGCAGCTGGGAAATTACGAAATTCTCGAGCAGATCGGTTGCGGCGGCATGGGCGTGATCTATCGCGCCAGGCAACGACATTCCCGGCGGATCGTCGCGGTAAAACGCGTCCTGAGTTATCGCGCTGATTCACACGGAGCGCTGCAGCGGTTTCGACGAGAAGCACAGGCGGTCGCCAGTTTGGATCACCCGAACATCCTTCCGATTTATGAAGTGAGCGAAAGCGAGGACGGCCTGCCGTTTTTCAGCATGAAGTTCGCGGAGAAGGGAAGTTTGCGCGAGAACGTCGCTTCTCTTCGCGATGAACCGCGGAAGTGCGTGCAACTGATGGCAAAGGTCGCGCGTGCTGTCGAATACGCTC
This sequence comes from Candidatus Udaeobacter sp., assembly GCA_035694525.1. Lineage (GTDB taxonomy): Bacteria > Verrucomicrobiota > Verrucomicrobiia > Chthoniobacterales > UBA10450 > Udaeobacter. The sequence continues at coordinate 226 of DASSFL010000004.1, read as the reverse complement.
ACAGCCGCGGAGTGCTCCATCGTGATATCAAACCGGGAAACATTCTGCTCAACGATCAAGGCGAGCCACTTGTCAGTGATTTCGGTTTGGCGAAGCTGCTGGACGGGAACAACGATCTTACAAGATCGCTGACTACGTTCGGAACCGCAGGTTTTATTGCCCCCGAACAGGCCGGTGGTGCAGCCGCCGACTTTACGCCGGCTGCGGATGTTTACAGTCTCGGCGC
>DASSFL010000003.1:0-10734 GCA_035694525.1 Candidatus Udaeobacter sp. | reverse complement strand
GGCCGCCGCGGTTGCTGCGGTATATCCCGCTCATTCATGAGTGGCTGCCGCGTGGTCTGCCCCCATGCCAACGATGCGACCCCTGCCAAGGCAATGCTCAATAGCATCTTCTTCATGATTTCCCTCCTTCTTAGTTGAGTTGCGGCGGTAGTAAGCGTTCCTTCGTCCCGTTTGAATTGAACGGGTCAAAAAAAGAACACGCCGCTGTACTTAAATCGAATTTGGCCTTGGCAGCGGACGCTTAAAAAGCTGTTCGTGCTTGTTGAAGCCTGCGCTTACTTGGAGAAGTCTTCATTCTGCGGTTTTTATGAAATTTTGGATTGGCACATCAGGGTTTCAGTACGCCGAGTGGAAGGGAAACTTTTACCCGGAAGATTTGCCGGCGGCGAAAATGTTGCCGTTTTACGCCGAACGTCTTTCGACTACGGAAATCAATTACACGTTTCATCGGATTCCCGCGCCCAAGACGATTGTCAATTGGAATGCGCTAACTCCTGGGAGTTTTCGGTTCGCATTGAAGGCGCCACAGAAAATCACCCATTGGTCAAAGCTGCGTGAATGCGCGGATACGCTACGGTATTTCTACGATGTAGTCTCGGCGCTCGGCGAAAAACTAGGACCGGTGCTGTTCCAGTTGCCGCCCAATTTCAAGAAGGATATTCTCGTGCTGGGCGATTTCTTGAATGGTTTGCCCGGCGGAATGCGCGCTGCGTTCGAATTCCGTCACGAATCATGGTTCGACGATCAAGTCTTTGAGACATTACGGACACGAGGCGCTGCGCTGTGTATCGCCGACACTGAAAAACTGGAGACGCCAAGGGTTGTTACCACTGATTACGGTTACCTGCGGTTACGCCGGGAAGATTACGCGCAGAGCGACGTCGAACGCTGGACTAAGTTTGTCTGCGAACAAGCATCAAAGTGGCTCGAAGTTTTCGTTTATTTCAAACATGAAGAAGCAGGCATCGGCCCGAAGCTGGCGTCACAAATGAAGGAATTGCTGGAGTAGAAGGTCACCCAACGTCCAACGCTAAACGCGTCGGATGCCGAATTAACATTGCAGATCTATTTGCCGATAAGAATAAGGACTCCAGCGGCGAGTGCCACAAAGTATAAAAGAAAAACGAACGGTCCGAGGTTTAAACCGAATCCTAAAAGGCCATCGATGATCAGATAGACCGCCAGTAGCACCATGCCAATGTTCTTCGTGAATTTCATGCCGCAGTATTTTGCTCGCCGCTGCCCGTGACAATCCAAAATCGCCTACGGGCCTTTTATTTGGCGATCGCTACCTGCCAGCCGCACGGATTACCACCGCTGAAATATCTTTCACATCTACGAAGGCGTCGTAAAACTCCGCGCCGGTCAGATGGGAAAGATAAACAATGTTGTCGGTTACTTGGCCGACTCTCCCTGCGACCTTTTCTCCAGATCTCAAGTGCAACTCGACAGTTTTGCCGGCGTTGCCCTGAAGGATGCTGAGTACACTCGCATTAGGCTGGAGGGCGGCTTTTTCCTGCGCCAGCAAGCTGGAACAAGCGACCGCCGCAATAAGGATTCCGAGAAGAAGTGAGTAGCGTTTCATGCCCGACTGGTTCTGCCGAACTACGCTCCGATTGGCGAGCAAATAATCACAAGAAACGGTGGTCCCCGAATCCGCCGCAAGCTGATCCAAGTGCGGATTGGAAACCGGCCCGCTTGATTTTCATTGGCAGCAGAAGCGCCTGCCCTACAATTCTGCATGGTCTCGATTGCCGAAAATCTTGAGAGTGTCCGAGAGCAAATCACGCAAGCGGCTGCAAAAACTGGTCGCGCAATAAATGAAATTGAGCTCGTGGCGATCACGAAAACGCATTCAGCCGAGAAAGTGCGCGAGGCAGTCGACGTCGGGCATACACTTTTTGGCGAAAGCCGGGTCCAGGAAGCGCGGGCGAAAATTCCAGAGCTGCCGTCAAACTTGCGTTGGCATTTCGTAGGACATCTCCAGAAAAACAAGATCCGGCACGCACTGCCGTTGTTCGAACTTTTTCACGGTGTCGATTCGCTTGCGCTGGCGGAGGAGATGGACCGGATCGCTGCCGAGGAAGGGGAGCATCCGCGTGTGTTACTGGAAGTAAATGTGGCGGGCGAGGGGAGCAAATTCGGTTTTAAAGCCGACACCCTGCGCGCCGAAATAGAATCCCTTGTTGCGCTACCGCGATTGTCGATCGAGGGACTCATGTGTATTCCGCCGCTCGCGGAAGAAGCAGAAGGGTCCCGGAAATTCTTTGTACAGCTGCGCGACCTGCGCAATTCGCTTGAGAAAGAATTCGCAGTGAAACTTCCACAACTTTCCATGGGAATGACGCAAGATTATTGGATCGCGGTTGAGGAAGGAGCGACCCTGGTGCGGGTGGGCACGGCGATTTTCGGCGAGCGGTCTAAACGGCAGAAGGATTAATGCGGCTCGAACCAACGAACATTCAGCAGATAGGAGACGAGCTTGCCATCTCCTGGAATGACGGCGTGGAATCGTTCTTCAAGCTCGACAGGCTGCGACGCGCGTGTCCTTGCGCAGGATGCGGTGGCGAGCCCGACGTGCTTGGTAATATCTCGCGGCCGCAGGTAACGTATACCGACAGGAGTTTTCAGCTCGTCGGCTTCGATCTCGTAGGCGGCTACGCATTGCAGCCGCGGTGGGCCGACGGACACAGTACTGGAATTTATAGCTTTACTTACTTGCGGCGATTGGGAGAAGCTCTCCGGTGAAGGTGTGCGATAAAGCTGAAGCCGATTCATGCCCCTGACACTGAAAATCGCGATCGTTTTGCTGTGCTTCGCCTTGTGCGGAGCCGGCACTTTCATTGCCTCAACTGCGCGAGAAGAATCTAAGCAGCCGCAAAAAATGAATACGATTCCGGTTAAGAATCACGAGATCGCGCGGCGTATTTGGGTTGTAGCCTGATTTGTAGGCCGCCTCGGTGAGGCGGCTATCGGATTAGCGCCTGACACGACGCCCTAAAATTTTGGAATCGTGATCCGTAGCAGGGTCGTTCCTTCGGTTCGCGGATGTAACTGTCTATCCTCCAGTTCAGCGGGAATTAGGAAAAATTCCCCAGGCCTAAGATCGACGTCGGCGCAGCGCAGGGAGCCGGTGAGACAACAAGCGATTGCGAACTGGCTGCGAGGGGCTATCTCGCGCGGTGAATCGAGACTCCATTTCTGGATCTCAAATAAGTGGTCACACAGGAACAGTTCACCTCGGGGTAGCACCAATTGCGGTCGAACATCATGAAAATCGATGCATTGAAGCGCCTGATCGATGTGTAACTGACGCTGATTGCCTTTGTCGTCCAGGCGGTTCCAATCGAACACGCGATATGTGGTATCGCTGTTCTGCTGGATTTCGATCAGTAAAATACCGGCCCCCACAGCATGAAAGCGTCCTGCCGGAAGGAAGGCGGCGTCACCCGCTGTGACTCTGATTTTGTGAACGTGATCGGCCGCTGTGCCATCTCGGAGCGCCTTCTCAAACTGCTCTCGGGTGATCGCCTCACGAAATCCGAGATAAAGCTCGGCGCCTGGATCAGCTGCCGCAACGTACCAAAACTCGGTTTTCGGTTCCCCTCCCAATTTGCTGGCTACTTCTTTAGGCGGATGGACCTGCAATGAAAGTTTGTCGTGCGCATCAAGAACCTTCAGTAACAGCGGAAAATGTGGAGCGTCGGGTACGTCGCCAAAAATTTCGTCCCGGTCTTGCCTCCAGAGTTCGTGCAAAGATTTACCGCGCAGCGCCCCGTTGCGCACGATGCTCTGTGCTTCCGGCCGATCTGCTATTTCCCATGATTCGCCGATAGACTTCTGCGGGGGCAATTTTTTGCCGAAATCAGATTCGAGACGCCGTCCGCCCCAGACGCGTACCATGAAAACAGGTTCGAAGGTGAGGGGAGTCAGAGCCGGATTGGCCTTCATTACGGATTGCCCGCCGCGGCGGGTGAACTTATTGCGGATTTCAGATCGGTAAATTTGTAGGGCGTTTCTGTGAAGCGCCAGTTATTTAATTGGCTTCTGACCTGAAGACCTGCAACGAATGCGACGATTTCTAAAGAACTGGCTGCCTGTGCTCGTCTGGGTGGGCGTGATTTTCCTCGGCTCGACCGATCTGATGTCTGCCGAGCACACATCGCGATTCATTGTCCCGTTTTTGCGCTGGCTCAAACCCGACCTTTCGGCGGAGACGCTTGCGTCGATTCACTTCATTCTTCGGAAGTGTGCGCACGTGGGCGAGTACGCTGTTCTGGCGCTGCTTTTGCTTCGCGCGGCGACTTTGATGACGAATTTCAAGCGGTCGATACCAATTAAGTATCTGAGCGTCTTGGGCGTGTGCCTGCTTGTGGCTGCCACTGACGAATTTCACCAAACCTTTGTCGCGTCCCGCGGCGCCTCAGCAACGGATGTCATGATCGATAGTGTCGGCTCGATTGCGGGCCTGCTAATCGGCACGGCATTTGAGAGGCGGCGCTCAATAAAGGGCGCGCAGTGAATGTAGAGTCACAACTTCGAACGCGACCGCCCTCGCAGCTTGCCTTTTTCGAAGAGTTAATGAAATAATCAGCCCTACATGCTGACCGCAGTCGAAGGATTAGATCTTTTCACGTTTTCACTTCAGGTTTTCAGATACGCTTCGATGGAAGAGCCACTCAGGCCACCTCAAACTGCACGTTGAAACGTTATCACTTGGTATTTGCGTCTGCGAATTCGAACGTCCGTTCCATGATAAACAGGATTAACGGCAATCCTTCGTTATCTTATTCCACTTTCAAACGTCGGGTCGTGCCAAATATTTCCTTTGTATGTACGGCCATAACCATTTGGCTTGCGGCTTGTTTGGGATCGCCGTGTATCGCACAAAGCGTTGCGAAAGGGGGCGGAAGGAACACCTGGGCTCCAGCTATGTCCAGAATCACAGCTACGCCCGAGCGCGTGAAATTGGGCGATGGCTCCGCCAGTACTGATCTTGCATGGGATACTGGCGATGGATCGCTGGGTTTCGTTTTTGTGGCAGCGAACGGCCGGCCGCCGGTTCTTCTTGCGAAAGGTAATGAAGGCAGCCGTCTGATCCCATGGATTCGGAGAGGCACCTATGTTTTTGAGCTCTACCAAGACGCTGAACGGCGAACATTGCTCGCCACAGTAACGGTCACCGGAGTTGCGGAAGTCGGAAGTTCTAAACATACCATGTCGTGGCAACTTCGATGGCTGCTGATTATGGCGCTCATCGCAGTGTTGTACGTCGCCGTTTACTTGAGCTCGACGGGTCTGGTGCGAACGACGTTTCCTCTCGAACCAACTACTTCACCTCGAACACTTCACGTTGCCCGAAACCTACTACTCGCTATCGCCGCCTTCATTTGTGTGGATGGACTCGTCTTTCATACACCCTTGTACAGTTTGATTTTGGCACCCGATTCTTACGCCGGCAGAATAGCAATTCTTACTCGCGCCGAAAAGAGTCGCGCTCCGTCAGGGCTCAAAGAGGTGCTGGTTTTGGGTGATTCGCGAATAGCCGAGGGATTCTCTGCTGCCGTCGCGGACAAGCTCAGCTCGGTCGACGGATTCAAATTTGTAAATCTAGCGGAACCAGCCTCGGCGGTAAACATGTGGGAGTACATGCTGCGAGAAGTCGATCCTACGAGGCACCGTTACTGGGCGATCGTGGTTCCCTACGGCGTCGGCTATGAACCAAACAGCGCCGACCATTTAAGGATTTCGATGGCAGCTCCGCTCCTGCGCTACAGTGACTGCGTTCGTTTCGCGTCAGCCTTTCAACGGTGGTCGGGTCGCTTTAGAGCATTCACAGCATGTATACTGCGAGGCTCAGCATTCCAAAGTGACCTTGTTGATTTTCTCGCACATCCCATCGCGCGTATTAAAAGTGTTCAAACAGAGCCGAAGAGACTTCAATCACGCGATCTCTATAGAGGAAGGGAGTATGATCTCGTCGGCATCTCCTACGATCCAAAAACAGGTACGGTAAGTTTTCCATCGCGATTGACTGAGACTCAGAGAGAAGCCATCCGAGACAGCTTTGTGAAGCCATCACAGTCAGAAATACAAGATTTCTTGAAAATGCAGCGCGATGGGACTCAGCGAATCTTGAATCGCTACTCGACCAGTGCAACGGAGATCGTGCTAACGCCCGTGCCCCGCGGTCCGTTTGCCGGGCTCCCAGGAGCATCAATGACATTTCACGCTGTGTTTCCCACCCTCACGACCGAGAAGGCCGTTTTTTCGCTTCCCGAACAAACGTTCGATTTTCTTGAGAAACCCGAATATTACTTTGACGGGTTCCACCTTAACGCGAAAGGCCGACAACGATTTACTGAAACACTGGTCGCTGAGTTAGTAGGTCGCCTGCGGTCGGCCAATTCAGATGGAGGCGCTGCTTCGGACGCAGGGATAGGAACCGATCGCTTGTCCTCCGGCAAGGGTAGTCGTTCCAGTGGTGATGGTTTGAGTGATAGGCGAATGGACGAAGCTAACTAGCTATCGAGCGAGCTATCCTATGTTATTCAACAGCTTTCAATACTGGATCTTTTTTTTGGTCGTGGCGACGCTGTTTTACAGCGTCCCATTTCGCATCGGAAAGTTCTTACTCCTGGGTGCGAGCTACATCTTTTACATGTGGTGGGATCCGCGATTCATCGTGTTGATTCTTACCTCTACGGTGGTGGATTACTACCTGGGAATTCTGCTGGAGACAGCCCTTGGACGACGCAAGAAGTTTTTACTTGTTGTTAGCCTCGTAGTTAACCTCGGTATTCTTGGTTTCTTCAAATACTACGATTTCTTTGCAAGCTCGCTGGCCGCGTTGCTTCACGTACCGGAGTCATCGGTTGTGTTGCAAATTATTCTCCCTGTAGGCGTCAGCTTTTACACTTTTGCCAGTCTTTCCTACACCATCGATGTCTATTGGGGGAAGATGAAGGCGGTGCGAAACTTCGTCGATTACGCGCTGTTTATCGCGTTTTTCCCTCACCTGATTGCCGGTCCAATCATTCGGGCCAGGCAATTCATCTCACAAATTCAATATTGGCGTTGGCCGGCGGCCATCATGGTGCAGAGCGGCATCATCCTTGTTCTGTCGGGTCTGATTAAGAAGATGGTGTTCGCCGATCGATTCGCTGCCGTGTCTGATGCGTATTTTAATGATCCGGCGACGCACCCGGGTTGGCTGGCTGCATGGTCCGGTTGCATCGCGTTTTTTATGCAAGTCTTTTTCGATTTCTCTGGCTACACCGATATCGCTCGCGGTTGCGCCAAGCTGCTGGGCTTCGAGTTTCCACTTAATTTTGCACGGCCGTTTCTGGCCAGAAATCCGCCCGACTTCTGGCAGAGGTGGCATATAACTCTGTCCACGTGGGTCCGGGACTACATCTTCATGCCATTTAGTCGAGGAAGGAAAGGGCACTTTGCGTTGTACCGTAACCTGATGATTGTCATGATCCTGGTAGGGCTATGGCATGGAGCTAATTGGACATTTGTCGCTTGGGGAGTATACCACGGTGTCTTGATAATTGGGTACCGCCTCTTCGATCGGGCCACAAAAGGGACGGCGATCTCCCAGGTAATGAAAAAGCGTTACTTTGTGCCGATTAGTGTTGCGCTGATGTTTCTGTCCTGCACGGTAAGCATGGCTTTCTTTCGCCCAAGGACACTTCAGGCGAGTGGCTATGTTTTAAGTGCATTATTTGGTTTTCAACACGTCCCTGGTGAATTTTTGCTCACAACTGGGACAATCGCGCTGATTTTTATTTCGCTGTTTTTAGCGGTCGCGCAAGAACGCACTCAGTTTATTGATCGCCTGGCTTTGCAACCAGCGCGCATTCAAATCCCGGCATACGTTTGCACATTTCTGGTGCTCGAACTCTTTCCCGCAACCGGTCAGGTGCCGTTCGTTTATTTTCAGTTTTGAGCCGCGAAAGTGGGAATGGGCCTGACTGGGCTCGAACCAGTGACCCTGCGCTTATCAAGCGCATGCTCTAACCAACTGAGCTACAGGCCCGCTTCGCGGAAATGAAAAGTGATCGGTGATCGGTGATTGGTCAAGCGATACGCGTCAATTCATCACCCCACTGATCAGATCGCCTTGCAAACTGAATATGTCCGTCTGTGACGCGAGAGAAGACTGGAGGCAAGGGGATTACGCTCCCGCTAGTGCATCCGAAAATGTGCCCAATTGTTAGACTTTGCCTCCCCGCCTTTCAGGCTTTGGAGGCAAGGGGATTCGAACCCCTGACTTCCAGCTTGCAAAGCTGGCGCTCTACCAACTGAGCTATGCCCCCTTTTTTACAGTGTAAACTCTTTATTTTCAGTCATTAGCGCCATGTTATTAAACCCCGTAATTTCGTCATTGTCACTGGCATCTGATACTTCGCACGGGTGCGGCACGGCGGCAAGCTGCCGATGCACTTGGATCAGCTTGCCGGATTCATCGTAAACGCGGATCACAGCGTCATGTGCGCGACTGTAGTGTTGTGCGTATTCAATTGCGTCGGGAACTTTGAGATACAAGAGCCCTCCAAACGGCAGTGCATCAGAGATCAAATCAAAGCCGCGTTTATCACGGCGCGGGCGGACTTCGTAAACGTGCATGGAACGCGCAATGCTTTAGCCAACGATTAGCTAGTAGTCGGTATGATAAGTCTCGACATGCTTCATCTGCGTAAACAGGCCCTCTTTCCTTTTTGCGAATTGCGAGTTCTGTGGCCTTGAGCGATAATACACACGGCTGGTCAAAGACATTCATCAACGAAGAGGAGGAAAGACTTTTTACCGGTTTTAGAAAGCAAAAACGATGAAACTGATCGGCTGATTCGTGTACAGCACCGGTTCTGGTTAAGGTTCGCTTAAGTAAATCCTGAATACGAATCCGAAATCAACAGTCAAAGCTCCCAATGATTCTGTTTACTAGGCATTTGAAGTTAGCTGTAGCTGGAGTCTGCGGTCTTACACTGTGCGTACATGGCGCGCAGGCCCCACAGCACATAAATATTAACCAATTATCCACGACTGTAGAAGACGTTGTTGTGCCGTTACCAAATGAAATTTTCGGGGCACTGAATAAACTAGGTGCAGTTGATTGGAAAGAACACGTCCGTAGTGACAATGGACCGAGCTTCACCGAGCGCCCGCGCATAGCGCTAGTGCTGGGGACAGTGATCGCCGATGGTTTTATTGCGGTGCAAGCGGAGGACGCGCCGACAGTAAAGGAGATTGGGCAACGCGTCATGGCACTCGCAAAGGCAATTGGCGTTGGAAATTCGATCACACCACATGCCAACGCGATCATTGGTGCGGCAGACAAGCGTAATTGGGAAAATGTGCGCCAGGAATTGGATCGCACTCAAAACAGCGTGCAACAGGCAATGAACGAAGTGCACGATGAAAAGCTGTCGCAGCTCGTTAGTCTGGGCGGGTGGCTTAGGGGCACGGAAGTATTGACCTCCGTGGTGAAACAGCATTTCTCCAACGACGGCGCTGAGCTTCTGCATCAGCCGGATCTGCTGACCTATTTTCAGACAAGGCTGCAGGCGATGTCCGAGTTTAACCTTCCGATCGTTCATCAAATTCAGGACGCCTTGGTGGAGGTAAAGCCTCTAATCAATATCGGCAATGCTCGCATTTCTGCCGAATCAATTAAGAAGGTCAGCGAAATTACTACGCGGCTCGGCAACGACATCATCAAGAAAGACTGAGAAATTTCGGGTGAACCCTTTCGCAAAGGTCCTTCTCTGCACGACCCCCCTGTTGGCGGCCATCGTTGTGCTACCGTATGCGATTTTCGCCTCAGTGGACCCCAACACAGTGTACGCGCGGGCTTTTGCTATTCTGGCGGCAGAACCCTACGTAAAACGAGGATTTCAGGTGCGCGAGGATTACTGGGCAGGCGACCTCGCTTCGGGTGAAAGGAAAGCGGTGCGGCAACAATTGTTCAAAGGGAATGAATATTGGTTCTGGCTGGGAACAGAAGTCGATCATGCAAAGGTGTCCGTTCATATTTATAATTCGGACGGAGAACTCGCGGAACAACCAGACAGTTGGGCGAAAGGCCACTTTGCGGCTGCGCACATCATTCCGAAAACCACAGGCAGTTACTTTATCATCGTTAGCGTGGAGGAATCGCCAGCAGCCCGCACGAATTGGGCGCTGGCGTATGGTTTCCGATAAAGTTGACTTCCTAGCCGGTAACTGTATGGGCTCGATGCCCGATACTACGAATTGATCATGCTTGGAACTCGGGAAGCTGGCCGTGACGAACTCTTGATCAACTCGCTAAAACGGCTTTCATATCGGGCAGCGCCGGCATAGCTCAGCTGGTAGAGCAGCTGATTTGTAATTCAAGCCTAACGAGTTGTGCAGCGTTTCACTGCTGTGCACAGCGTTGCTGATGCTGGGTAGTTCGCAATTTCGCCTTCGCGGTGCGTTCCGCAGAGTTGCACAGTTTTGCATCAAAATCTTGCCCTACCGTAGAACGGACCGTAGAATTCGGCTTGCGCTTCAGAGTCGTTGATTTGTAGAAAGCAAGAAAGACTGAGAAATTTCGGGTGAACCCTTTCGCAAAGGTCCTTCTCTGCACGACCTCCCTGTTGGCGGCCATCGTTGTGCTGTCGTCTGCGATTTTCGCCTCGGTGGACCCCACCACAGTCTACGCGCGGGCATTTGCTCTTCTGGCGGCAGAACCCTATCTAAAAC
>DASSFL010000002.1:0-8624 GCA_035694525.1 Candidatus Udaeobacter sp. | reverse complement strand
GCAAATCTCACCATTATGTTACTCGCGCGCGCGGCATCGAGAGAGCGAGAGATGGCAATTCGCGTCGCGCTGGGCGCTAGCCTGAAGCGCATGCTACGACAATTGCTGACCGAGAGCGTGTTAGTGTCGATCTTGGGTGGGACTGCCGGGGTGCTGCTCGCAATCTGGGCGATCGACTTGTTGCGGATGATCGGCGCGCAAACCGTGCCGCGGCTTCGGGAGGTCAATCTCGATCTGAGCGTGCTCGCGATGACGTTCGGTGTGGCGGTTGTAACCGGAATTCTTTTCGGCCTCGTGCCCGCGATCGTCAGCGCGAAACCCGAATTGACTGAAGCGCTGAAAGAAGGTGGACGGGGCTCAACTGGCGGCGCTCATCGTAACCGCCTGCGCAACGCTCTGATCGTTGCCGAAACCGTGCTCGCGCTCGTTCTGCTGATCGGCGCCGGCTCGCTCGTGAAAAGTTTTATCCGACTGCAAAATGTTTCTCCCGGATTTAATCCGCACAATGTGTTGACGGCGGAGATTTCTTTGCCGGTGGAAAAATATCCGCGTGATCCGCGTGGTCAGGCGGTCATTAATTTTTACAACGAAGCGGAGCGTCGGATCAAGAACATCCCGGGCGTCCAGCATGCCGCGTTTACGGTGGTGTTGCCGCTAAGCGGATCGAATACGGACAGCTCATTCATCATAGAGGGCCAGGATCCAAAAATGACCGGCGCCTACCCCGACGAGGAGATTCGTGATATCACTCCGGATTATTTTCGGGTGTTGGAGACGCCGTTGCTGAAAGGGCGATTCTTCACCGAGGCTGACACGCCCGATTCGCCGCCGGTGGTAATCGTGAACCAGGCGTTCGTGAAAAAGTATTTCCGTGACGGCGAAGCTCTCGGTAAACGCATCTCACGGGACGACACAGATCCGAAATGGGCGACAATTGTTGGAGTTGTAGCCGACATCAAGCATCGCGGTCTGGATATGGAAGCGCAGCCCGAGTACTATCTGCCGCACACGCAAGGACCCGACCGGGAGATGGTACTCGCGGTGCGCAGTGCGCAAGACGCGCGCATGCTGGCCCGCACCGTTCAGGAAGAATTGCGCAACGTTGATCCGGACATTCCGCTTTCGAACGTCCGCACGCTTGACGCCGTCGTCGCCGATTCGATTGCGCCACGCCGCCTTTCGGTTGTCTTGCTCAGTGCATTTTCCGGGATCGCGTTACTGCTCGCGTCGGTGGGCATGTATGGCGTGATGTCATTTCTCGTTGTTCAGCGCACCCACGAAATCGGTGTCCGCATGGCGCTGGGAGCACAACGTTCCGATGTATTGAGAATGGTAATCGGCCATGCCGCAAAACTGTTGGGTACCGGCGCAGCCATCGGTTTGCCGATCGCGTTTTTCAGCAACTCCGCGCTCCGGACATTGCTCTACCAAGCGGGTCCGTTCGACCTTTCGATCTTCCTGATCGTGACGTTGATCCTCGCCGGTGTCGCTTTGTTCGCCAGCTACATCCCGGCCCTTCGAGCGGCACGCGCCGATCCTGTGGTCGCGCTGGGACACGACGTTTGACTATGATTCGTGATCTCAAATTTGCATTTCGACAGCTGTTCAAGGCGCCGGCGTTCACGATTTCAGCGATAACCGTGCTCGCGCTGGGCATTGGCGTGAATACCGCCGTATTCACCCTAGTAAATACGCTTTTCTTTGCCCCGCCGGCTTATGCCAAGCCGCATGAAGTGGTGCAGCTCTTTTCTCAGGACAAGAAGGATCCGAAGAAATTTCGCGGGTTTTCCTATCCCACTTATCTCGATATTCGCGAGCAGAACACGGCGTTTAGCGACGTAATGGGTTTCAATCTCGCGTTGATCGGTCTTGGCCAGAAAGGCGATACGCGGCGCGCATTCAGTGCCATCGTCACTTCGAACTACTTCTCCGTGCTAGGCGTTCCGTTGGCCCGAGGCCGCGCATTTTTGCCGGAAGAGGAAATTCCCGGCTACAACAGGCCGGTCGCGATTGCCAGCTACAGTTACTGGCAGAAACACGGTCTCGATCCAAACGTCCTCGGCTCGCAAGTGTTCATTAACGGGCGCGCGTTCACGATCGTCGGAATTACGCCGAAGGGTTTTGTCGGCACGATGCAAATTTTGTCTCCGGAAGTTTGGCTGCCGATGAGCGTTTATGATCAGGTCGCGAACGATTTTAGGTCGGAAAACCGGACTACCATTGACGATCGCAAAGGAACGCAGCTGCGCATCATGGGCCGGCTTAAACCTAGGTTTACCGCGGACGGAGTTAAGCCTGAACTTGCAGGACTGGCGGCGAATTTGGAAAAAGCGTACCCAGTCGAGCAAAAGGACCAGACTTTCATGGCGGAACGAGTGTCGCGTAATACGGTTAGTAACACGCCGGGGTCCGACAGCAAGATAATCGCGATCGCGCCATTGCTGCTTGGGATGGCTGCCGTGGTCTTGTTGGTGGCATGCCTTAACCTGGCAAACATGCTGCTCGCGCGCAGCACCGCACGACGCAAGGAAATCGCAATCCGTCTCGCGCTTGGTTGCACCCGTTGGCGCATTGTTCGCCAGCTTCTCACCGAAGGCTTTGCGCTGGCGATGCTCGGCGGCGTGGGTGGACTCATTCTTGGACTCTGGTCTTCCGATCTGCTGGTTGGCTCAATGCGCAAGCTGATGCCGCTCGACATTGTGTGGTTGACTGGACCGAACCCCGCAATTTTGGCGGCGACTTTCGGATTTTGCCTGCTCGGAACGCTCATGTTCGCGCTCGGCCCGGCGTTGAAAATTTCGCGTAGCGTAGTGGTGACCGATTTGAAGGAGCACGCCGGAGAGGATGTAGTGCGCCGAAGCTGGAAATTTTTGCCGCGTCATCCCTTGGTGATCGTGCAAATCGCGTTCTCGCTGGCGCTCATTACTGCTGCGGCCTTGTTCATTCGTGGTGCAGGTAAAGCCGCGTCCGTTGATACCGGATTAAGACCGGGCGCAAGCTACATTCTCCAAGTCGATGCGAGCCTGGCGGGTTACGAACCAAAGCGCGCTCAGGAACTTTATCGCAACTTGAACGAGAGACTGGCCGCACTCCCGGGCGTGGAGCGCGCGAGCATTTCTTCACTCGTTCCGTTCGGAATGTTTGAGTTAAGCAGGAAAGTCCAACGCGCGGGTGTCCATCCCGCTTCAGACGCGAAGCCGGCGACCGCGGCCGAAGGCCTTGCCTTCGAGGTGGCTTGGAACAGCGTCGGCGCGGATTATTTTTCAACCGTTGGATTACCAGTGACTCGGGGTCGCGGGTTCACTGAAGCGGAGGCGACCCAGGCGGGTCCAAAGGTCGCGATAATTGACGAAGTTCTGGCAAAGAAACTCTGGCCGGATGGTGATGCGGTTGGGCAACGCATCCAATATGCGGACCAAAAGGGAACGAGCGCCGATTTGAACAGCGGAGAGAAAGAGAGCATCGAAATAGTCGGTATCGTTCCGGCAACGCGTCACGCGCTGTTTGAAACGGAGGAGCCGGCCGGCGGAATTTATTTGCCGTTCGCGCGTGGATTCCAAAGTGACATTTCCTTTTTTGTTCGGTTTCGTTCGCTCGCTCCCGGAAACGAAGCCACCACGGCCAATTTGCTACGACGCACCGTGCGCGATGTCGATCCAGCAATCCCGATCCTTTCGTTGCGAACGTTCGCCCAGCATCTCGATTCAAACCTGGACCTCTGGCTCGTTCGCGCGGGCGCGGCGTTGTTCTCCATCTTTGGGGCACTTGCGCTCGGTCTCGCCGTTGTTGGTCTTTACGGAGTCAAGGCTTACTCCGTCGCTCGACGCACCCGCGAGATCGGAATCCGGATGGCGCTAGGTGCTCAGGCCGGAGCGGTGTTGCGAATGATTATGCGGGAAGGCTCCGTCATGTTGATCAGTGGAGTTGCGATCGGGCTATTGCTTGCCACTGCGACCGCAAAACTTTTGAGCGGGATTCTGTACGGAGTTCCCGCGCTTGATCCGATCGCATTCACCGTCGCGCCACTAGTACTCACTATCGCCGCACTTATTGCCACATGGTTGCCCGCGAGACGCGCCACGCGGGTCGATCCAGTCCAAGCATTGCGCGCCGAGTAAACGTATGATCAAACTTAAAAATCTGGAACGCTCTTATCCCTTGGCGAAGGAAAAGTTTTTTTATGTCCTGCGTGACATCAATCTGGAGATCGAAGAAGGCGACTTCGTCTCGGTGATGGGGCCTTCGGGCGCGGGTAAATCGACGCTTTTGCACATCCTGGGCATGCACGATCACGGCTGGCGCGGTGAATATTTTTTGGGCGAAACCGCGGTGCATCATCTAAAGCCTAAAGAACGCGCAACGCTGCGGAACGAACAGATCGGATTCGTTTTTCAGCAATATCATTTGCTCGATGACCTCACGGTTTACGAGAACCTGGATATTCCACTTTCTTATCGTCACTACAAAAAGAGTGAACGTGCTGCGATGGTCGCGGACACGCTCGATCGTTTCCAAATCGTCGGTAAAAAAGATTTATATCCGAGTCAGCTTTCCGGTGGCCAACAACAATTGGTAGGCGTTGCACGCGCGATCATCGCCCAACCCAAACTTCTACTCGCCGATGAACCCACAGGCAATCTGCACTCCAGCCAGGGTGAAGAAATCATGGAGCTCTTCTGCAAGCTGAATGAGCAAGGAATGACCATCGTGCAGGTCACGCACTCGGAGAAGAATGCGTCGTACGGCAAACGCGTCATTCAACTGCGGGATGGCTGGATCGTTAACAAATAAGAGAGGTAAATGCGTATGATTTTAGATTCTTTTCGCCAGGATGTCCGAGTTGGGCTGCGTGTTTTGCTCAAAGACAAAGCGTTTTGTTTTCTCGCGGTGCTCGTGCTTGGTCTCGGCATTGGCGGTGCAACAACCCAATTCACCATCGTTAACGCGATCGTGTTGCGCGGATTCTCTTTCCCACATCCGGAACAGTTAATGAGCGTTGGGCTGATCGATCCGAAAGCGAGCGATCAAAACAACAATTTCGGTATCGGCAATGTTCCGACTGCACAGGATTACGAGGATCTGAAAGCGGCGCAAAAATCATTCTCGATGATGGCCGGCTATCTCAACGGATCGACTGTCAACGTCACTTACAAGAACAACCCGCAGCGTTATACCGGCGCTTACGTAACCGAAGATTTTTTCAAGATCATCGGTGTCTCGCCGGTCCTCGGCCGCGATTTTACGGCCGCGGACAACAAGCCCGGCGCGGAAAAGGTCACGATCCTCGGCGACGAAATCTGGCGACGCGATTTCGGCGCGGACGCAAACATTGTCGGACAAAGCGTCCGAATTAACGGCAAAGCCGCGACCATCATCGGGGTGATGCCACCGAATTTTAAGTTCCCGATCTCGGAGGAGCTCTGGACGCCTTTATATAATGAGTTTCCGCCACAGCCGCGTGGCGACTTGCGGCTGGGAGCGAGCAATAATGCGCCTGCAGTCATGGGCCGGCTCAAAGCAGGTGTGACTATTGATCAAGCGAATGCGGAGTTTATTGCGCTTGCTCGCCATTTGGCAGAGGACAATCCCAAGACGAATCAGAATCTGACGTCGGCCAGCGTGCAGCCGCTGCTGAATACATTCACTGGCGTCCAATTTCGTCAGACCGTCTGGGCAATGCTCGCCGCGGTCATCCTCGTGTTGCTGATCGCCTGTGTGAACGTGATGAACATGCAGTTTGGCCGTGCTGCGTTGCGGGCAAGGGAACTGGCGATTCGCGGGGCTCTCGGCGCGACGCGGTGGAGACTCGTGCGCCAAATGTTGACCGAAAGTCTGCTTATCGCAGTGCTCGGGACCATCGCGGGCGTGATCATCGCCTATTGGGCTGTCGATCTCTTCGTTCGATCGATTAACGCGTTGCCCTTTCCGGCACCTTATTATTGGAAATTTACGATCGATGGATCGGTCCTCGTTTTCACCATCGCGATGACTCTGCTGGCCACGATCGCCTCCGGTCTAGTCCCAGCATTCCTGAGCACCAGAGGCAACGCAGCGGAGATCATGAAAGAAGGTGGCCGCGGCAACAGCAGTCGATCGGTCAACATCATCACCCGCATGCTTGTGATCGGACAAATCGCGCTGACTGCAGCGCTCTTAATCGCCACGACGCTCGAAATCAAATCGATCCGAAATCAGATGAAGCTGGACTACGGCTACAACGAAAATGCCATTTACGCTGCGCGGATGGCGTTGATGGAGGGCGCGTATCCAAGTGAAGATTCACGGCGCGAATTTTTCCAGCGTGCGGTGCGTGCCCTGCGGGCCAATTCCCAGTTCGAGTCCGCCGCGATGAGCAGTCGCTTCCGCATGACATTCGACGGCCAGGGCCAATACGAAGTTGACGGTCAAAATTATCTCACCGATCGGGATCGCCCGCGCGGAAATTTCGAATCGGTCTCGGACAATTATTTCACGACGCTTGGTTTGAAAATTCTCGAAGGCCGCGATTTCACCATCGACGATATCGATTCAAAGCAACCGGTGGCAATTGTGAACGCGAGTTTTGCGAGGAAGTATTGGGGCAACCAAAGCGCAGTTGGTCACCAGGTGCGAATCTTCAATCCGGGTCAGCCGCAGCCGTGGCGAACCATTGTCGGCGTCGTACCGGATACCTTGATGCAAGGTCCGTTCGATCAGCAAACCGAGAGCGTGGGATTTTACATGCCACTGTTGGGCGCATCTCCGGCTCCTCAGTTTTGCACGATCGTTGTTCGTCCGCGCGCAGGTCAACGGGCTGACAACCTTGGCCAAGTTTTGAGCAGAGCGGTTGCCGAGCTCGATTCGAACCTTCCGACTTATTTTGCTGGAACGCCGGGACGATTTCACAATGAAATTCTCTCTGCCAGTCGCATCATTGCGACGTTGTTCACGATTTTCGGAATCGTCGCCTTCATTCTTTCAGCCGTCGGACTTTACGGTGTGATGAGTTTCTCGGTGAACCAGCGCACGCAGGAGTTTGGAATTCGAATGGCGCTAGGCGCTGACGCCGCGCGAATTTTCCGGATGGTGATGACGCAGGGCGCGTGGCAGCTCGCGATTGGTCTTGTACTTGGCGCTGGCGGAGTTGCGCTACTGCTCGGAGTCGTTGTGGCCGCTGCCTTGAAAAACTTTTTGTTCAAGGTGAACGCGCTCGACCCGACGATTTATTTCGCAGTGGCGGGATTACTCACGCTCGTTGCAGCTGTTTCTTGTTTTGTTCCCGCGCGTCGCGCTACGCGCGTCAACCCCGTGGAGGCGTTGCGTTACGAGTGACACAACTGTCATGCAGGTCATGCACTCCGCGAAAAACTTATCCTACGACAAGATCATTCACCCACACGACGGCACTTAACCCACTAACACACTATGTTTACAGTTCTTAAAAGTTCATTCTTATTCTTCATTCTGGCTCTGACGGCTTCGGCAGCGTCCGAAGAAAATATCAGTCAACAAGTTGACGCGACGCCCGGCGGCAAGTTGATCGTTGACGTCGACTTTGGAACAATCGACGTGACCACTGGCGCCGATAACAAGGTCGCGCTGGAAGCGCACCGCAAAATCGACTTTGGTGATGAAACCAGGGAAAAGGAGTACTTTTCTGTCACTCCAGTTACCATCACCAAGGATGGCAATGTCATAACTGTGCGGGCGCGTGGGTCGAAACAGAAGGACTGGTGGAATTTCGGTCACTCAGAAACGCACGGCCAATACACGATTCACGTGCCGAAGAAATTTGAGACCGATCTTCGCACCGACGGCGGCGATGTTGGCGTCGGCGAAATCACGGGGAGTACGACGGTGAAAACCAGTGGCGGCAAACTGGCATTGAAGCATTTGGAAGGAACGCTCAGCGCCAACACCAGTGGTGGATCGATCAAGGTCGAGGATTGTCGCGGTCCGATCAAAGTCGAAACGAGTGGCGGCGACATTACCGTAGCGGAGGGAACGGGCACTTTGGACGCTAGAACCTCAGGCGGGCGGATCGAGGTTCATAATTTTTCCGGCGACACCGAAGTCAAGACCAGCGGTGGAAATCTCAGTTTGCAAAGGATCACAGGAAAAGTTATCGGCAAGACGTCCGGCGGATCGATCAACGCTTCAATTCCTGCTGATGTCGTCGGCGATGTGAAGCTGCAAACAAGCGCGGGAAACATTGACGTCTCTCTGTCGGCAACTGCGACGGTTGACATCGACGCGAGCACCAGCGTGGGCGAAATCTTCAGCCGTTTGCCGTTTGAGACCAACGACGTCGATAACGAGCATTTGCGCGGCAAACTGAATGGCGGCGGAAAATCGGTGAAGCTAGAGACTTCAGCCGGAAATATCACGATCAAACCTTCATCCTCAGAGATCGCCAGTCGCTAACCAGTCGAGCATCGCCAAGGGAACATGTTGAGCGATTTCAAATACGCATTGCGGATGCTGGTCAAGGCACCGGGTTTCACCGCGATTGCGATTTTGACCCTTGCGCTCGGTATCGGCGCAAATAGCGCCATTTTCAGCGTGATCGATGCTGTCTTGCTCCACCCACTTCCCTTCCCAAAACCAAATCAGCTCGTCGCAGTCTGGTCGCGTGTTGCGAATGA
>DASSFL010000001.1:0-4434 GCA_035694525.1 Candidatus Udaeobacter sp. | reverse complement strand
GACGGGGGGGAAATTTTGCCGGATCTCGTCGATACTCGTCTTGCCGCATAAGCCACAACTCGATGAAATTGTTCCGAAACGTTGGGCGGAATTTAGCCTCACTTTCACATTGGCGGCGAGATCGACAATCACTCTATTGTCTCTATCTCGCGAAATCTTCTCGATCGCGCTTCGATTGCGCACAATCGCTTCGGACACGAGAAAACCAGCGGCGAGTTCATCGTCGTTGCCAGGCGTGCGCATAGTCGTAGCCAGAGTTTTGCGGCCAATTCGAATTTCGAGCGGCTCTTCAATGGTGAGATCGTCGCGCAAATATTCGAGCGAACCGTCTTTTTTTCGCCGGATGATTCTTCCCGGGCCGATGCTATGCGGTTCTTTCATCTACGATGATTTCAGATATTGTTGCAGCCGGTGGAAATCTGTCACTTGTACATTTCGCCGGGGCACAATTTCGTTGGCCACCACGGTCGGGAACCGGACACGCACCCCATGATCGAAGTGCCCGTGCTCGAATGTGTCGCGGGCAGTGGGATCCGCGGCGATCGTTACTTCGATTTTAAGGACGACTACAAAGGCCAGATCACATTTTTTTCGCTCGATGTTTTCGATGAGCTTTGCGTTGCACTCGACTTGCACGATTGCTCGCCGGCTACAGCGCGGCGCAACGTGATTACACGCGGCGTTGATCTGAACGAGTTAATCGACAAGGAATTCGAGGTTCAGGGCATCTGTTTGTTCGGTACGCAGGAGTGTGCGCCGTGTTACTGGATGAATCGGGCATTCGCGCCAGGAGCCGAAGATTTCTTAAAAGGACGCGGCGGTCTGCGCGCCAAAATTCTCAGCGATGGCAAGCTGCGTTCGACCGTGCCCAACGGTCATCCTGAACGCAGCGAAGGAAGTCTCCTACGAAGTTTGCGATACGCTAAGGAAAGAGCGTGATCAATCAGCCTGTGTGAGGTTCCTCGCGTCGCTCGGAATGACAGCGTAAACGCTCGGCATGAACATCAGCGCCGTATTGCTCGCCGGTGGGGAATCGCGCCGGATGGGCAGGGACAAAGCAACACTTTTGTTTCACGCCAAACCGCTATGGCAAATTCAACTGGAACTGTTGCAGAAATTGGAGCCCACCGAAATCTTCGTTTCTGCGCGCACCGATCCGGTCTGGCGTCCTGCCGACGTGCAGTTTATCGCGGACGATCTTCCATCACGCGGGCCGCTGAGCGGTCTGGCTGCATCACTGACGCGGATGCGCGCTCAACATTTGCTCGCGTTCGCGATCGACATGCCGTTCATGACGGAAGAATACCTGAAGTTCCTTTGCAATCAGATTGAGCCGGGCCGTGGTGTGATTGCAAAAATCGAGGATCGCTTTGAGCCGTTGGCGGCGATTTATCCGCAGGAAACGCTCGCGAATTTTCAGAGCGCACTTTCCGGAAAGGATTTTTCAATGCAAACTGTGGCAGGCCGCCTCGCGACGGAGGGAAAACTTCGGGTAGTGCCCGTCACATCGCTGGAAAGAAAATTGTTCCTGAATCTGAATGAATCGGCTGATTTGGCCGCCCTGTAGCCGAGGGCGTTGACCTCGGCCGTATGGATGTTTCACGGGGTAAGTGCCGCGGTCACCGCCCACGGCTACAGCTGAAATATTCGCAAGCCGTTGAAAAGATGCTCTTGCAAGTTTGCGACAGCGGTTCGATATGTCTGCTGCATTTGGGATCGTGATGCGATTGTCTATCTTGCGGGCTGCAGCTTTGTTTTTTTTGCTTCCGGCGTGCGCCTTCTCGGCCAGCAACGTGGTGAATCTTTCACATTACGACATGATGCGGCCGGATTTTGCCGCGATGAAACGCGAAGGCATTATCGGCGTGATTCATGAAGCCACATATCCGCCTTTCACACGCGATGCGAAATATCTGGACCGGCAATTGGCAGCGACACGCGCAGGCCTGCTTTGGGGGGCCTATCACTACGCCAACGGGAGCGATCCGGTCCGTCAGGCTGATCATTTTTTAAGCGCGGTGTCCAGCGCGTGGGCGCAAGTCGATTCGGGGGCTCGAGGCCCGGGTGTTCTGCTGGTCCTTGATTTCGAGAAGAATGGTCATTATCCCGGTGGCACGATGCGGGTTGATCAGGCGGTCGCTTTTGTTGAGCGAATTCGCCAACGCACGGGCGTATATCCGGGCATTTATTCCGGCGAATATCATCTGCGGCAGGCGATGAATAGCAGCAAGGTGACTAATGGGCAGAGAAGCGTTTTGGCGAAGTGTTGGCTATGGATGGCAAATTATCACAGCGAGCCACGCCCAACGTCGCCGTGGAGCTACTGGTCTCTTTGGCAACATTGTGGCGATGGCAAAGGCGCTCGGCCGCGCTCCGTTTACCCAATTAGTGTTGCCAATATTAAGAAGGCGGAGCGCAACATTTTTCGCGGTAATCAATCGGACCTGAAGGAATTCTGGCAAAGACGCGCATGGGAGCCTTCGGGAGGAAAATCTCGCCGCGAATCTGAGCGGACGGTCGCGGCCGATTAACGCCCGACCTTTTCCGACACGCTCTTTGCCTGCTGCGACGCAGTCGCTCCTTCTTTTTGGATCCCGCGCTGGGTTGTGAGATAAACTGCAAAACTTCCGAGCCAATGTCCGCCTTCGTAATGCGCGCCAGTAACCGCGGCGAGACCTGCGCGCCGATGCGCGTCTGCTGCAGCCTGCAGCGCGGCTCTGCGCCGATCATCCTGTGGCAGCGCTGACAGAATTCCTTCCAGCATCCAGGCACGACTCAGGTTTAGCCCGTCCAGATGCGCGAGTTTGGGATCGCTCGGATCGGGCGAGACAACCGGTTTCAGCCAGTCACCGTTTCCGGTCATCGGGATTTGCGGCAGGAAATCACTGAGCCATTTCGCGAATTCCGTTTGCGACAAAACCCGACGCATCACATCCGCCTCGCCCAGGCAGGGTGAAAGAAAATCTTCACCTGACGGTTCGTAACTAAGCGGACAATCCTTATCCGCCAGGAAGAACTTTCTCGCTGAATCCGCAACCAACCTGCCAAAGGAATCGTTTTTGGTTGAGCGCGCGTAGTCGAGCATCAGGCCGAGTCCGAACGCTGTTTGATCGTGCTCGCCGATACGCACCGGATGCGAAAGTTTCGGCAGCCAGGGCTTCAATCGCTCGATCGCTGCGTCTTCGAGTGGACGCAGATTCGCCAACATCTCTCGTGCCTGATCGTCATCCCATTCGCGCAGTTCAGCGCACAATTGCAACAGCCACGCCAATCCATAAGGCCGTTCGAAGCTGACGCGGCCCTCTCCGCGAAGATACGCAGCTTCCTGCTTCAAATTTTCGGTCGTAAGACTTTTACGCAGCGCCTCGCGCGCCGCTCCGGCAAACGACGCGTTTGGAAACGTGCGTAGTAGTCTCACAAGCAGCCAGTGCCCGTGTACCGACGAATGCCAGTCGTAACATCCGTAAAACGCGGGAGTCAGCTTGCGCGGCGGTGCCACGTCCGCATCGCTATTCAGCACATGACTGATTTTGTTCGGGTATTGCTTGCCTACGCACGCCAGCGCCAACCCGGCGAATCGTTCCGCTGCCTTGTCATCGAAGGTCGGGGCCGTGTTTGTTGCCAGCGCTGCGACCGACGGTATCAGCAGCAAGATTTCGAGAAAACGTTTCATGCTCGTGCGCGACCGTAATCGCTGTTGCCTGGCAGCGCGAGCGCGTGGAAAATGCGACCCATGTACGTTCGTTTCTATTCACTGGTAAAATCGACATCTGCCGGCGCAGTGCTCGGCTTAATTGTGGCAATGGCGCACATCGCAGCTATCTCTGTCATCGCCCAAACGTCACCCGTGCAAACTCCTAATACCGCAGATAACCCATTGCTCACCGAAAGCTCGCTGCCGTATCACGTCCCGCCGTTCGATAAGATCAAGGACGAACACTTCGCGCCCGCAATCGATGCCGGCATGCGCGAGCAACTCAAGGAAGTTGAACCAGTCGCGAACAATTCTGAAAAGCCAACATTCGACAACACCATTGTCGCGCTGGAACGGACCGGCCGTTTGCTCGACCGCGCACAGCGCACCTTTTCGAACCTGAACGCCTGCAACACAAATCCAACGCTGCAGAAGATCGACAAGGAAATGGCTCCGAAACTTGCCGCGCATCACGACGAGATTTTTTTGAATCCGAAATTGTTCGCGCGGGTCCAGGAGCTTTACGACAATCGCAACAACCTCGGACTCGATCCGGAATCGGTTTACCTGCTCGAGCGCTATTACAAGGATTTCGTGCGGGCGGGCGCGAAGCTCTCCGATGCGGACAAGGAGAAGCTCAAGAAAATCAATGCCGAGCTCGCAACTCTGCAGACCCAATTCGAGCAAAATGTTTTGAAGGAAAAGAACGCATCCTCGGTAGTCGTAGATCGCAAGGAAGA